>CAYHQK010000016.1:4097-27311 GCA_964358535.1 uncultured Nitrospira sp. | reverse complement strand
ATCTAGGATAACTAGAGTTTTTTCTTCTACCGCCTCAACCAGTCGGGTCATGGTAAGAAGGACGATCTTGTGGCCAGCGCTAAGGCTATTAAATAATTTGGCTGCTCGCGGACTCAGCTCATCGCTCACCTGCGTCTCCATTAACAGAGTCGCTTCGGCATCTTTGAATATTGGATCTGCCTCCAGCATTTCTAAAGACCTTCTCCAGCGATTTCCTCGACCACTCCTCAGGCATAACGCCACACTTTTGGCGAATTCTTTCGCTAACATGTTTGCAGTCTTCGGAGTCCCCACTCTTTGTCCACTAGCTCGTCTCAGCCCAATATACGAGTACTGAATGCCATCTGTTTTGTCTTTCTTCTCAGGTAGCAAATCGAAATCATCGAAGGCACTAAAACTAACTGAAACCAGATTCGCAAATGGGGTGGAATCGTCATCTGGAGTAACTGACAGGAACTCTCCCGATGGTCTGCTCTTGGAAGGCCGCCCGACTAATGAGCGCGTCATCAGGTTCAATAGCCTAGATTTGCCTACTCCATTTCGTCCGATTAATACATGGAGGTTTGTTGGAGGGTGAGCTTCTGGCACCACATCAAAGGACAAGACGTATGGCAGGTGGTGCGCGTTAGAATTCTTCGGAGGTGTATAGGTGAACTTGAATCCTGTTAGCCTTGGAAGCCCTTTCAGGAGTCGCCGGAACTGACCCTCGACACTCTTAGGTGTAACCGATCTCAGAAGAGAGATTTTGGTAACATCTTCATCGCATGCTTGCCGCCAAAGTCCGTCGTCGGCGACTAAATCGTGCAATCCTTTTACAATGCACTCTCTAATTGTTTCCGAAAGCTCACCCAACGCCTTATAGTAGCTGTCGTCTTGGCCAAGTGAAAAATAGGCTTCATCAAGCGATTCAAACGTGGTTGGGACCTCCGGTCTTCGAAGTTCATTTGGCATGCGAAACTGTCCGATCTTGACACCGCCAATGTTATGCCTCACGGCTTTCTCGTCGAAGACTATGAGCACAAAAAGGGTGGAATATTTCCCCCAATCGTCCCAATTATCCTTCAGCAGGACAGCTAAGCTTTGACCAGAACTCGGCAGCCCTTGAGGGGTTTGGACTACCTTAAATGTTAGTTGTCCTGGTTTCATGCTGTCTTTATGCACAGGTGGCGTTCTGTTGTTTAGTTTTGAATTCCTTCATCATGCTCAAGGGAACCGAAATCTCGAGTTTCATGACAGAAAGGTTGCCCGTAATGAGGTTGGACGAAGGAGTAGGGACATTCTACGTTTTCCTCGGTAGCCGGTCTATACCCAAGTGGGGCAGCGTTGCCGAACGCTATTTCCAACTTTTCCTCCATGATCAGAGGAATGGCCTAGTGGTTTCCCATCGTGCGCGCGTCGAACGAGGCTCTTCCGAGGGCGCGCGTTCCGCGAGCACAGAAGATTATCAACCTCCATCCCTTCCTCTTGGGCTCCGGCTCCGCCATGAGTTCGCGAATCGCCTCGAAGACGATCCGTCTTTAAGGTCGCAATTTGTGACCTCAAACTTCATATCGAGGGGAACCGCACGTCTTTTCTCTCAGCCCTGAAGGCTGCTCAGGCGGGGAGGTTGGTTCGGGAGGGATAGACGGCGTGGCTTATGCCGCCACGCGTTTCTTCGATCCTCGCTTGGCGTGGGTCGTTAGGCGTCGAGTCGCTTCGGACATTTCCAGGAGAGAACGCAAGGCGGCATTGACCGATGCGGAGTCGCGAAAGGCATTGGCGACATCCGGCTCAAGTACGGCGACGTTTGCCCCTTCCTTGATAAGCCGCCGGTAGTATTTCCCTCGAACGGCTTTTGTGTAGTCGAAGGTATATTCCGCTCGCATGTTGTCTGCCTGTGGTGATCCTTTACGTTTCATGGCGTTTCCTCTCTCCCGCTGTCGCTCGGCGGGCATTGATGATTCGTGCCACGGGCTTCAGTCTGTGCCGTTCAAGATATGCTCCGCTTCAGCGACGGTTAACATGACCGTCAGCGGATCGATGGGCGAGGCCGTAAAGCCGCATCCTTCATAGAAACGTTTGGCCGGCTCCGAGATCGCATGGACGAGAATAGCCCGGATGCCGGCGATCTCCGCGGCTTGCACCGTGCGGACTCATTTGTCCCACATGGCTTTGGTGCGAAGGAAACGTCGAAGCTTTTGGTTGCGCGCGGGTGGGGTATCGAGCAGGGCGGTAAAACGTTCGAATGCCTCGCGCGAGAGCGCAACGTAGCGCCGATCCAATAGCACGGTTTCTGCTTCCCTGCAGGCGGTGTCGAGGATGAAATTGGATCGGCTTTTGCCGAGGACTTCCGCAGCCCGGTCGATCAAGACTTTCTGTGTGTGACTGGCGCGGAGGCTGATGGTTTGCCCTTGTCTCCCCACAGCTTGGTTTCCCGAATCTTTCATGTGAGACCTCCCTCCGCGTGTCGTCACTATATCAGGCTGTGAGTTTGGCTTGTGAGGCGGAATCGACAGCGGTTACGGAGTTAGGGTTTGAACCCGATTCGTTTAACCTTGGGTTCTGGTTCCGCCATGAGTTCGCGAATGGCCTCGAAGACGACCCGGAACTGGCTGTCGTATTTCTTTTCCAATTCATTGAGTCGCCTGGCAAGCCCCTTGTTCGAGCCGATCATCTCTCGAAGCTGAACAAACGCTCGCATGATGGCAATGTTGACTTGAATGGCCCGCTCACTTTTGAGCACGCTTGAGAGCATGGCCACGCCTTGTTCGGTGAAGACGTAGGGGCGGTAGCGCCTTCCCCCTGATCCAGATTTTGAGGTCGCAAATTGCGACCTCAAACGGTCCACATCTTCGGTAGTTAGTTGAAACATGAAATCTGAAGGAAACCTCTTCCTGTTTCGTTGAACTTGTTCATTGAGGCGTTTTGTCGGCACCCCGTAGAGGACGGCCAGATCTGTATCAAGCATCACGCGATGTCCACGGATAAGCAGGATTTTCCGCTCAATCTGTTCGCTCAGTATTGGCAAGGCCATGGGAGTTCTCGCGTGACAGGAAGCTAGGTTTCGGTGCCAGAGCAATATCGTTTTCAGTTCAGAAAATCAATAGACAGAACGACGAAATGGATGTATTGACGAGGGATAACTGATTCGAGCAGAGCGCGGTACGCGAGTCGCTAACGAGTCGAATTGTTCGAGGGGGCCGTCCGTCTTTCTAGTTCTGGAGGTTGGCCAGGTCGGTGCGGATTTTAGGCGGCTTGCGAGAGCCATTTGTGGATGGCGTCGAGGAGGGTATCTTTTCTGATGGGTTTGGTCAGGTGGTCGGAGCAGCCGGCGGCCAGGCTTCGTTGGATTTCTTCCTGGAAGGCATAGGCGGTCAAGGCGATGATGGGGGTGGGTTTTCGGTTGGAGGATTTTTCCCATTCCCGGATCGTTCTGGTGGCGGTATGTCCGTCCATCACGGGCATTTGCACGTCCATCAGCACCAGGTCGTAGTGCTTGGCCCGGTGCATGTCGACCGCCATTTCCCCTGTTTCGGCAATATCCAGCTGGTAGCCGGATTGTTTCAGGTAGGACCGGATGAGGACTTGGTTGTCGGCTGAGTCGTCTGCGATGAGAATCGTCGCCTGCATCTCAGTCCTGGCGGGGCTGGTGGCTGAGTCGTATTCGGAGGCGTTCGCCGTGCGTTTGATGGCCATGCCGAGGGCATGGGACAGCTTCCGCTTGGTCAGGGGTTTGGTGACGTAGCCGCCGAGCCCCTGGCTGTAGGCATGCCGAATGTTCATGCTGCGCACGTCGGAGACGAAAATAATCACCATCACGCCCCGGTCTTTTGCGATCTGGATCAGCTTCATGCGGTGCGGCGTGTGGTCCAGGGAGAGGTCCCCCAGGTCGAGAAACATCAAGGTGGGGGAGGAGGGGGCGCCTGGTTCCGTGTTGGTCAGGAGGGCCAAGGCCGAGTCTTCGTCGTTCGCGTCGTTGACGGTAGCGCCCCAGGATTGCAGCGCTTCGCCGACGAGCCTGCGGCAGCCGTCGTTGTTGCTGACCAGCAGGGTCTGCATCCCCGTCAGTTCGCTGCCGGGCGACGAGGCGGCCGCGCTCGGGTTTTCCGGAATGTCGAAGCGGGAGGTAAAGTAAAAGGTACTGCCTTTTCCGGGGGTGCTCTCGACCCAGATCTTCCCCTTCATATGCTCGACGAACTGCTTCGAAATGGCCAGGCCCAATCCGGTGCCGCCGTAGAGCCTCGTGGTCGAGCCTTCAGCTTGGGTGAATCGGTCGAAAACATGGTGGAGTTTTTCCGTCGGGATGCCGATGCCCGTATCTGACACGGCGAAGCGCAAGGCGCCAGGCTGGTTCGCCTCGGTGTCGTTCGTGACGCGGACGGCGATCTCTCCGCGATCGGTAAATTTAATGGCGTTGCCGACGAGGTTCACGATGATCTGCCGCAGGCGCTGGGGGTCGCCGATCAGTTCGACCGGCACATCCGGCGCGGCGGAGACCAGGAGCTCGATCTCCTTTTCTTGCGCCCTGAGCGCCATGAGTTCCGTCGCCTTGTCCAGGACTTCATGGAGGTCGAAGCCGATCTGTTCGAGGTCGATGTGCCCCGATTCGACTTTGGCGAGGTCGAGAATGTCGTTGATCAAATCGAGGAGGTTCGTGCTCGACCGCCGCAAGATCCCGAGATGCTCTTGCTGCTCGGGCAGCAGGGGGCTTTCCGCGAGGAGATCCGACATGCCGATGATGGCGTTCATCGGGGTTCTGATTTCGTGGCTCATGGTCGCGAGGAATTCGCTTTTGGCCCGGCTGGCCGCTTCTGCCTGCTCCTTCGCGCGATGGAGGTTGGCCTCCGCGTCCTTTCGCTCCAGCTCGTGCCCGATCCATTGGGCTGTGAGTTTCAGGAACGTTTTCTCGTAGCCGGCAAAGGGCCGTTCCCTCGGTTCCTCGCTGGAAAAACTCAACGATCCATAGAGGGCGCCGTTGACGTAAATGGCGATGCCCGCGAAGGCTTGCGGGGCTGAGATCATGTCGTCAGCCGGTGGGCTCCACTCGGACTGATCCGGAGACGAGAAGGTGATGGCTTCCCGGGATTGGGTCGTCCATTCGCAATAACTTCCGCGCAACGGATGCCGTGTGTCCACCGGACGTTTCGATTTCGGGCTGACAATTTCTTGGAGTTCATAGCTGTCGCCGTCGATCCGCGTCACCATGCCGGTGGGCAGGGCCAAGGCGCTGCAGCCTAACGTTAAGACGCGACGGAGCCGCTGCTCCCAGTCGGCGGCATCCACGGTGATTTCGTGCAGGGCGCGGAGGAGGGTCTCGCTCGTCTTGAGCGTGTCCTCGGCCCGGCGGCGCTCCTGCATTTCCTCCAGGAGGGTCTGTTTGCCCTTGCGCTCCTGGTCCAGGCTCTCGCTCATGACGCTATAGACCACGCCCATGATCAGGAGGATCGAAATGCGAATGAGGTGGCCTTCGAGGAACAGCGCGTTGCCTATCGAGAGGTAGAGCATGGCGCCGTAGAGGGCGGCAATGATGGCGGAGAAGGCGATCTTGAGTTGGAGCGTGCTCATCGAGGCGGAAATGAGGATGATCAGGAAATAGGCCAGGTAGAGGTCGGACCCCAGTTGTTCGGTGGCGTAGATAATGCTGGAGGTGATCGCGGTGTCGATGAGCAGCAGGACGATCGTGAAGGCGCGGCTCTCGATCACGCGGGTCGGCAGGAGAAAGGCGGCCGCCAGCAGAGACAAGAGTCCTAGAACAAGGACTTCCTGGATGGGGCGGGGGAGGATGGTTTCCTGGGTATAGAGGACTTGATAGGAGAGCACGATGGAGACGAGGCTCTGCAGCATGAGGACCTGGACGCGATAGCGGCCCATGTTCATGGGAGTTTGAAACAGTGGGAGTGTTGGATCTCTGCGGTCAGACACCAATTGTATAGCCTTTTGTCGTCACGGTGCGACGCACTCATTCGTTTGGGATCTGGCTGAAATGTGCAAGGTCTCAGGATAGTGCACTTACGTAGATCCGCAAGGATTTTCCATTTTCAGGCAGGCGGAATCTCTACGCATCTGTTGTATGGCGTCCGGCGCAATGGTGATGGTACGGAGGGGATCGACGGCGTCCCTAAGCGCGCAGTACTCGGTTCAGATTGCGCGCGGGCTTGGCCCTGTCAATGAGGTGCTAGTCCGGGCGACCACTCTCGGGCCGCCCAGACCGTCTGGCACTGCAGTGGCTTCGTCAATCGATTAGGGCGCAGGCGTCGATGGAGCTGGCGCTGTTTTATCTTCACAGGAGTTCTTCACGGCTGCAAAAAAGTCGTTATAGAATTGGGGGCTGCGAACGGTATCACGTTCAACGACTACCGTCGTATATTCCGTCCCGGTCGGAAAGAGGGGAACAATCCAGAGCAGGTGCCACCAGGTGTAGGATTTTTTATGGAGTTCGGTGGTCTGGTTCGCCGCAATCATGACACGGGTGAGCTGGTCGGTGGAAGGGAGTAACGTGATGGTCGCGGTGACCGTGTGGGACAGGTCCGTATCGTCTTTGGATCGCATCTCCCGATTCGCCAGAATAATTCGACTTTTCTGGTCTGCTTGCTGGATGAGGAAGCCTTGCTGCGAGAGGACCTCGAGAACGCCTCCCCATGTTTTGTCCATCGGAGCGGAAATCGATTCCGAATTGCCTTTGACCTGCTGGCTTGCTGAAAATGCTCCTTCATAATGTGCCGGTTCTGAACTGCAGCCCATAACCAGTAAAACGAAAAGCAGTGAAGTCCATCGGCTTCCCTGTAATAGACGGCATACATACCGTTGCGTGGTCACGTCCTTCATCGAGTCCTCCTAGATAAATTTACCGGTGAGCTTCTCGCATTCAAGACTCCTGGGCCTTGAGGCGTTTTTCCTGCTTCGCCTTGCACCTCTTGCCAATATGTCAGACTATCTTTTCGGAACGGTCCGGCCTTCTTCGAGATCTTGGAGGTCGGCCCAGGCAGTGAGGTCGGTGCGGGAGGGGTCGATGGCGTCTCTGAGTGTGTTGAAGTAGTCCTGTTTCTCTGGCGTGCTGGGTCCGCGAGTCAGCATCGCCCGATTCCATGCCTCCAGCTCGGCTTGGGGATGGGCTTTGGCCGTCCGGATGAACCAGCTCACCACGGCTTCGTCTGAGGGATTGGCTTTGACTGCGGCAGTGAACTGCTCGGCCGTGATGCCGGCGAATTCCATGAGCCGGTCATCCATGGGGCAGGGATAGATGTATTCGCCTTCGGTGCCGCCCAGCACAGCGCGGCACTTGTCGATCATCCGCGCCAGATGGACGTAGCCTTCCAGCTGGAAGTTCATGCTGCGGGGAAATGAGGTTCGAAGGTCCATGCTGGATGTTGAAAAAGCCCGCCAGCTTCGTTCTCGACTCATCAAAATCCTCAACGTACCCCCAAAGGGGTACGCCTCCGGTTTCGACTCGCCTGCGGCCTCGCTGGACGGCCTGTTTGACCATCCAGCAGGCAGCGATCTAGTGGACAGGCTTTCGTATCTTTCTTGTTAGACCAACTTGTGATTCTTGAACGTCAGGTTCTTCACGACGACTTCGCCGTTTTCGTAGGAAATGTTCCGGCGGGTGGCCGGGAGATCCGCTGTTCCGATCCGGACGTAGGTGTCGGTGATGCTTTCCGCGTTGGTCAGCTTCCCGTCGGTGGGGGAGTAGTAGTACACGCTGTACTTGGTCGTCAGGTTCTTCTGGTCCTGGGTGACGGCGCTTTCTTCCACGTTGATCGTGAAGGCAAAAGGCGTCATGCCGGGATGGGCCATCTTGCGGTTGATCTGGGTGATGCGGTTGTCCTTGAGGCGGTAGAACGAGTTCGATCCGTGGATGATCAGTTTCGTGCCGAAGGGATGGCCGTCCTCTTCCATGGTCAAAGAGTACTTGCCATCCGATTCTTCGAAGCTTCTTGGGCCGCGGTGCACCGCGATCATGCCGAGCTGTTCCTGCGCCCACTTCTGCACGTCGGCATCGCCCAGCTGGACCGAAACTTCACGAGGGCCCTTCACCATGATCGGTCCGCTAGTTTCCTTGCCGTTCACGTTGACGGTCAGGTCGGCCGTGAATCCCTTGAAGTCTTTTTCCCAGCGCGCGGTTTTCTCGAAGGCCTGGCGAAGCATTTCGCGGGCTTTGGGGTCATCGGCGACGGTCGGCGCATTCGGCTTCTGATGTTCCATGGGGGTCTCCTTAGTGATTCAAAATAAGATGCGTATTATACGCTTCGGGGAAAACTAGCCACAAGCGCTCTCATGCTGCGATAGGCGGCTTGGCGTGACAGGCGCGAGGCGCAAACCCTGGTTTCGCAGGCCTCGCTCCTCCCGCGCCTCGTTCCCGCTTGGGGCTAGAAGATCTGGAAGAAATTGAGCATTTCCGCTATACTGCGCCGCGCGGGGGCTTTATTCCCACGTAGAACGAAAGGATGGCTATGGAACGACGGGCTGCTTCCCATACCGAAGAAGAAGAGATGAACCATCGCCGCAAGCTGCTGAATGCCGCGAAACGAGGCGATCAGAAGGCCATTGGCAAGCTTCTTGAGCTCTATCAAGTGCGGATCCATAGTGGCGATATGGTTCAGAAGCTGAATAAAACCTCTGCCACACACAAACTTCAGGCACAGCTCGCTGAAGGGAAGCCAGTGAAGGGCGGGGGAGGAAGCCACGGCAAAAAGACTGCGCCTGCGAAGCCTGCTCCGGCGAAACCAGTAGCGGCGAAGCCGGCTCCAGCGAAAGCGGCGCCAGCGAAGGCCACAGCGAAACCGAAGGCCACGCCGAAAGTTGCGCCGAAGGCGAAACCAGCGAAAGCCGCAGCAAAGAAACACAAGAAGTAGCAGACTGCACTATTGGACGGCTACCCGGAGTCCCCCTCCCGCCAGTTTGGCGGCGATTTCTTCCGCTTGTTCCAACGCCCCAGAAAACACGATGGCTTCCCCATCATGGTCGATCTTCCAGGCCAGCTCGAAAGCTTTCGAGCTGGTCATGCCTGGAATGTATTGGCAAAAGAGGGCCACCACTTGTTGGTAGGTATGGCACTCGCAGTTGAACACGATCACACGGGCGTCAAGTCCAATATCTGTGCCGGTGCTGGCGATCTCTGTGGGAATTGGGGGTGCGAGGGGAGTCTTGATACCTGCCATAGGGGGGAATTCTAGCAGAATTTGCCCCGACTTTAATATCCGGTGCGCACGAGCAGATGGTTGGTGCTCGGCCAGTTCTCTCGAGCGCAGGATTGCGCATAGAGGGCGAAGTGGGCGGGGGAGTCTGTGACCGGTTGAAGCTGCTGCACCAATGCCAGGGTCTGCGTATAGACGAGTGCGGCGGATGTCTTCACCAGGGCCAGCCCATACTCAAAGTGATAGCCCTCTTCAAGCGTCACGTTACTCCTGCATAAGCCTCTGACCTTCGCGAGATCATAGTCCTCTTGTCTGAACGAATCGTCCATGAGCTGGAGGAGTGCTGCAGGGCCTGGCACGAGACTGTCGCCGATGCGAAGGCTGTGGGAGGGTTCGAAGAGTCCCCGTTGGAGCCGACGGTCCTGGCGGAACGCGCTGTGAAAGCAGGCGCGCCAGAGGGGATCGCGAAGGTCGCGATCGACGACGGCTGCGACTGTCGGTGACAGAGGTCCACTCACATCGTGCCCTTGCCGGAGCCGCCCTGACTCGACGAGGTCCGGGAAGCTCATGCCCATCCGGTCTTGGAACGCCGTCATTCCGGACATGGGGGTCAATTGGAGCGCCATGAAGTCGCGAAAGTGGATAGTCGCAAAGCGAGTCAGGAGCCGCGCCAGGGTCTCCGGATGGCAGAGATGAAAGGGGTAGAACAGTGCGTGAGGGGCTCGGCGTCGATTTATCGACAAAGTCTCACCGTCATGTTAGGTTTTGCGCGTGCAATATCTCTTCACGTCCTGGCTTGATTTCCTGCTCATTTTCGTCCCGGTGACGGTCACGCTTGAGGTCCTTCGAGCCGACCCACTGCTGGTTTTTGTGTCGGCAGGCCTTGCCATTATCCCCCTGGCCGGCTTGTTGGGGCGAGCCACTGAACATTTGACGACCCATGTCGGTGCCGGCATCGGTGCGCTGCTCAATGCCTCGCTGGGCAATGCCGCGGAATTGATTATCGCACTGGTGGCTCTCCGAGAAGGCCTGCACGATGTCGTCAAAGCCTCGCTGACCGGCTCGATCCTGGGCAATATTTTACTCGTGCTCGGGGTTTCTATGTTTGCCGGTGGGATGAAGTACGAGCGGCAGAAGTTTAATCAGACCGCTGCCGGAATGGGCGCCAGTCTTTTGCTCTTGGCTGCCGTGGGGCTCATCATTCCGGCTCTGTTTCATTACACCGCTTCCGATCGAGATGTCGCGATCGAACGAGAGCTGAGTTTTGAAATTGCAGTCGTGCTGTTCATTATTTATGTGCTGAGCCTCATGTTTTCCTTAAAGACGCACCGCCATCTGTTTGCGGGGGAGGCTCATGATGCCTCGGACCTCGGAGAACAACCATGGACTCGTGGCGCCTCGATTGCGGTGCTCGCCGTCGTGACCTGTCTCGTGGCCCTGATGAGCGAGATGTTAGTCGGTGCGTTGGAGCCGGCTGCGCATCAACTTGGGCTCACACAAGTCTTTGTCGGCGTCATTCTGGTGGCCCTTGTGGGTAATGCGGCCGAACATTCCACCGCGGTGATGGTGGCGTTGAAAAACAAAATGGACTTGGCCTATGGGATTGCCGTGGGGTCCAGCCTGCAGATTGCGTTGCTCGTTGCCCCACTGCTCGTTTTTGCCAGCTATCTGTTCGGGACGCCCTTGGATCTGATCTTCACGCCGTTCGAGGTGGCGGCGGTGACGATCTCGGTCCTGATCGTGGGATTCGTGGCGATGGACGGAGAGTCGCACTGGCTGGAAGGCGTGATGCTGGTCGGCGTCTATTTGATGCTGGCCATCGCCTTTTTCTTCCTGCCCGCCTGACAGGATGCTGAAAAAGCCCGCCAGCTTCGTTCTCACCTCGAAAGCATCCTCAACGTAGCCCAGAGGCGACGCCTCCGGTGCTTTCGTCGGCTGTGGCCTTGCTGGACGGTCTTTTTGAGCATCCTTCGAGAGAAGCCAGGTACTAGACACGAGAGCCTGGCAAATCAGACTCGTGCGGCTATCCGCGTCAGACTTTATCCATGTCGATGACTTCCGTGGCTTCCCACAGATTTTTCAGTTCCGCATCTGCCAGGTCCTTTACCCGATCCTCTTCCGTCTCTTCGCCGAAAGGAACCACTTTAGTCGGCAGGGCAGTCTCTTTCTCAGAGGCAGCAGCGACCGCTTCTGGCAGTGGCTGTCTTTTTCGCTTCTTGGCGGGATCCATATTGACTGGCATGGCACCTCCGACGTGATCTGGCTTTAGTTTCCATCCGGCCTGGGGATAAAGTCAATGGAGCTGGCAGGATGCGGCCCATGTCCGGCAGCGGCCATGGGCCGCGGCGCATGAAACGCGAGAGTTGCGAGAAAGGCGCGATCCGAGGTTCGAAGTTCTGAGTTCGAAGTTCCAAAGACATCGAACTTCGAACATCGAACCACCGATCGTCCCGCCAGTCCCGCGCGTCTCTCGCGGCAGTCCTAGTACAGCTGGCTGGCGATGGTGTCGGCTTGAAGGAGGCCTTTTGCCGAGAGTCTGCTGCGCCCTCCGTCCTCTTCGATCAACTGCTGCGCGAGCAACTGGGCTGTGACTGTCTCATGCCCGTAGTTTGCTGCATGCTGATGCAGGTGCTGTGAGGGGATGCCTTGAATGAGCCGTAACCCGAAAATCACGGCATCGCGGAGCTGTTCTTCCTCCGAAAGTGTGGCGCGGTCTTCGATGGGAAGGTTCTGTGCCGCGAGGGCTACGTCATAGGCCGTAAGGTCTGCGACGTTGCCGAATCTGGTTCCGCCCAGATAGGATTGGGCGCTCGGACCGAAGCCCAGGTATTCGCCGTTGGTCCAATAGAGCAGATTGTGCCGGCAGGCATAGCCGGGCTTGGCATAGTTTGACACTTCGTACCGTTCATAGCCTGCGTCGGCCAGTATCCGTTGCGCTGCCTCGTCCATTTCAATCTGAAGCCCTTCGTCCAGCGCCGGACTGCGGTGGCGTTGGATGTTGGAAGCAAGCTTGGTCTCCTGTTCGACTGTGAGGGCATAACAAGAAAGGTGTGTGGGAACCAGTGCTAGACAGTTGGCCAGCGTCCGTTGCCAGCTTTCCAAACTTTGGCCTGGGAGCCCATACATTAAATCAAGATTGATGTTGGTAAAGCCTGCAGCTCTGGCTTGAGTCATGGCCAGGACGGTCTCATGAACAGCGCCGGGCCGCCCGATCCTGGTCAGATCGCCATCCTCCATCGATTCTGCGCCGAAGCTCATGCGGGTGACACCGGCCTGACAGAGTTGCGCGAGATCCTGCTCGGAGATCGTGGAGGGGTGGGCTTCAACGGTGATTTCACAGTCTGGGGCGAGGGTGAGCTGGCTGCGAATCTCGGATAGGATCGCGACAAGTTGCGTCGTGGCCAGGACTGTCGGCGTACCGCCACCAAGATAGACCGACTGGATGGGACGGCCTGTGGTGACATGGCGCTGCGCCGATAGCTCAATCTCATGGATGAGGGATCGGACAAAGGTCTCGGCGCGGCCCTCTCGATGGATTTCCAGGTAGAAGGCGCAGAAATCGCAACGTTGCCGGCAGAAGGGGATGTGGAGGTACAGGCCGAGAGGAGGCGTGATCACGGCAGCGTGAATCCTTGCGGCTTGGGGATGTCCTGCGAAAAGTCCCGCGCGAGGACGATTTCAATTTCATCGGAAGGGGATTTTCCGCGATTGCGTATGTGGGCTTGCCAGGACTTGTGTTGGCGCAATGATTCGAAGACCACCTTGAGCAGATCCGCTTTGATCTTCGTTTCCCATTCCCGCACCCAGGCCTGGTTCTCCTCTTCGCCGTCATAGTCGTCTGGGAAGGAGGCTTCCAGGCTGAATCGCAGGGTGAAGGTTTTTTCTTCTTGGTACATACGTCGCCCCACAGATTGCGAACTGGCCGGTCCGATCTTATAATGCTCGGTACAATAAGGAGTACGATCTATGCCTATCTTCGAATATGTCTGTGGAGAATGTAAACATCGTTTTGAGCTGTTGGTCTATGGCTCCACGCAAGCAGCCTGTCCGAAATGCCAAGCCACGAAGCTGGAGAAACAAATCTCCGGATTCGGGGTGGGCGGCACGGATGGCTGGGTGCTGCCCGGCAACGGGGGCGGTTCCTGCGGCAGTTGCGGTGATCCGCGCGGCCCCGGTTCCTGTTCCACCAATTGATCATGGAATCAGGTGAGCAGATCCTCCAGCGCGCGATTGCCACGATCTCCCAGTCCGATCCGATCACCAAACTGCTTGAGCAGGTGAAACTCGGACGGATGAAACCGACCGATGCAGGACTGAAAGCCGTGACCGGCTCCTGGCTCGGCACCTATCGGAAAATCATTGAGTCTGCCGGCCTCACCAAACAGGCCCTGCGCCGTATCGACCCCAATCCTCGCCTGGCCCTCTTGATCGAATGTGGCGTGTTGACGGAGGAGCAGCAGGATGTTGCGGCCCTGCGCACGAGTTTCGATCGGGCCGTCGCAACCGCAACGGAGTGATCTCCTTCCATGAGAGCCCTCTGGTTCATGGCCATTCTGTTCCTGATCGTCGGATCGGTCGGGAACGGAAGGGCTGAAGAGATCATCGGGACGAAACCTCTTCTGGCGATTACGCGCCACGACCTTGCGATGATTCTGCCATCCGATTACCGGATCCTGGCCGATTCCCCTTCGATGGAACAGTTTCTTGATGCGCTGGATGGGGCCCCGCCGGACTGGAGCCAGGTCTACGGCCAAGGCCATCACGATCCCGGACATGACGAACGATTGTTTGCATTGAACCGGGAGCGGGATGCGAAGCGGGCAGGGCAGGAGGCGCTTAAGTGGACGGTGGCCTTTTTCTGGTCAGGCGAACTGTCCCGCTATGAGCCGGCGGTCGGCGGGTTCAGCATCGTCATGGGGCCGATCTTCACCCCCACCAGGTGGGGCCTGGTCCGATTCAAAGCCGAAGACCTTCCTGGCAACCTGTTCGCGGTCCCCGAGGCTAGTCAGCTGGAGAGCCTGCGTCGACAGGTATCGGCTGGTCAGACAATCAACATTGAGATCGTCATGATCGGGAAGCTCATGCCCGAGGAGTCGCTGGTCTATGACTTCTCCCACGAGGAAGAAGGTCGCGGGCTCATCATGCCGGTGGTGAGGATCGAACGGGTGGAGTATTTGCTGGCGCGGTGATGCCACAGGACAGCCGAGCGAGAATGGCGGGACGGGCGAGAGTGGCAACGGTTCGCGGTTCGAAGTTCGAGGTCTGCGGAACTTCGAACTCAGAACTTCGAACCTCGAATCGCGCTTTTCTCGCATGTCATGCCGCCTGGCCGCTGGCGGTTTTTTTCAGGAGCTTGCTAGAAGGCGTCCATGGCGCAGCGAAAGCCGGTGCCGCTGGGGCGGCTGTTCATGAGGCCCCAGTCCCGGTCGCTTACGCGAAGACTGATCGCTGGTTTGAGCCAGGACCCGCCGCGCATCCCTTTGATCGCCCCGCGAGGAGGTCCTTGAGGGTCTGAGAGGGGAGCCTCTTTATAGTAGTTCGGGTTGTACCAGTCCTGCACCCACTCCGCGACGTTGCCTGCCATGTCATGGAGTCCGTAGGGGCTGATGCCTTCCGGGAAGCTGCCGACCGGTAGGGTGAGCACTTCTCCCTTCAGGCCCTTTGCTTTCGCAATCTGCGCTCCCGCTCCCTTAATCCAGAAGGATTCCCAGTCCGCTCCGCTCTGAAAGTCGATGGTGTGTCCCGCCCAATAGCTGGCGCTGTTGGCTTTCGTCATGTCCCAGTCGTTGCCCCAGGGATAGAGACGGCCATCGGTTCCGCGGGCGGCCTTCTCCCATTCCGCTTCGGTCGGCAAACGTTTGCCGGCCCAGGAACAATAGGCCACGGCATCGTCCCAGCTCACATTCACGACGGGATGGTTGCCGATGCCGGAGATCGGGACGTTGGATTCCCACAGGGTCGATGCGGGGTTGGCGTTTGCCGGCGCGCGATGGCCGGTTGCCAGGACGAATCGTGCATAGGCATCATTTGTGACTTCGTCACGGTCGATCCAGAATGGGGAGAGAGAGATGAGGCGCTGTGGCTGTTCGTCGGGAAGGCCATCGCTGCCTGCCGGATTCCCCATCAGGAATTCCCCGGCAGGAATCAGCGTCATGCTATCGGGGGCAGGGAAGCTGAGGGCCAATGGATGGCCGATTGTCAGAACGCCGAGCAGGAACGCGAGAGCGATCGACCGGTTCACAGGGCGGTTTTGGTCACTCCACAGGCCTTGGCGATGGCGTCGCGATAGGCCTGCCAGAGGGTCAGGCATTTCTTGAGGCAGCCCAGGACGGCCTGTTGCTGCGGACGGGTCGTCGCGTAGTTCACCACCATTGCATAGGCATCGTGGCGGTGCCCCGCTTCGACCAGCTGGTGCGCGCGAATCAGATCCATCGCATCGGGGGAGAGACCGTGGTATTTCACCAGCGGGTGACATTGGACGATCGCTTCGATTTCCTCGGCGGTCTTGGGCTTGGAGGGATCGGCAATTTCCGCGCGATCCTTGACGCTGCCTTCGACGAAGATGGTCAGGGCTGCGGCTCCGACCACCCAGTCCCGGTGGTTCGAGACTTTGTCCAGCCAGGCGCGGTAGCGCTTGCTGGCAGGCAGGAGGCGCACCTTGTCAAAGTCGCGCGCCGGCAATCCGAGGCCTGCCATCATGGTCAGGAACAGTTCAGGGTGCGACTTGCCTAGCGAGAGCCCGCCTGTGTCTTCTTCGTAAATATTATCGGCCAGCATCCGGCGGACCGGGGCCGGAGGATTCTGTCCGTGAACGCGAGCCAGGAACACGGGAAAGTCGCGCACATAGACGCCGTATTCCTGTTGGAAGTGGCGCTTGAGTTGATCGACGGTGACCGTGCCATCGGCGAATACCGGCCAGGCCCAATGGTGTTTGCGATCCATGAGGCGCAAGATTTCTTCTCGGAGTCGGCTTTTCGTCAGGGGGCGAGTCATGTCTGTTGCCTTCCTGCTGAGGGGGTCGTTACAATTCGATGACGCGGAGGTCCTTCAATGCAACACGTGACGATCCAAAATCCTGAAGATATTCTGACGATGCTGGCCGAGGTATCCCTGCAAGGGGCCGGCTTCGTCACCGACTGCCTCCTCGACTATGTGTTGGAAGAAGGCTTCACGGAGCCGATTTTTCTCAACGCCAGCGGGGAAGATCCTGATGCCTCGTACAAAGGCGAATCACCTGCCTGGGCAGTGTACCAGATTCGAGAATGGAAACGGGTGTTAACCATCTCGGGCGGCCCGGGAAAACTGCGCCGCGTGCAAATTACGGAAACTCCGTAGCCCGCCGTTTCATTCGTCGCTAGCTTCGCGGTTTCGGACTATGCGGATTGGACGGGGTCTGAGTAGGCAGCCGTTCGCCAGAGCCCTGGAACCATCCACCGATGAGGCGGCCTTCTTCAAAGTACAGGTAGCGGTGCTTGAGGACTGCCGCGTTTTCCCAATCTTCAAAAATCCATTCCTCGCGCCGGAGGCCTTCTTTGGTGAAGGTCGTGTTGATCGTTTGCGGTCCACCCCACGCCTGTAACACCTGCTCCTTCGACATGCCGACCATGACGCGATGTTCCGCAATATGTTTTTGAAAGTCAGGGTCTTTGAGCTGCGCGACCAGCGGCCAGATGACGATGAGGAGCAGAAAGAGCCCCAGCCCTGCGTAGATAATGAGCCGAACCGGGCGTCGGCAGAGGAAGGGGGTCGGTTCCGTGAGATCAGTTGAAACAGTGTTCATGGGTTCTTGAGTCGCAACAGTGGATGGATGTGTGACGGGGTGCATCGTAGCAATGTGACTCGAAGAGAGTCAAGAAAACGAGGTGGTTTGCCCTGTCGAATCGATGAAATGGCACGGTCGCTCCAGCGAGCGAGTTACTCGGCGTACTTGGGCAAGGGAATCTTTTTAGTGGCGGGCGAGGGCGGCGTTAGTGGGCGCTGGAAAAATTCCCGCGAGTAGGGATTGAGGATCGGGTCATGGGTATGTTTTTGGCGCTGTGTCACCAGGTCGATGCTTTGGGCGCTGATTTCCATCCGATCGATGAGCGACTTGGCCGTGAGCGGGTCCGGCAATCCTTGCAACGAAAAGAGCTGGTAGGCCAGGGTCCAGGCCCGTTTGTCCTTGGTGGCCTCTTTCACGATAAAGCGAGCCTGGGGGGATGGGGCGCCTTTGAACAAGAGCACCCAGATATTCGACCGGAATGAGGAGGCCGTCGGATCTTCCGAGGGGTGAAACTCCGGAACGAGAGAGGGGATTTGGGAGAGGGGAACGGAGGGAGAGAATTCAATGTCGACGAGGCGAACGAATAACGGGCGATTCTCGTTGGCATCGTTAGGATCGGCTGTGTAACTGAACGAGTAGCGGATCTCGATGCCGTCGCGTTTAAAGGTATAGACGTCTTCGCCGTTTTCCGGCGAGACGAGCTTCCGGAAATACTTTTCCCAGTCGGTGATGGCGTAGTAGGTGAAGACGCGCAGGGCGGACTTGCGATCGCGCACCGCCTGCGGCATGCCGAGTGTGTGATGGAGCTCTGTTTGCGTTAGCCCGAGGTACCCGTCCTCGAAATAGGGGGCTGCGAGGACTGTCTCCGGATGAAACCAGGCGGCAGTCGATAGAGTAAGCAGGAATGAGACGATGATCGTGGGGGTAGAAAGATGCAGGAGCACAGGTTCTCTCCAGCTGGTGCCGGCATCGTATCGGCGGCTCTTCCCCCTGTCAAGGTACGGAGATCGGATTGCTTGCCGGTGCAAGACTCGTCAGTTATGATGGCCCGGCTTTCTTTACCATCCAGTACATTCGATTGCGGAGACTAGACGTATGAGTGGTTCGTTAGACGCGTTCTTGCAACAACGGATTCTCGTCCTCGACGGGGCCATGGGCACCATGATCCAGCGGCGGAAGCTGGACGAGGCGGCGTTTCGAGGCGAGCGGTTCAAAGACTGCAAGAAGGATCAACAGGGGCACAACGATCTCTTGAACCTCACCCAGCCTGCCATCATCGAGGAGATTCATCGCCAGTACTTCGAGGCAGGCGCTGATATCGTGGAGACGAACACGTTCAACGCGCAAGCCATTTCCCTGGCCGACTATGGGATGGAGTCCCTGGCCTACGAACTTGCAAAAGCCGGAGGCGAATGTGCCAAACGCGCGGCACAGCAGGTCATGGCTGCAGTTCCTGGCCGGTCCTGCTTTGTGGCGGGGGCGATCGGACCGACCACGAAGACCTCGTCCATTTCCACCGATGTCAATAGTTCCGGCGCGCGCGGCACCACCTACGATGAGCTGGTGACGGCCTACTACGAGCAGGTCCGTGGCTTGGTGGACGGAGGCGTCGATATTTTATTGGTCGAAACGATTTTCGATACGCTCAATGCGAAGGCCGCTTTTTTCGCTATCGACAAGTTCTTCGAGGATCGCAAACTCAAGCTTCCCATCATGGCTTCGGTGACGTTCATCCAGGCCGGCAGCAATCGCGGGGTGACGGGCCAAACGATCGAAGCCTTCTGGAATTCCATTTCCCATGTGCCTCTGCTGAGCGTCGGTATCAACTGCGCCCTGGGCCCCAAGGAAATGCGTCCCTTGATCGAAGAGCTCTCGGGCCTGGCCCCGATCTATGTGAGCTGCCATCCGAATGCCGGACTCCCGAATCCCTTGTTGCCGACGGGATTTCCTGAGACGCCCGAGAGTCTCGCGCCTCAATTGAAAGAATGGGCGCAGAATGGCTGGCTGAATATCGTCGGCGGTTGCTGCGGAACGACCCCGGCCCATATCAAGCTGATCGCCGAGGCGGTGAAGGGGATCGCGCCGCGCGTGCCTCCGTCCGTCGAACCCCATACCAGATTGAGCGGGCTGGAGGCAGTCACGATCAGGCCTGAGTCGAACTTTGTGAATGTCGGTGAGAGGACCAACGTCACCGGGTCGCCGGCCTTCTCCAAATTGATTCTGGCTGGCGACTATGACGCAGCCCTCTCGGTGGCGCGTCAGCAAGTCGAGGGAGGCGCCCAGATCATCGATATCAATATGGACGAAGGCATGCTCGACTCCCAGGCTGCCATGGAGAAGTTTCTGCGATTGGTGGCGTCGGAACCGGATATCTCCCGCGTCCCCATCATGGTGGACAGTTCGAAGTGGGAGATTCTAGAGACAGGGCTGAAGAACATTCAGGGCAAGCCGGTCGTCAATAGCATCAGTCTCAAAGAGGGCGAAGCCAAGTTCCTTCAGCAGGCCAAACTGGTCCATCGCTACGGGGCTGCCGTGGTGGTGATGGCCTTCGATGAACGGGGCCAAGCCGATACCTATGAGCGTAAAATCGAGGTCTGCGAGAGGGCCTATCGCCTCCTCACGGAACGTATCGGTTTTCCCGCCCAGGACATCATCTTCGATCCGAACATCCTGACTGTGGCGACCGGCATCGAGGAACATAACAATTACGCGGTGAACTTCCTTGAGGCCACGCGCTGGATCAAACAGCACCTGCCTCTGGCGAAAGTCAGCGGCGGCGTCAGCAATATTTCCTTTTCCTTCCGCGGCAATAATCGCGTGCGCGAGGCGATGCATGCGGCTTTCCTCTATCACGCCATCAAGGCCGGTCTGGATATGGGGATCGTGAACGCCGGACAGTTGGCGGTCTACGAGGAGATTCCCAAGGATCTCTTGGAACTGGTCGAGGATGTGCTGCTGAACCGCCGGCCTGATGCGACGGAACGGTTGGTGACCTTTGCCGAGACCGTGAAGCAACTGGGCAAGGTGGCGGTGAAGGACGATGAGTGGCGCTCCGGCACAGTCGAGGAACGTCTCTCTCATGCCTTAGTGAAAGGCATGACCGATTTCATCGAACAGGATATTGAAGAAGCGCGGCAGAAATATGCCAAGCCGCTGCATGTCATCGAGGGACCCTTGATGGCAGGGATGAACATCGTGGGGGACCTGTTCGGGTCCGGCAAGATGTTTTTGCCGCAAGTGGTGAAGAGCGCCAGGGTCATGAAGAAGGCCGTGGCCTATCTCATGCCCTTCATGGAGGAGGAAAAGAAGAAATCTGGCGCGTCGAGCTCGAACGGCAAGGTCCTGCTCGCCACGGTCAAGGGTGACGTGCATGACATCGGCAAGAACATCGTCGGGGTGGTCCTGGGCTGCAACAATTACGAGGTGATCGATCTGGGGGTGATGGTGCCCTGCGAGCAGATCCTGGCTGTGGCGAAAGAGCATGGAGTGAAGATCATCGGATTAAGCGGACTCATTACCCCGTCGCTGGATGAAATGGCGCATGTGGCGCGAGAGATGACGCGCCAGGGCTTCGACCTGCCGTTACTGATCGGAGGGGCCACCACGAGCAAGGCCCATACGGCAGTCAAGATCGCTCCGTCGTACAATCATTCAGTGGTGCATGTGCTGGATGCCTCCAGGGCTGTGGGCGTCGTCGGGAGCCTGGTGAATGACGACTTGAAGGCCGGCTTTTCCGCGAAGGTTCGCGCCGACTATGATCAGATTCGCCAGACCCATCATGATAAGGGAGCGAAAACCCTCTGGCCCTTGACGAGGGCTCGCGCCAATCGATTCGAATCCAAGTGGGCTGAGGTCGATATCCCGGTCCCGGCCTTTACGGGGGTGAAGGTCCTGCCACAGCAGTCGTTGGATCAGCTGGTTCCCTATATCGATTGGTCGCCGTTCTTTCATACCTGGGAACTGCGAGGACGCTACCCGACCATTCTGGAAGATCCTATCGTGGGTCCGAAGGCGAAGGAGTTGCTCGAGGATGCCAAGACTTTGCTCCACAAGATTGTGGCGCAGCGTTTGTTCACCGCCAATGGGGTCTACGGATTCTTTCCCGCCAACAGTGTGGGAGACGATATCGAGGTCTATCGCGATGACAGCCGCACGACAGTCTTGACGACGCTCCATACCCTGCGTCAGCAATCGGAGAAGCCGCAAGGGCAATGTAGTTTTGCTCTGGCGGATTTTGTGGCGCCCAAAGAGTCTGGCCGCGCCGACTATATCGGTGCCTTTGCCGTGACGACGGGAATCGGGGTGGATCTCTTGTGTCAGGAGTTCGAGCGGGACCATGACGACTACAATTCGATTATGGCCAAAGCGTTGGCCGATCGTTTGGCCGAAGCCTTTGCCGAATGGCTCCATGCGCGTGTCCGGCATGAGTGGGGGTACGGCAAGGAAGAGAAACTCACGACGGAGGATCTGATTCGCGAGCGCTATCGTGGAATTCGTCCCGCCCCAGGCTACCCGGCCTGTCCGGATCATACGGAGAAACGGCTGCTCTTCGATCTCCTGTCCGCTGAACAGCACACGGGAATCACCCTGACAGAAAGTTTTGCGATGTGGCCTGCCGCGTCGGTCAGCGGATTTTACTTCGCCCATCCTGATGCCAGGTACTTTGCCGTGGGGAAAATCGGGAAGGACCAGGTGCTCGACTATCAGGCCCGAAAGGGGATGCCCCTTTCAGAGCTGGAACGGTGGTTGGGGCCGAATCTGAATTATGAGCCAGGAGCATAAGAGGGAGTCACGCAGCATCGGGATGGGCTTCGCCAGACAAGGGGTCGCCATACTGGTCATAGATGTGCTGGATTTCGTCTCGTGAGGCGAAGAAGATGTCGAGCAGTTCCGGGTCGAAGTGTGTGCCCCGGTGTTTGTTCATCAGCTCGACGGCATGGTCGAGGGTGAAGGCCGGCTTATAGACCCGCTGCGTCGTGAGGGCGTCGAAGGCGTCGGCGATCGCGGCGATCCGTCCTTCTATGGGAATGTCTTCGCCTTTCAGCTTGCGAGGATAGCCGCTACCGTCCCACCGTTCATGGTGAGTCCAGGCGATGGATGCCGCCACCTTGAGGATCTCCGCATCCGACCCGCTGAGAATGTGATAGCCGATCTCCGCATGCTGCGAGATGACGTCGAACTCTTCCGGCGTGAACTTGCCTGGCTTGAGCAGGACATTGTCCGGCGTTCCGATTTTTCCGATGTCATGCATTGGGCTGGCCGCGCGGATCAGGTCGCATCGTTCGGCCGGCAGACCATACTTCCTCGCGAGCAACTCGCAGTAGTGGCTCATGCGCTGAATATGCTGCGCTGTGGCACTGTCCCGGTATTCGGCCGCGATGGCGAGGCGGTGAATCGTTTCTTCCCGCGAGAGGCGCAGCTCCTTTTCGCTTCGTTCGAGCCATTCGAGCGCTTGCTGAAGGGCCATCGTCCTGGTTCTGACGACATCTTCCAGATTTTCCCGATGCAGGCGATTTTCCAGTTCGAGCTTGCGGCGGCGGAGCGCATTGGCGACATCGATCATGACTTTATTGGACTCGAAGGGCTTTACGATGTACCCGAAGACCCCGATCTCCAGCGCCGCATTCGCCAGCACCGAGCTGTCGAGGCCGGTCACCATGATGACGGCTGTATGGGGATATTGCTGCAGGATGTCGCGGACCAGGTCCATGCCGGATTCGCCCGGCATATTCACGTCGCACAAAATCAAGGCAAAGGGTTGTTCGGCTAATTTCACCCGCGCGTCGCGCGCATCGGATGCCAGCACCGTTTCGTAACCTTGGGCTTGGAGCATGTATCCCAAGAGCCGACGGATGCCCTCTTCGTCGTCGACGATGAGGATACGCTTGAACTCAAGGAGGGATTGCAGGCTCGGTCGGTCGAGGGTGAAGATCATGGTGCGTTGTGTTCGCGCAATCGTCGATGGATAAGGGGACTGTCCTCGCCGGTGGACCGCGTGTATTCCTATCGGACATTTTATGTCGGATCTTAAGATGATTCGAGTAACAATATAGAGGCGCGCCTATTGCGCATCAACGGATTCTAAGGGGCCGTCAGATGCGGTGAGTCCCGGGACTTCCGCAGAGAACTCGTGCGCCGGAGGCAGTTTTATTGCGCTTTGGAAGAGCCTTCCCCTATAATGCGCGACATTTATTTACGGGAATTTATAGGAGTCACCCATGAGCAGTGCAGCAGGATTATTGCGTGTCGATGGACGGAGAAAAGATCAGCTCCGTCCGGTGAAAGTGACGAGGAATTTCATCAAACATGCCGAAGGGTCTGTGTTGATTGAAATGGGCG
>CAYHQK010000016.1:0-3997 GCA_964358535.1 uncultured Nitrospira sp. | reverse complement strand
GTGACGAGGAATTTCATCAAACATGCCGAAGGGTCTGTGTTGATTGAAATGGGCGATACAAAAGTGATTTGCACGGCCTCGATTGAGGAAAAGGTGCCCCCCTTCCTGAAGGGGAAAGGGCAGGGCTGGGTTACGGCGGAGTACTCGATGCTCCCCCGTGCGACCCACGACCGATCCTCGCGTGAAGTGGTCAAAGGGAAACAGAGTGGCAGAACGCTTGAAATTCAACGCCTTGTCGGGCGGGCCCTCCGGGCAGTGACGGATATGAGTCAGATGGGGGAGCGGTCGATCTGGCTTGATTGCGACGTGATCCAGGCAGATGGAGGGACCAGAACGGCCTCCATTACCGGTGCATTCATTGCGTTGGCCGATGCGTTTTCCTTGCTCAAAAAACGAGGGGTGATCAAGAAACGTCCGTTAACGGACTATCTGGCTGCCATTAGCGTCGGGAAAGTGGGTGGAGAAATCCTCCTTGATTTGGCCTATACGGAAGACTCCATGGCGGATGTCGACATGAATGTGGTCATGACGGGAAAAGGCTGCTATGTCGAGGTGCAGGGCACCGCGGAACGGACTCCCTTTGCCAAGCAGGAGATGGATGAGTTCATGGCGATGGGATGGAGCGGGATTCAGGCCTTGACGTCGTTGCAGAAGGATCTGATCGGGGAATTGGAGTAGGCAGACGATGATTCGTGAATTGGTCCTTGCCACGCGTAATCGGCATAAAGTCGAAGAACTCGTCGCGCTGTTAGGCGGCCTGGGGATCACAATTCGCAGCCTCGATGAATTTCCCGGCGCCCCAGACGTGGTCGAAGACGGGGTTACCTGCGAAGCCAACGCCGTGAAAAAGGCTCGGGCTATCGCCGAGTTCACGGGGTTGCCGGCTGTGGCGGACGATACGGGGCTGGAAGTGGATGCGCTGGGGGGGCGGCCCGGTGTCTATGCGGCCCGTTATGCCGGCGAAGGCGCGACCTACGACGACAACTGTCAGAAGTTGCTGCAGGAGTTGGCCGGCGTGCCTCGGGAACGGCGAACCGCTCGCTTTCTGACCGTCGCAGCGATTGCCCTCCCGTCAGACGGAGTCAGGGTGGCGCAAGGCACGTTGGACGGAGTGATTGCAGAAGAGGCGAGTGGGACGTTGGGATTCGGGTATGATCCTGTGTTCTTCGTTCCGGAGTTGGGGAAGACCCTGGCTCAGCTGTCGGCGGATCAAAAGAACAAGATCAGCCATCGCGCCAAAGCGTTCATTCAGGCCAAAGACCTGTTGCAAGAGATGGAATTTCCAGATACTCGAGTCGGGGCGTAGCGCAGCCGGGAGCGCGTCCGCTCCAGATCATCGTGTAGGGATTGCCGAAGTCCTTAATAGGATCGGCAGTCCATTTTTTTATGAGGTACTAGCCTCGGCTGGTTTTAGAGATAGGTCCTAGTCGCGGATTTTCTCAGGCAGCTGTATGTCATTCGGCAGCGATTGCCCGGAACAGCGGTGGAGGGAGAGTTGTACTAGGGTCTGGATCGCTCCGGTAATCTCAGAATGGCTCATCTTGCTTTTGGCCAGAACTCGCTCCTCAAACACGATCGGGACTTCTTTGAGTCGGAACCCCATGAGCTGGCTGTAGTAAGCCATTTCGATTTGGAATGAATAGCCATTTGAGCGCACGTTGACCCGGTTGAGGGTATCGAGCAGCTCTCGTCGATAACAGCGGAAGCCGGCTGTGGCGTCCATCACATCTAGGGAAAGCATGGCGCGAGCCATGTCGTTGGCGGTGCGACTGAGCAACCGGCGGGCAGCGGACCAGTCCTTACAGACACCGCCATGTATATAGCGGCTGCCGATTGCAAGATCCGCTTCAGCCGATGCGCGAAGCAAGTCAGGAATCGATTCCGGGGGATGGGAGAGATCGGCATCCATCGCCACATAACGATCATAGGGCTCTGTGAGTAGGGAGTTGAAAGCTTGGCGGTAGGCAGAGCCTAACCCTAATTTCCCGGATCGATGCATGACCCTCAGGCATGGATAGGTGCTGCGGAGCGACTCAAGATATTCGCCCGTGCCGTCCGGTGATCCGTCATCAACGAAAAAGAGATCAAGGGGAATAGGCAGGGCCATGCACCGTTCGATCAACGGCAGGATGTTCATGCGCTCGTTATACGTCGGAATGACGACAACTGTTCTCATTGTATTTTAGGCTCACGGGCGGTGACGCGTTCACCTTGCTCGCTGAGTGAGCAGGCTCTAGCTTCTGCATGTCTGCGATCGAATAGCAGTATCCCTAATATCAACAACATACCTATGGCAAAGGGGTGAATGGTTAAGAGCAACGAAAAGTTCTTCCTGCCCAGCAGCTCATAATTGAGAACAACCGCCAAGAGACCGTAGAGAGCCATTGCGAGCTTGACCGGGAGGCTTAATCCCTCTTTGCCCCTGGAATCCATTGCGATCAAATAAAGGGCAGGCACGAGCCAGACCAGATGTTGTACCCAGGTGATCGGCGAAAGAAGTAGCGCGATGATCAGCAGCGCGCTGGAGTCACGCAGCCACATCGGGTCCCCTCGTCCTTCGTACGGACGGCGTGTCGTCCAGCCGAAGAAGGCTAGAAGGCTCGCCATGACCGCGAGTGCCACCATTTTAGCGGCTGCGGGTGGCAGGTTCATAACTGGCGCATAGCCAGGATCTTTCTGACGAAGGGGATGGTCTTCAGGAACGGTCACGAGGTATCTCAGCAGGGTCTGCTTCAGCGATTGATTTCTGACCTGCTGTTCATTTGATTGGGTTGCCGGAGACTCGTGCCCCAGAACTGACCCGACCGCAACTTGCGTCCAGTCCCTCTGCTGCGACCACCACCAGCTCGGCCCCATATAGAGGACTGGAAGGAGGATCCAGCACATCGTGGCCATGACGGTATAGCCCGCAAGTTTCCAGCGGCGTTTCCAGAGGAAGAACGGCAGAAATAGGGCCGGCGTGACTTTCAGTGCGATAGCAAGACCGAACCACAGAGCTCCGAGTTTTTCACGCCCCTGCCAGATCGAATAGATGCCTGCGGTGAGGATGCCGAGCAGGATAAGGTGAGGCCCACCATCGTCTAGATCTTGAAGGATAAACTGGAGGGCCAGGACGATAGAGATTGCACCCATCCACACGCCTGCCGTTGGCGTCTTCCCGGACTGAGCGCGGGTCATCCGGTAACAAAGCACGAGTGTCAGGCATAAGCAGGCAATGGCAAGGGTATAGCGAAGCGCCAATGCGGTATCACGGTCAAAAAATGTCAGCGGAGCAAAGTACATGGACGCAATCGGCATGTAGGGGTAGCCGAAGCCTGCGCTGCCAACATATACATCTACGTGTGCGAGAAACCTTTCTCCCATGATTCGGTGGACGTCGAAGTCACGGCTAAGGGGGATGCGGACAAAAGCAGTATGGTAGCCGTGCATGACTGTGCCGATGAGCGCGGCGAGAAGCAGCGATCGTTGCACCCACGGTCGTGACAGGACCCACGTCAGCATGTCGGAAACTTTCCAGTGAAAACAGGCAGATTCAGTACTGCAGGATGCGAATAGTTTGGTTTTTTATGATGTAACCGAACGGGTGAGGGCTAGGCGCGTGATCTATAGGGCTTTAGCTCCTAAACGGTCTGTTCATGGAAACAGGTTAACATGGGCAACATAATAAAAAAAACTGCATTTTGTCCATCGGCGATGCAAGGAGGCAGGAAAATGGGCCTGGCTCATGTTGGAATCGCTGACTGGTGGCATGTTTCGGAAGAGTTTACGCAGTGGAAGGCTAGGTCAGTCGCTGGTTGCTCCAATGATCCAGGGCTATGTGACGCCTTGGTTGAGGTCTATGAGGAGCGACGCCTAGACTCTCCGCGAGGGTTCCTGTATAACGGAAAGCCGTTGAGTCTGTATCTAGCCGAAATATCAGTTGCAACAAGTCAGTGTAAGTTTTGAGTCGGGGCGTAGCGCAGCCCGGTAGCGCGCCTGCTTTGGGAGCAGGATGTCG
>CAYHQK010000015.1:27338-28688 GCA_964358535.1 uncultured Nitrospira sp. | reverse complement strand
ACATGCAGTTCCTGAAGTTCTTGTCAGCGCAATTTTTCGAAGCGGATAGATTGCTGGAAAATGACTATTAGTTCCCTGAGAGCCGGTATGGAAAGAGGACAGGATAGGCGAAGCGATTTTCCGATTTTTGGGCTGAAAAGTCATGGAGCGTGATTCTCTCTCACTCGCGAGGTTTGAGATGTCCGTCAGATGAAGTCTTGAGTGATGCAACTGAAGTCATTGGTGCGGGTTATAGATCATGCCGCCCCGCTTCTTGTATTCCTGAAGGACGGCTACCGCTTCTTTTCGGCACAGGCCCTGAACAACTGAAATGCCTCTTGCTTCTAATGCGCTCGCCCAATTCTTTGGCTTAGGACCCTCATCGAACCCAATCGCTTCTGCGTCTTTGCCCCTCGCTCCACAAACGACTCTTCGGACTCCGGACCAGGGAATCGCTCCGTAGCACATGGCGCAAGGTTCGCAACTGGTGACCAATTCGTGCTCGGAAAATCCAGGCGCCCCGAGGTCAAAACTCTCGAGTTTTTTCTGTGCATTGGCCAAGGCAACCATTTCTGCATGGGAATGAGAGCAATTCGCTAACACAACAATGTTCACGCCAATAGAAACGAGGGTTCCCGTCTTTGCTTCAAAGACGGCCGCCCCAAAAGGCCCGCCTGTGCCATGTTCAATGTTTTCCATGGCTAAACGAATCACAAAACGCATGCGATCCTTGCTCGAAACCAGTGGCATCTTTTGTTGTCGCAGGGAGAATTTAGCCCAGGCAGGAAGGTTAAAGGGAGCCCCCGTTATGGGAGCTGTTTTCGAGGTGTCACGTGTCATGGCCATATTGTATCGATTACGTGAGCTGCGTAAAAGGTTTCTTTGGAAAGTCGTAGAGGCCTGGGGGCAGACAGTTCGAGATTCTTTATGGCATATCGTGCATACCATGACGACAAAGCAGAATGAGAGCCAGGTTTTGGAATTCAACCTCGCGTGGTTGAGAAATATTGCCAGGCCCCGTTTCGGCCCGCGGAGGGTTTCGTCGTTCGTTTAACCGCTTACGTCTTACGTTTCACGGGACTTAGATTGCGCCACATAGGATAAGCTTGATAATTAAGAGTGCAGTTGTTGTATAAAGACTCGTTCTTTATTGCCGTACCAGGAGGATTCGCACCCATGTTTGACCTCGTTGCACGATTGATTCGACTCATGCCTGTCCGGTCGGTGCTCGCCGGCACGCTGCTGGGCCTGTTCCTGATGAGCCTGCTCCCTGCGTCGCTCGATGCGGCACGAGGAGGAGGGAAGACGGAAGTGTTGCCGGTGCAAACAGCCGCACCGGCGGCGGTCGTGATCGAGACGACCGGAAATGAA
>CAYHQK010000015.1:0-27238 GCA_964358535.1 uncultured Nitrospira sp. | reverse complement strand
GGACAGCGCGGTTTCGCTGGATATGGATTTGCAGGGTACGGCGAACCGGAAGTCGTCTCAAACCGGCCCTAACTAGCCAGGCTGCGAAGATCGTGAGACGCGAGACGTGAAAGGTAAAATGTGGGATTGCCGCATGGCTCTTCCTCCGAAACCTTTTACGATTCACGTCTCACGGATTGCGAGACCCTCGCGCTTGTTCTTCTGTGTCATGGGGGGGTAGGATCGCCCTAAGCAAGGTCAATGGTTTTTATGCATAGGGGGGGCGCGTCATGGCAAATCGATCGATGAATGTAGTCGGTGTCATCGCCTTGTTGGGAATGATGGCGGGCGGTTGTGCGAGTGAAGAAACGATGAGGCCGATTACTGCTTCGTCAGCGCCCGTTGCGTCGACGGACCGTAACCGTATTGCTGTGGGATCTGCAGAGGATAGTTGGGCGACTTGCCTGGGGCGTATTCCCAGTGACGCCAGCAAAGGCCAGAGGATGTTGGCGGAAGAAAGCTGCACCCGCGATCAAGCCGCTCGTCGATAAGTCGGTTCCTGGGGGACGGCTGAAGGGCCGTCTCCCATGTTTTCCGATCATGAAGAATCTGAAACGGTCTCCTCTCGGCCATCCTGCTTCTCGCGTTCCCTTTCGTTCTCATTGCCCCTCCGCAAGCCGCAGTTCCTGACCTCCCTCACGGCGCCGCAAGCTGGCATCCTGGGCCGATTCTCACCCGCTTGACTCTGCTTCAATAGGGAGGGATGCTATGTATATCCAGGAGGTGTGGTATGAAGCCGGGCTCGTCGGTTTCATCGCTGTTCACGCTTCCGTTCTCTCCCTCTCGTTCTCTTCTTGTGCCCTCGTCGGTTCAACGCTTGCGATGGCGTTGTTGTTTTTCCCCTCTCAGCAAGGAGGTTACATCATGAAGACCTCACGCGTTCTACTCACCGTGTTCACTGTCGTGCCGTTGACGGTCTCTCTCGCCCTGGCCAATCCGACCATGTTGCCGAAGCACCAGGGGTATCCCATGGGCAAGGCCGTCGATCCAATCGGCGGGCAATCGCTCGCGAACGATCCTGGCCAGACCAATGCGACGGGAGAGAATTCGTTGGCCCAGGCAGCGGCGTTCGACGACGTCCACGTGCAACAGAATTTGTCGATCAATCAAAATGACCAGCGGTTGTTGGAGAAGCCTGGTGCAGGGCTGCTGCCCAAAGTTCAGGGGCCGAACATCAAGATCGAGCCGCCTGTGAAGGAAGGAACGAAGGTGAATGCTTCACCGTAGTGAGGGAGAGCGGTGAAGCGATGAACGGCAGGCCGGATCCTGGATTTTTTGTAGTCCAGGGTCCGGCCACGAAACCGCGACGGATGGTTCTGGTTAACAGGCCGTAGCGAGCGAACTCTGCACGATGAACGCGGAACGCTGAAGTGCCAACCGTGTCCTTGTTCATCGCTCACCGTTCATTCAGCGTTTCCTGGCTGGCGGACTTTTTCAGCAGCCTGCTTGAGAGATGGGCCATTGATCTCTCGTTCTAATCCTCTTACGCTATATGCTTTCTCACGGGTGCAATGGTCATTGCATGTCGGGAGGGGATTTTTTCGCACCTGTCACGTCTGGTTGAAGGAGGCCGAAATGATCATCAACGATCTGGCGAGCAGAGGTCTGTCTCGTTTTGTTCTTGCCATCGCGGCTGGTGCCCTGGTTGGGGTCGGGGTGGGGATCGGCGGCGTGGCTCCAGTCTCCGCCTATGAAGTGTGGCTGACGGATCAATCCGATACGGCGAAAGAAAGCGGCGGCTTCCTCTATATCTATGACGGGGCAGCGCTCGCGGCGAATCCTGCCGCTGCGAAACCGACCGTTACCATTGATCTCTCCGGCGAGATCAACACGTTTTGTGAAGCCGCAACTAAGAAGCCAGTCCGGCGTCCGCACATGCTGTTCTTCAACAAGAACCAGGATCACGCGATCCTCTCCTTCCTGAGCGGCCACGTGCTGTTTATGGATGCCCAGACGCACAAGCCGGAAGCCTGCCTGTCGATGGGGAAGAACGTCCATGCGGCCTGGCCGACGCCTGATCAGAAGATGGCGATTGCGGCGAATATCGCCGAGAAGAAATTTATCCGGATCTGGACCGACTATGCCGCCCATACATTCAGCTTCGACCCCGAGAAGGACGTGGTGAATCTCACCGCGTGGGAGGGCGGGGAGCGTCCGGATACCTCGCCGATTTGTCCGATTACTGAATCGTCCAGCCACTATGCCTTTGTCACGTTGCGCGGCGGCGGATTGTTGGTGTTCGATGTCACCACCACGCCGATGAAGGTCGTGGCCACGCTCGACAACAATCAGATTCATCCCGCCGGCTGCGGCGGTGTTCAGGTCGGCGAGACGATGTATATCAATTCCGGTGGCGGCTGGCCGATCGCGCCTCTCTCCTACGATGTGTATGCCCTCGATCTCTCCACCCTGCCGAAGTCGGTCTCGGCCAAGCTGGTGTCCCAACGGGATGATAAATTCGCCGACTCCCACGGGATGGTCGGGGTTGGGCGTTATGTCTGGAGCGCAGATCGTGCCGGGAACAACGTTGAAATCATCGATACGCTCTCGAACCTGAGCGTAGGCTCGATCGAGCTGGTGACAGACTTCAACAAGGATCCGGCTCCTGATCTCCTGGACAGCGCGCCGGACGGTCAGTATATCTTTGTCGGGCTGCGCGGCCCCAACCCCCTCACCGGGAATGACAAGGTGGTGCACAATGCCAAGGGGACGATCCCAGGCGTCGGCGTCATTCACGTGGATGCCGATGGGAAGGTCGGCCACTATAAAGGGCAGGCCGTCATTACCAATATGAAAGACGAAAAAGAAACGGCTGATACCCACGGGATCGCCGTTCGAAAGTAACATCGTTGGGGGAAAGATTGGAGAGCCGCGGCCTTGTGTGCCGCGGCTCGCTGCGAGGATCGTCTCTTCTTGTCCGGGTCAGATCGTCCCTTGACGTTCGCGATACCGCAATAGCTATCCGTAGCCTGTTGGAGAACACCGCATGTCTTTGATCGCCTACAACCATGTGCCGGTTCCTTCGTTCATGTATGGCACGGCGTGGAAAAAAGAGGCCACGACGCAATTGGTGCAGCTAGCGGTGGCGGCCGGCTTCACGGCCATCGATACGGCTAACCAGTTGATCCACTACCAGGAAGCCTTGGTGGGGGAGGCTCTGCTGGCCCTCTCGCAGCAAGGAATCACGCGCGATCGTCTCTTTCTGCAAACCAAGTTTACATCGACGAATGGCCAGGACCACCGCACCCCCTACGATGTTTCGGCTGATCTTACGACCCAAGTGCTCCAATCTTTCAACAGTTCGTTGGCCCATTTACACACAGACTATCTCGATTCCTATGTCTTGCACGGGCCCTATCAGAGACAGGGATTGGGGGAGGCGGATCGGGAGGTCTGGACCGCCATCGAGGGGCTCTATCGGTCTGGAAAAACGAAAATGATCGGCATCAGCAATGTCACCGCGGGGCAACTCACTCAGCTCTGCGCCCAGGCCACGGTGAAACCCATGATGGTGCAAAACCGCTGCTATGCCGCATTTGGATGGGACAGAGAGGTGCGGGAGATCTGCCGGAGCCATGGCATCATCTATCAAGGATTTTCGTTGCTGACCGCCAACCAAGGCATCTTTGCCGAGCCAGCCATCAGGGCCATTGCCCAGCGGTTAGGGGCCGGTCTCGCGCAAGTCGTCTTCCGGTTTGCGATGCAGGTCGGGATGCTTCCCTTGACCGGCACCACGAACCCACAACATATGAAAGAAGATCTCGAAGCTGAGCAGCTTACCCTGACCGCTGAAGATATGCAGGTGATCGAAACGATCGGGCTGTAGTCTGGCCGCTCTGCTGGATTTTTGGCTGGTTTCGTCCCGTTGTGGAGACTAGTCAGGATTTTTTCGATGAGGCAGGCGTGGTACAGGTTGTGACGCCGAGGTCTTCCATCAAGGCCCGCAGCGGTTCTGCAACCGACCAGGCCTGCGCGACGCAGCCTCGTGCCTGGTGCGGCGTGTCCCCGTCAAAAATCTCCGAGACCTGGCCGAGGCAAGCCTCATGGAGGTGCGTCTCCAGCCCGTCGAGAAAGGCTCGCGCCTGTTTGTTCTTCGCCGGGCTATTGCCGTAGACCTTCCGCCAGGCTGTGATGAACGGCCCCAACAGAAACGGCCAGACGGTCCCTTGATGGTAGGCTCCGTCTCGCTCCAGTACCCCACCTTCGTATCGTGCGCGATAGCGGCTGTCTGTCGGCGAAAGGGTCCGTAGTCCGACCGGCGTGAGGAGATGTTCCTTCACGACTTGGAGTAGCTGCTTAGCCTGTTTCTTGGTGACGAGGTCGTCGCACAGGGATATGGCATAGAGTTGGTTGGGGCGAATCGATGCGTCGTTGCCCTCTGGCCCGTCGATCACATCGTAGAGATAGCCTCCCGCTTCGTTCCAGAACTTCGCGCGGAAGGACGAGACGGCCTGCTGCCGATCCTCTCGACAACGTTTTGCATAGGCCGGTTCGCCGAATGTCGCGGCAAGGCGTTCCCCGATTTCCAAGGCCTTCGCCCAAAGCGCTTGAATCTCAACCGGCTTCCCATGACGCGGCGTGACGATCCAGTCGCCGACTTTGGCATCCATCCAGGTGAGTTGTGCGCCGGGGACGCCTCCGGCGATAAGCCCGTCTGTGTCCCGATGAATGTCATAGCGCGTGCCTTGCCGATAGCCGTCGAGGATCTGTTGCACAGCGGGCCAGGCCACCGAGCGGACATGAGTCTCGTCATGGCTGTAAATGAAATACTGTTCCACCGCGTGGACAAACCAGAGCGAGGCGTCGATTGTGTTGTATTCCGGTTGCCCCCCTGCGTCGGGGAAGCGGTTCGGGATCATACCGTGCGAGATATGTGCGGCGAAGGATTCGATGATGTGCCAGGCGATTTCCCACCGGCCTGTCACCAGGCAGAGCCCCGGCAGCGAGATGAAGGTATCTCGTCCCCAATCGGTGAACCAGGGGTAGCCGGCAATGACGGTTTGCTGGCTGTCTCGCGCAGAGAAATAGGCTTCCGCCCCGTACCAGAGTTCGCCCGCCAAGGGGTCAGCGGTTGGGGCCGACGCACGAAGACCGGCTCGTCTCTTCCGTTCACCCTTGGCCAGGGCCGCGACATCCAGCGAATTGATGGGTTCGGTGGTGAGGACCAAGGTCGCCGCGGCTCCATGGTTGAGCTGGTAGGTGAACTCACCGGGCGACCACCAATCTTCTTCGAAGTCGAGTCCTCGTTGCTGTTCAGCCGGGAGCTGGACGGCGCGAAACCACGTTGGGTCATGGCGATAGGTTCCGTTCTGGAGCGTCTGCACCGACGGCAACCCGCTGTAGGGCTGCCAGGACACAAGCCCGTCAGTCACGGTGGCGGTGGGAGAGAGGCTGTCGTTCATGTGGTGGGTTGCGTGGTAGTCGCGCCCGCTCAGCATCGGTCGCAGGCGCAGCGCAATCGCCTTCTTGGTCTTTTGGGCGATCGTCCATCGGATGACCACCAGGTCGCGGCCACGTACGCAGAAGATCTCTCGTTGCACGACCGCGCCATCGCAGTCATAGGTCCAGGTGGGCCAGGGGTCTGTCGTGAAGCCGATGCATTGTTGGTACCCTTCCGGGTGAATGGCGTTGGGGTAGAGATTGGTCGAGAGGGGGATCGTGTGGCCGTCCACCTCCAGCCATTCGTCGAGATGATTGACTAAGACGAAGCGTTCGCTTGGCGGCTTCCGTGCTGTGAGGAGCAGCGCATGATAACGCCTGGTATTCGCGCCTGCGACCGTGCCGGACGAGAACCCGCCGCGGCCGTTGGTCTCTAGCCATTCGAGGCTGAGCGCGCCTTCGAGGTTCTGGCACGCTTCTTTCTCAATCTTCATTATCACTCATCTTCACTGGCGGCGCGGATTGGGTGGTCTTACATTGCGCGCGTCCAACGAGGGCCTCAAGGCCGCGCGTTGCGCGAGCAAGAAGACCGCCCAATCTGTGCCGTTTTACTCCCCCGACTGCTGGATCAGTTTCGCCACCAACCCCGTCCATCCCGTTTGGTGACTCGCGCCGAGGCCTGTGCCGTTGTCTCCATGGAAGTATTCGTAGAAGGGGATGGCGTCTCGCCAGAGGGGATCGTCTTGAAATTTTGTGGTACTCCCGAATACGGGGCGCCGCCCGGTATGGTCGCGGAGAAAGATGTGGGTCAGCCGCCGCGACAATTCTGCGGCGACTGCGTTCAAGGGGATAGATCGGCCGGATCCGGTTGGGTATTCAACCTTGTACTCGTCGCCCAGGAAGTAATGGAACTTCTGGAGCGATTCGATCAGCAGGTAGTTGACGGGAAACCAGATCGGGCCGCGCCAGTTGGAGTTGCCGCCAAAATTTCCCGTGCTCGACTCGGCCGGTTCATAGTCGACTCGGTAGTCCGTGCCCAGCGCGGACAGGACATAGGGGTGATCCTTGTGGTAGCGCGAGAGGGCGCGAATGCCGTAAGGAGACAGGAATTCATTTTCGTCCAGCATATACCCCAAGACGGATTTCAGCCGGTCGCGGCTTACCAGCGACAGGAAGCGCCGGACTCCCCCGTCATGTGTTTGGGTTTCCACGTGCGAGCTGAAGTCGGGACGGTTTTCAATGAACCACTGCATCCGGTGTTTGAACCGTGGCAGGCGATCGATGAGTTCGAAGTCCAAGGTCTCGACGGCAAAGAGCGGGATCAGTCCGACCAGCGAGCGGATCTTCAAGGGGAATGTTTCTCCGTTGGGAAGATGGAGTACGTCGTAGAAGAACCCGTCTTCCCTATTCCAGAGCTCGATCTTTTCACCGCCGATATTGTTCATGGCGCGGCAGATGTAGACGAAGTGTTCGAAGAATTTGCTGGCCACGTCCTCGTAGGCCCGGTTCTCGCGGGCCAGTTCCAACGCCATCGAGAGCATGTTAAGGCAATACATGCCCATCCAGCTCGTCGCATCAGATTGTTCGATGTGGCCGCCGGTGGGCAACGGCGCGCCGCGGTCGAAGACGCCGATGTTGTCGAGGCCCAGGAATCCACCCTGGAAGATGTTCTTGCCCTCGGCATCTTTACGGTTCACCCACCAGGTGAAATTCAAGAGCAGCTTTTGGAATACCCGCTCAAGGAAGACCCGGTCTCCCGTCCCTTTGTGCTTCTTTTCGATTTTGTAGACCCGCCAGGCCGCCCAGGCATGGACCGGAGGGTTGACGTCGCCGAAGGCCCACTCATAGGCCGGGATTTGACCATTCGGATGCATATACCATTCGCGGAGGATGAGGATCAGCTGCTCTTTGGCGAAGGTCGCGTCGACCAGGGCCAGGGGGATGCAATGAAACGCCAGATCCCAGGCGGCATACCAGGGATATTCCCATTTGTCCGGCATCGAAATGACGTCGGCATTGTAGAGATGCGTCCAGTCGGCGTTACGGCCGTGGAGTCGTTCCCGCGGCGGTTCCGGTCCCATCGGGTCGCCTTTGAGCCACCGCCCCATATCGTAGTGGTAAAACTGCTTGCTCCAGAGCAGGCCGGCGAAGGCTTGGCGCTGCACGCGGCGGGCATCGTCGGAGAGTGTGCGTGGCGCGAGGTTGTCATAGAACTCGTTGGCTTCCTGAATCCGCTGCGTGAAGGTTTCATCGAAGGACTTACGCGTGGGGCCCTTGGGGCTCTTGTCGTTCGTTAAGCGAAGGTGGACGGTGTCCGATGCGCCAGGTGCCAAGGTGAAGGTGTAGTGGGCCGCGGCTTTTGATCCGATCTTATCGGGATTCACCGCCTCTGTATCGCCCCGCACCACGTAGTCATGAAAGCTGTCCTTCACATACCGGTCACCCTCTTTGTCGCCATAGAGCCGGCGGCTGTTCGTCTCGTTCTCCGTGAATAGCAGCGTCGGGTGGCGATCGCACCAGAGGCGTCGTTTGCCATAGTACTCGTGGTCCAGCTCGATGACGCTCATGCCTTTGGCCGGGGTTCCCTCCCGCATGCGTGGCCGTCTCGCGTCGAGCCCCCAGGACCAGGTGTTGCGAAACCAGAGTGTGGGCAGGAGCGTCAGCTCCGCGGGATCGGGCCCCCGGTTGATGACCTGGATGCGGATGGAGAGGTCTTCCGGCGTGGCCTTGGCATATTCCACGATGACGTCGAAGTAGCGATCTTCATCGAAGACGCCGGTGTCGATCAGTTCGTACTCCGCGTCAGACCGTCCGCGCCGGCGAGTTTCTTCCTCGAGCTTCGTGTAGGGAAACTCCGCCTGCGGGTACTTGTAGAGGTACTTCATGTAGGAGTGCGTCGGTGTCGAATCGAGATAGAAGTAATAGTCTTTGACGTCTTCGCCGTGATTCCCTTCGTTGCCCGTGAGGCCGAAGAGCCGTTCCTTTAAAATCGGATCTCGTCCGTTCCAGAGGGCGATGGCGAAGCAGATGTATTGGTGGCGATCGGAGATGCCGGCCAGTCCGTCCTCGTTCCATCGATAGGCGCGCGAGCGAGCATGGTCGTGGGGAAAGGATTCCCAGGCGGTCCCGTTGGCGCTGTAGTCTTCACGGACGGTCCCCCAGGCCCGTTCGCTGAGATAGGGGCCCCAGCGTTTCCAATGTTCCTTCCGGCGGGCGTCTTCTTCAAGACGCTGCTGTTCCGCGGCAAGCGGTGGTGGATTGGCCGGGTTTTTTGATGGGCCGGTTCGGCGCGAACGTGGCATGGAACTCCTCAACGCGTCGTACAGGAAAACAGTTGGCGGAGTGGACCTTTTCTTAGAACCCTACCAGGAGACTGCTCAGTCCGCCAGCATAAGTGCACGTTGATACAGGAGGCGTATCGTGTGGCGGGAGAACAGCCAGGCGAACAACGAACGAAATGGCTGGTCGCCTGGATATCTTAGGGGCTTTTATTTATCGGTCTGTTTGGGGAGAAAACTGAGTCGAGTTTGGGGTAAGTCTTCGAGGTTTACGAGGGGAGCTCGGTGAGCCGAAGGGTGTAGAGGTATTGGTAGAGCCCTTTTTTGTCGAGCAGTTCGGCATGGGTGCCGGTTTCCACGAGGCACCCTTTGTTGAAGACGAGGATGCGGTCAGCCCGTTGGATGGTCGTCAATCGGTGGGCGATCACAAAGGTCGTGCGGCCCTTCATGAGTTGTTCCAACGCTTCCTGGACGAGTCGCTCTGACTCGCTATCGAGAGCGGACGTGGCTTCATCCAACAACAAGATCCGCGGGTTCTTCACAATGGCCCTGGCGATGGCGATGCGCTGCCGCTGTCCGCCCGACACATTGATCCCTTTTTCTCCTACGACGGTTTGATATTGGTCCGGGAAGCCCATGATGAAGTCGTGGGCATGGGCCGCACGGCTCGCTGCGACCACTTCCTCTTCCGTCGCCTCCCTGTTCCCGTAGCGGATATTGTCGAGAATCGTGCCCCCGAACAGAATCGTCTCTTGCGGGACCAGGGCGACCTGCCGATACCAACTGTCCATCGTGACCTGGCGGAGATCCTGGCCGTCAATGGTGATGCGTCCCTCCGTCGGATCGTAGAAGCGATGGAGCAGGTTCATCATGGTCGTTTTCCCCGCGCCGGTGGGACCGACGATGGCGACCAGTTCGCCAGGCTTGGCTTCGAAGGACACATCCGTCAAGACCGGTTGGCGCGGATCGTAGGCAAAGCCGACATGCTCCGCCCTGATGTGGCCCGAGACGGTGGGCAGCGCTGTAGCCGTGGGGGAGTCGCTCACATCGGAGGGGGTGTCCAGAATTTCGAACACCCGCTGAGTCGCGCCCTGGGCTTCTTTGATCTGAGTGAACACGCGGGCAGCGGAACTGAAGGGGCCGATCAGGATGCCGGCAAAGAGGACGAAGGCGAAGAGATCGCCCGGCGACACAGCGCCGTCGATGACCTGGCGTCCCCCGTACCACAAGACCGCCGCCGCCGAGGAGAAGGTGAGGAGGCTGATGACGGGAATAAACACCGCCATGATGCCGGCCCGTCGCATCGTCAACGTCAGGGTCTGTTCAACTTGCGCGGCAAACCTGGTCTCTTCGCGCTGCGTCTGGACGAAGGACTTCACGATACGGATGCCGGAGATCACTTCTTCGATCAGGGTGCTCAGGGCCGCAGTGTGATCTTGGATCGAGGTCGAGAGGAATTTCAGCCTCCGTCCGAAGAATTTCGCCGCGAGGACGAGCAGGGGGAGCAGGACCAGGATCAAGAGGCAGAGCCGCCAATTCATTGCCAGCAAGAACGCGATCCCTCCGACGAAGGTCACGAGATGTTTGACGCTGTCGATTGGTGTTTCGGTGACGACCGACTGGATGACCGTCACATCGTTCATGAGCCGTGAGAGGAGTTCGCCGGTGCGCCGGCGGGCAAAGAAGCTCACCGAGAGCGTATGCAGGTGAGAAAAGAGGTGCCGGCGAAAGTCGGCGACGATGCGCTGCGATACCCATGCGGTCAGATAGCTGTGGCCCATCGAGCAGATTCCCTGCAGGACGACGAGCCCGAGAAAGAGGGTGATCAGCTCCGTCATGCGGGACTGATCGCGCTGCACGGTAATGACGTCCCACAGGATGCCGGCCAGCCGCAGCAGGGCCAGGTTGATGGCGGCGACCCCCATGACCAGCAGGCCTGCGAGCGCCATGCGGGACAGGTAGGGCTTCAGGAACGGGAGAAATCGCGAGAAGGTGGACATGGTGAGAAGCGATCTTCGGGGCGGCTATGAACAGCGCAACGAGCACAGGAGAGCGTTCAAGAAAGAGTGCCCACCGGCAGCTAGAGCTGCGCGATGGACTCAATCAGGTTCTTGTTGAGCGCAACGAAGTCCGAGCGCTCCTTATCGTTGATCACCACATCGGTGAGGCTGATAAAAAGACGTTGCTCTTCGTTGAGCGCGTCAGACACGCGGTTCCGCATAGCGGGGATGAGGAAGTCGCCTACGTAGACACAGCTCACAGTCCGGACGCGGATGCGAACCTTCTTGCCTTCGGGCACGAACCCCTCCTCCCCGCTTTCGGGTGAGCCTAGCTCTTACGACGTTCGAATTTTTGACGCCGGCGCAACTTCTTATACTTGTGCTTGCGCATTTTCTTACGGCGTTTTTTCAAAACACTGGACATGCGTTCTCTCCTGCGAAGGGGGGAGTGTAGAAGTTTCCATCCCAAATTGCAAGACCATCGGCGGATTAAATTGATGGAGCGTGCGGCTCGACCAAGTCGCTGGGAGCCCTGTGGTGCGGCGCGGGCCGGCTCACGGGCCGCTTGACCTGCCTGAGACCCATTCCTATACTGCAGCCATGATGACAACATATAGAATTTCGTGGCTTCCCGTTTTGTGTCTGCTCGGCTCGATGGCGTGGCTCGGCGTCGGCTGTAGCAATAAGACGATTCAATATCCCGAAGATCACGAACGGTACCTCCGTATCGATCAGGCGGTGGAATTGCTTCGCCAGACCTATATGAAGAAGGACGCGGCCGGTCTGGCCTCGCTCATGATGCCGCTCGACCAGCTGGACCGGCTGCAGGAAGAGGCCCGTGGCGACTTCGAAACGTTTAGCGTCATCACGTTGGATTTCTCGATCGAGCGCATTATGGTCGAGGGGGACGACGTCGATGTCTTCGTGCATTGGCAGGGCCTGTGGAAGAAAAATGCGGACGATCCGGGCCTCCGTCAGCGCGGCCATACGCGATTGCAGTGGGTCGGCACCAAGGCAATTTTATTACGAGGGATGCAGGGCGACTCTCCTTTCGGCATGAAAGCCCGGCAGATCACGACTCCCCCTTCACCGTCCCCGAAGAAGAAGTAACCCATGGCCACTCGTCGATCCCGTGTGCCGCTGCAGGCCGATTTCCTGGTCATCGGGAGCGGTGTAGCCGGTCTCCGCGCGGCGTTGGAGCTGAGCCGCTCCGGCCGTGTCATGGTGCTGACGAAGGGACATCCGCTTCAGAGCAGTTCGATCCATGCGCAGGGCGGGGTGGCGGTGGCGATGAGTGAAGAAGACGATGTGGCCATTCATTTGACCGACACGATCAAAGCGGGGCATGGGCTCTGCCGGAAAGAGGCGGTGCGGGTGCTGGTCGAAGAAGGGCCCGAGCGGATTCAGGAGTTGATCGGGTGGGGGGCCAAGTTCGACAAGATCGGCGGCAAGTTCGCGTTTGCCAGGGAGGCGGCCCACAGCCGGAGCCGCATTCTGCGCGCACGGGGCGATGCGACGGGCAACGAGATGGTGCGCGTGTTGATTGCCGAAGTGAATCGGCAGAAGCAGATTCAGCGGTTGGATCATCACTTTACCGTGGATCTCGTCGTCGAGAACGGGCGGTGTTGCGGGGCTGCGGTGCTGGATGAAGCGTCCGGTCGCCAGTTTGTGTTGCCGGCTCGCGCGATCGTGCTGACGACTGGCGGCGCCGGCCAGATCTACGCGCGGACGACGAATCCCCCGAATGCCACCGGTGACGGGATGGCCATGGCGCTGCGTGCGGGGGCGGTGCTGCAAGATATGGAGTTCGTACAGTTCCATCCCACGGCGTTATATCTGCCGTCGAGTCCGCCGTTCCTGTTGTCGGAAGCGATGCGCGGCGAAGGAGCGCAGCTGCGCAACAATAAGGGCGCGTTATTCATGCAGCGCTACCATCCGATGGGGGCGTTGGCGCCGAGAGACATCGTGTCGCGGGCGATCCTGGCGGAGATGGCGGCCACGAAAGCGCGTCACGTCTATCTTGACGTGACCCACTTGGGTGCGGAGTTCGTGAAGCGGCGGTTCCCGACGATTTATGCGACCTGCTTGCGCTACGACATCGATATCACCGAGGAGTGGATCCCGGTGTCTCCGAGCGCGCATTACATGATGGGCGGAGTCTGGACCGACTTGAACGGCGCGACGACGGTTCCGGGGCTCTTCGCCGCCGGAGAGGTGGCCTGCAGCGGAGTGCATGGCGCGAACCGTCTGGCGAGCAATTCCTTGCTCGAAGGATTAGTGTTTGGCGCGCGCGCGGCGGCGGCAGCTGTGGTGTTTGCCGAGGGGCAGGAGATCCCCAAACTGACGGCGCAAGACGCGGCGCTCCGGGCTGGCCCATTCGGCATATTAGAAGATGAGGAAAAGTTGCGCAGCTCGCTCCGGCGCACGATGTGGGGCCAGGTCGGCGTCATTCGTTCGGGCGAGTCGCTCGTTCGGGCCTGCGCGCAACTCTCCCGCTGGGCGCAACTCGTGGCCCAGCCGTTTGCAACCAGAGCGGCGCTGGAAGTGAAGAACATGGTGCAGGTGGCGCAATGCGTCGCGGAAGCGGCGCTCTGGCGGGAGAATAGCGTCGGGGCCCATTACCGGTCTGACTTTCCGGAGGCTAAGCGGGCTGGCTGGCAGCAACACAGCCGCCTCTCGAGTGGGGACGTGGTTAGCGGGAAAGCCGTCCGGAAATCGCGGGGGGCGTTGTTGCCTCTGCGGGGCCGCGTCGGGTGACCGGACGTGTCAGGATCACGCCATCGCGGACCAGGCCCGCGCGGTAATATTGGAGCACTTTCCGGACATATTGTCTGGTTTCATTGTACGGAGGGAGCGCCTGATAGCGTTCGACCGCGTTTTCTCCCGCATTGTAGGCCGCCAGGGCCAACGGTAAATTTCCATGGAACCGGTCCAGCAGCTGACGTAGATACTTCGTGCCTCCCCCCACATTATCATCCGGGTCATACATGTCCCGCACTTCGAGGCGGAGCGCCGTCTGCGGCATCAACTGCATCAGGCCGATCGCGCCTGCGCGAGAGATGGCCAGCGGGTCGAAATTCGATTCAGCCTTGATGACGGCTCGGACCAATGCGGGGTGGAGCCGGTGTTGTGAGGAATAGCGGCGAATGACCGGTTCAAGGTCTCGCTCGGACATGGAGGCATGACGCAATCGAGCTGCCGTATCGATTCTTCGATAGCGGGGGTCGACCGGGACGTTGGTCAGGGCGATGGAGCCGTCGCGCGCGACATACTGGTAAATCTCCGCTTTGGTTGTCGGCGCGGAGAGGGTCAGTGAGCCGATCCCTGCGAGTACCGCTGTGGCGAGCCTCAGGGCTGCCTGCCGTTTGATGGAAGTCATGCTCATAGCAAAGGTGTCCTGTCTGGTTGCAACGATACCAGCCCGCCAATGGCTGTCAAGCAACTACAGAGGTGCAGCTCCTATGCCGGGGGGCTCAGTGAGAATAGTGAGGAAAAGCAACAGGGTCTATAAATGGGTGTGGCTGCTAGGGTTCTAAAAAGCGCGCCCGGTTGGCCATAAATTGCCCATGGAGCTGTTGGGTGATGGGGCCTGGCGTCCCCTTCCCCACCGGATGGCCGTCCACTCTGGTGGCTGGCATCACTTCCATCGTCGTATTGGTGAGAAAACATTCGTCCGCTTGGTAGAGCGATTCCACGCCGAAATGGCCCTCGTCGACCGGAATCTTCGCGTCCCGCGCAAGGCCGAGCAGCATGTCGCGGGTGATCCCGTCCAATAGGCCGCAGGCCAGGGCCGGGGTACAGAGCCTGCCGGCCCGGACGAAAAATATATTGCTCACAGTGCATTCGGTCAGCTGCGATTCCCAATTGAGCAGGATGCTGTCGAAGGCTCCTGCCGCGATCGCTTCCCTCTTGGCCAGGATATTGTTCAAGAAGTTGGTGGCCTTGATCTGGGGCGAGAGGGCGCTGGGCAGGTTCCGTCTTGTCTTGGCGACGATCAGGCTCACGCCGGTCTTGTATTGTTCCGGTGGGGGAGGCTGCAGCGGTTTGGTCATGATGACGACGGTGGGGGTCGGGCAGAGGGCCGGATCCAGGCCGATGTCGCCAGGCCCCCGTGAGATGGTGATGCGAAGGTAGGCGTCGCTGTGGCCTTGTCCAACCTCGTTCTTCGTCATGGCCTCGTGGAGGAGTGCCGGCCATTGCTGTTCGGGAATGGGAATGGTCAGGCCGATTGCCTCTGCAGATCGGCGAAGCCTGGCGAGATGTTGATCCCGCATGAAGATCCGGCTCCCGTAGGAGCGAATCGTTTCATAGACCCCATCGCCATAGAGGAAGCCATGGTCGAAGACGGAGACGACGGCCTGTTCTTCCGGCACAAATCGATCGTTCAGATAAATCCACATGGTTAGTTCCGTTGCAAGGCGCTGACGAAGGCCTGGGCCTTTTGAATCGTTTCCTCATATTCCTTGGCCGGGTCTGAGTCGGCGACAATTCCGGCGCCGACCTGCAAGTAGCCCTTCCCCTGACACCATACCAAAGTTCGAATGATGATATTGAGATCGAGATCGCCGTTCCAGCCGATGTAACCGAATGATCCGGTATAGGGGCCGCGGCGCACCGGCTCCAGTTCTTCGATAATCTCCATGCAGCGGATTTTGGGCACGCCGGTGATGGTGCCTCCGGGAAACAATGATCGAATCAGATCGAAGGGTGTGGCCTCTGGCCGCAAGGTCCCGCTGACATTGGAGACGATGTGGCTGACGTGGGAATATTGCTCGATGGCCATGAATTCATCGACCTGCACGCTGCCGAATTGGCAGACGCGGCCCAGGTCGTTGCGTTCGAGATCGACGAGCATCAGGTGTTCTGCCCGCTCTTTTTCATTCGCGAGTAATTCGCTGATGAGCCGTTGATCGTCACGATCATCGTGCCCGCGCGGCCTGGTGCCGGCGATCGGGCGCGTGTCCGCCTGCCGGTTGTGGAGACGGACCAGCCGTTCGGGCGAGGAGCTGATCAAAGTGACGTCGTCGAAGTGCAGGAGCCCTGAGAAGGGCGAGGGGTTGACGGCTTGCAGCCGTCGGTAGAGTTCCTGTTCATACGCCTGTCGATCGCTACTGTCATGGTACGTGTCGGGAGGCTGCAGGGTGAAGCGGTGCGAGAGGTTGGCCTGATAGATGTCTCCCGCCGCAACATAGTCCTTGCAGCGCCGGACTCGAGCGAGATAGGCCTCTCTGGTCTGGTCCGGATGAAAGGCCATCTGATCGAGAGAGGGGAGTTCAGCGAGAGGAGTGGGCTGCCCGCTCAGCTTGGCTTCCCATTCTGCCAATCGGTCCAAGCCCTCGCGATAGAGGGCTTCTCTGGGCTCTCCGGAAAACCGCTCCATGGGAGGGCAGAAGATAATCTGCAATAAGTCCTGCCGATGATCGACTGCGGCGATGAGGTCATAGAGACCGAACTGCAGATGGGGGATCGGCAGATCGTCTTTGGCCATGACTGGAAGCGTTTCAAAGTCGCGTACGAGGTCGTAACTGAAGTAGCCGATGGCTCCGCCAAAAAAATGGGGCAGGCCCGGTGCGGGCTCGATCTGGGGGCCGTCAAACAGCCGCTGGAGGCTGCCGAAGGGATCGTTCGACGAATGGACCTGTCCGTCGCTGGTCCAGAGGGAGGCCTGGCCTTGGCGTCCGGTTAGCACCGCGAAGGGGTTGCTCCCCAGAAAAGAATAGTGGTTCCCTCCGTCCGTTCCCTTCCCGCTGTCGAGGAGGAAGGATGGCTGAGAGGGAGCGGCAATCAATCGATAGAGGTCGAAGGGGGTTCTCCCGCGGTTGTCCATCGTGAGGACCAAGGGCTGCGGAGGACCGATGAGGAATGATGGTTGGGAAAAACGAGTCATGGGTGACGATCGATTGCTGGACAAATCACGCGCCACCCACTATACCCGACTGTCTCCGCTCTGTCACAGCACAGGTCAGCTTGACAAATTTAGGATGATTCTGCTTGAATTGCGCGCCCGCAATCGGCAGAGTCCTTGCGTGACGGACGGCGTCATGCACTCTCCTCCGTGGGTACAACATGCCCCCTTCACAAGATCCATTGTACGCGGGGCTCGGCCAAGCGGTCCGGATCGGAACCGATCTGCTCGCGTCGCTGATTGTTGGGGGCGGGTTGGGCTGGGTGTGTGATACATACCTCTTCGGCTCCACTCCCTGGGGAATGGTCGTGGGGTTGGTGTTGGGCGTCGTAGCCGGGATCAGGAATGCGTACCGGTCGGCGCAACGGTGGCCGAAGACCTAACGATTTTCAAGAGAAAGTACGAACGTATTATGGAAGAAAGTCCGCTGCATCCGTTCGAGCTGCACAATTGGATCCCGATCTCGCTGGGCGGATTGGATATTTCCATCAATAAAGCGGTGGTCATCATGTGGGTGGTCGTCTCCCTGGTGGCGGTGCTCATGGTGATGGCGGGGTCGGCGCGCAAGCTGGTGCCAGGCAAGTTGCAGAGCATGGCGGAGATCATGGTGGACTTTATCCGCGGCATCATCATGGATACGATGGGCAAAGAAGGGATGCGCTTCTTTCCCCTCATCGCCACGCTGTTTCTGTTCATCCTCTTCTGTAATCTTATCGGGTTGATCCCCGGCAGCTATACGGTAACGAGTCAGATCGTCGTGACCGCCGTGTTTGCCTGCCTGGTGTATGGACTCAGCCTGGTCATGGGATTTCTGCTGCATGGGGTGAAGTTCCTGGGCATCCTCGTGCCACCCGGCACGCCGGCCTGGTTGCTGCCCTTGATGATCCCGATCGAGTTGATTAGCCAATTGGCGCGGCCGATTTCGTTGGCTGTCCGGCTGTTTGCGAATATGACGGCCGGCCACGTGATTCTCGGGGTCCTGTTTGGCTTGGCCATTAGCGGTGGATTGTTGATCGGATGGTTGCCCTTTGCGTTCACGGTCGCCATGAACGGATTGGAAGTCGGTATCGCATTCATTCAAGCGTATATTTTTACCGTGTTGACTTGCGTCTATTTGGGAGACGCATTCCACTTACACGGCCACGATGAGCACGCGCACTAGCGCGTGTGAGTTTCAGACAAGGGAGGAGTAGGACATAATGGATTCAGCAGCAGCAGCATTGTTGGGCATGGGGTTGGCGGCGGCAGGGTTTGCCGGAGCCGGTGTGGGTATCGGGTACATCTTCGGGAAGATGATCGAAGCGGTGGCGCGCCAGCCGGAAGCGGAAGCCCGCGTTGGAAAATATATGTGGATCGGGTTCGCGCTGGTGGAAGCCATCGCATTGTACGGCCTGGTCATTGCCTTCATCATCATGGGTCTCCGGAAATAAACGGGTTACAGGGGTAAGGGGATAATGGGGATAGCAGGGCCTGCTACCCCCATGTACCATTCCCCCTCTACCCCAGGGAGTTGATATGCCGCAGTTTGAATCTCACTTTTTTTCTTCCCTGATTTTCTGGGAAGTCCTGTCGTTCGGGATTCTCTTCTTCGTGCTCTACAAGTTCGCCTTTCCCGGCATCTTGGGCGTGCTGGAAGAGCGGGAGAAGAAAATCAAGGACAGCCTCGATCAAGCCGAGCGCCATCGGTCAGAGGCCGAGCGGAAACTCAAGGAGTACGAGGCCAAGCTGAATACCGCTGCAAAAGAAGCGGAAGGCATTTTGGCGGCCGCCAAAGAGCGGGCGCAGCGGCTCATGGAAGAAAATGAGCAGCGGCTGACGACTGAGGCCGATCGGATCAAGGGCGATGCGACGCGTGAAATCGATCATGAACGCCGCAAGGCAATTCAGGACATTCGCGCCCAGACGACGGAGTTGGCGTTGATGGTCGCGGAGAAGGTGGTGCAGCGCAGTTTGACTGATGCGGACCACAAGAAGTTCGCAGACGAGGCGCTCGAGGCCCTGTCGAAATCCTACCAGCGGTAATGCTTCGATTGGGCGGGGTCAGCTGAGGCTGGTCCCGCCCGGTCTGTACCCTGCCAGATCCACACAGACGAAACGGAATCCCACTTTGCGAAGGCTGGCGCTGATGTGCGCGCGCCGCTCCGGCTGATTCAGCCGAGCGAACTCTTCCGTTCCGACCTCGATTCGCGCGATCTCTCCATGTTCCCGCACCCGCACATGACGTAATCCCTCAGCCTGGAGGATGGCTTCGGCTTGCTCCACGCGACGGAGATTGTCGATTGTGATCGGGATGCCGCGAGGAATTCTGGACGAGAGGCAGGCGGCTGCCGGCTTATCCCAATTGGAGAGTCCCAGGGTCCGGGCGAGCGCCCGCACATCGGCTTTCGACAGTGCGGCTTCGACGAGCGGGCTTCGCACGTTCCACTCGCGTGCGGCGGTGATGCCGGGCCGGTCGTCCCCTAGATCATCGAGATTCGTCCCGTCCACAATCCACCGGCTTGCGCGAGGCTCGCGCAGGCCGTCCATCAATTGATAGAGATCTGTTTTGCAATGGAAGCAGCGGGTTGCATCGTTCTGCACGAAGGCTGGAATGTCGAGTTGATCGGTCTGGACCAGTTCATGGCGCGCGCCGATCTCTGCTGCCACCTGCTTCGCGCCGTCGAGTTCGATCGTGGGAAAGGTCGGCGAGACTGCGGTGATGCCCAGCGCTCGCGCGCCAAGTTGTTCATGGGCGATTTTCAGCACGACGGTACTGTCGATTCCGCCGGAGAAGGCGACCAGGACGGACTGCATGTCCGAGATCACCTGGCGGAGCCGGTCGAGTTTGCCTTGGAGGGGTTCGGTCATCATAAATGCCTGACCTCGGAGGTCGCGTTGATACAACGTGAACTAGCGTTTCACTTTCGCTTTGGCGAGGTTGCCCACTACGACGAGCGCGTAGCGCTGAGGGTCCAGGTACTGCTTGGCGACGCGTTGGACATCTTCCTTCGTGACCCGGTCGATCCATTTCGGATATTGCGTAAAGTATTCGAATCCCAGACCATAGAACTCCACCTGGGCGAGCACCTGGGCGAGCTTCGCGGTGGAATCGAATCGCAGCGGGAAGCTGCCGACCAAGAACGATTTGGCCTCGGCCAGCTCCTGGTCGGACACAGGCTGGTCACGGATGGATTTGATCTCGGCGAGGACGCCGGCGATGGCTTGGTTCGTCGTTTCCGTCTTGGTTTGGAGGTTGACCCAGAACGAGCCTGGCATCAGCCTGGCGTCGAAGTGGCTCATGATTCCATAGGCCAGCCCCTGCTTGTCGCGGATTGAATCCATCAAGCGGGAAGAAAATCCTCCGGCCCCCAGGATGTAGTTCATCACCGTGACCGAATAGAAATCAGGATGCGCGCGCGAGAGACCCCCATGGCCAATTACGATGGTGGATTGGGTGAGGTCTTTCTCGATGAGCTGGACCGTTTTCCGCTCGACCGGCAAGGGTTTTTTCTGGCTCCGCGCCGTCGCCGCAATTTTTTTCCAGGTTCCAAAATGGGCTTGGACCAGAGCTGCGGCCTGGTCGAGCGTGACGTCGCCGACGATGGTCAGGATGACGTGGGAAGGAGAGTATTCCCGCCCGTAGAAGGTTTGCACGTCGGCCAGGGAGATCTTGTTGATCGTCTCCTCCGTGCCATTGACGGGCCAGCGGTAGGGGTGTCCGTGGAAGACGAGCTGATTGAACGCCTTCATAGCGATATGGCCCGGGTCGTCGTTATCACTGGCCATCTCGCCCAGGAGTTGGGTGCGAATCCGTTCGAACTCCTGTTTGTGAAACGCGGGGCGCTGCAGCATGTCTGCGAGCAGGGTGAATCCGAGATCGGCGTCCTTCTTGAGCACGCGGATGGAGGCGGTGGTGAAATCCTCCGAGGCTTTGGCTTCCAGAGTTCCGCCGATGAAGTCGATTTGCTCCGCGAGCTGTTTGGAGGTGCGCGTCGTCGTCCCTTCGTCCAGGAGACTGGCGACGAGGTTCGCGAGTCCTGCCTTATCGGGAGGGTCTTGCGCCGAGCCGGCTTTGATCAGCGCGTGGATTTCCACAATGGGGAGAAAATGTTGCTCCAGGACGAGGACGGTGATGCCGTTTGCGGTGACGAATTTCGTCGGGGCGATCTCCGCCGCCAGAGAGGGGCCGGCTGCCCAGAGGAGGGCGCAGCATCCCATCACGAGGGTCAGGATCGTGTGTCGTCTTGCCGTCGGCATGGTTAGGGCCTTCCCTGTTGCGCGGCGCTGAAAGGCGCGTCCGGTTGTTTCGGCGGCACGGGAATCAAGGTGCCGACGGTCCGGTTATCTTCCGTCAAGTATTGGCGGGCGACGCGCTGGATGTCTTTGGCTGTGACCGCTCTGATCCGTTCGACGAACTGGTCGATCTTTCGCCAGCCGGCGCCGACGGATTCGGCCTGTCCGAGCAACATGGCCCGCCGGAAGTTGGAATCCTGTTCGAAGATATGGGAGGCTTCGACCTGGTTCTTCGCCCGTTGGAGTTCGAGTTCTGTCGGGGGGTCGGCCTGGAGACGTTTGATCTCCCGGTTGAGGGATTCCTCGACCAGCTCCGGTTTCTGGTTGGGGCTCACGAGGGCATAGAAGTAGAACAGGCCCGGGTCGCTCTGTAGCAAGCTGTATTCTGCGCCGACGGCCAGCGCTGATTTTTGCTCATACACGAGGCTCTGGTAGAGGCGCGAGCTTTTCCCGTGCGACAGAATCGAATCCAGAATGTCGAGCGCGTAGGAGTCTTCGCTCATAAAGTTCGGCACGCGGTAGCCCATCATGACAAATGCGACTTGCGCCTCGCGCTTGAGGAGGAAGCGGCGTTCGCCTTTCTGCTCCGGCTCCATCGTGGCGATCGGTTTAGGTTCCGGTCCACGCGGAATCGGTTCGAACAGCTGTTTGATCGCGGGGAGCAGGCTGTCGGCTTTGATGTCGCCCACCACGATGAGGGTCGCATTATTGGGCGAATAATAGGTGTCGTAATGCCGCTGCAGGTCGTCCAGGGTCATTGCATCCAGGTCGTTGAACCAGCCGATCACCGGCCAATGGTAGGGATGGCTGAGATAGGCCTGGGCGAAGAGGGCTTCGACGAGTGCGCCTTGCGGGTCATCCTCCGTGCGCAGGCGTCGTTCTTCTTTCACGACTTCTCGTTCCGTCGTCAGCTCCTTCATGTCGAGCACGAGCCCCTGCATCCGGTCGGCTTCCATCTCCAGGGCCAGCTCGACGCGGTCTGCCGCGAGATTTTCGAAGTAGGCGGTGAAGTCCTGGCTCGTGAAGGCGTTGTCGATTCCGCCGTTCTTGCGAATAAGGCGGGAGAAGGTGCCCTTGGGATATTTCACGGTGCCCTTGAACATCATATGTTCCAGCATGTGGGAGAGGCCTGCCCGGCCCATGACTTCGTTGCGCGAGCCGACCTTGTACCAGACTTGGACGGTGGCCACCGGCGCTTTGGGCACTTCGACCAACAGGACTTTCATCCCGTTGGACAGGATGAATTCACGGGTTTCTGTCGCCGTGGCGGGCGAGGCGAAGGCGAAGAGGAGACTGCTTGCGGCAATCAAAAGAAATAGTGGCATCATGTGTCGGGAATTAAGCCAGATCATGGTTGGGCGGCGCGCACGGTGCATGCTAGCAACGGGATTCAATTTGTGTCAAGGCGCGTCCCGCATAGTCGGGCGAGAGATTGCCTAATTGTCCGCAGGCACCCAGCACATCGCGGCCGCGACTCTTGCGAATGAAGGCATCGACGCCGGCCCGTGTGAGGATTGCCTGGAAGGACAGCACGCTGCGATCGGTCGGCCGGCGGAAGGGATTGCCGGGAAACTCATTGAAGGGAATCAGGTTCACTTTGCAGCGGAGGCCCTTGAGCAGCTTCACCAGTCGATGGGCATCTTCGTCGCGATCGTTCACGCCGGCGAGCAGCACATATTCAAACGTCAGCCGTCTGGTCGGGGCGAGCGGATAGCGGCGGCAGGCGGCCATGAGCGTTTTGAGCGAGGCGATCTGGCTGACGGCCGGCATCAACTGCTGGCGCTGTTCTTCCGTCGTGCCGTTCAAGGAGATGGCCAGATTGACGCCGAGCGCTGCCACCTCCTTCAAGCGGGCCGCGAGCCCCGCGGTCGAGACGGTAATGCGGCGCGGCGACCAGCCCAATCCCCAGGACTTATTGATCAGGCATTGGATGGCGGTCGAAAGAGCCTCGATATTGGCCAGCGGTTCTCCCATGCCCATGAAGACGAGGTTGGTGAGCCGTTCCTCGCCGGTTAAATGGTCTTGCGCCGTGAGGACCTGATCGACGATCTCATGCGCTTTGAGGTTGCGTTTCAGTCCCATGGTGCCGGTCAGGCAGAAGCCGCAATCCAGCATGCAGCCCACCTGGGTCGAGACGCAGAGCGTAAGACGCTCCTCGTCCGGAATCAGCACCGTTTCAATGCGAAGCCCGTCGTCCAAGGTGAGGAGGAACTTGCGCGTGCCATCAGCTGATTCAAGTACGGTGCAATGTTGCGTGCGCGAAATCGTGGCAACTTGGGCCAGGTGTTCTCGATCTTTCTGTGAGAGATCGGTCATCTGCGCGATGCTGTTGGCGCGCCGCTGATAGAGCCAGCGCAAGATCTGACCGATCCGGTAGCGGGGCCATCCAAATTGCTGCAGAAACCGACCCAGCCCCTCTTCAGTTAGAGCCAGGAGGTTGACGGGAGGTGAACCGGATGGGGCGGCGGTTGGTTCATGCGACATGGTGCAGCCTACCACAGGCTGAAAAAGTGGAACAAGGTATAGGATTTACGCGGCTTTGCTGGCAAGAGAGCAGGGACACTGATATAAGTAGTCACAGTGGTGAGAACGACGACCGGTGCATGATCGTATGAATCAACGAACGGTGCGAAAGCTGCTCTCCGTCACGGCTCTGGGCCTCTGCTGGGCTGTGCTGTTCTCCTGGCCTGTAGCCGCCGATACCTCTTCCCCTCCGTTGCCAAGTGCCCTCGATACCTGTGAGACGGTGGAAGCCTGCTTTCAAGCAGCCGCCCTGCCGAAGGAACGGCTTGGCAAGTCGCTCAACAAAGAACAGGTTTTGTCGCTGAAGCTTGAGCGGCTCCAACGGCTGAGGGAACAATTCCCTGCCACGGTCTGGGCTACGCGCGCGGGCTTGCTGTCCGGAGTGCTGCTTCTGGAACGGGATCCTGCCGTGGCGCTGCAGTTTCTTCGCGCGGCCCAGAACGATTCGCCGCTTTTGGATGACTATGTCCGCCTATGGATTGGAGAGGCTTTGCTGAAGCTTGGGGAGGGGAAGCAAGCGGCCGAGATGTTCGAAACTATTTCTCAGACCGCACCAAACTCCCCGCTGGTGGTCAAGGCAGCCTATCGAGCCGGAGAAGCCTGGTATCAGACGTTGAGTTGCCGCGAAGCGACAGCCTGGATTGCCAAGGCGGTGGGGTTGAGCCAGAAGGAAGTGGAGACGCCCCTGGCGTTGCTTCGGCAGGGCGCCTGCCAGTTGCGAGAGAATAATATTCAGGAAGGCCATGAGACGCTGCGGCAGCTCTGGGTGCGGTTTGCCTTCAGTCCGGAAGCCAAAGAGGCAGAAGCGTTGCTAGCCTCGAACCTGGGCGGCGAGCCCTGGGTGGTTCAGCCGAGCGAGCGGCTTGCCAGGGCGCAGGCCTATCTTGGGCAAGCCTTCCATGCTGAGGCGATTGAGGAGCTCCGGAAGTTTCTCGCAGCTGATCCCTCATCGCCTCAGCGCACCGAGGCGAAGTTGAAGCTCGGCATCGCGCAGGTCCGGCTCAAACAGTACGACCAGGCTAGAGAGACGTTTCGTGTGTTGGCGAAAGAGGGAGCGGCTGAATCCTCAGAAGCCTCAGTCTGGCTCGCCCGCGTCTATCTTCGGCAGGGCCAGGGCGACAAGTTATTGGAGCTGGCTCATACGGCGGCAGGGTCGTCGCTGTCCCCGGAACAGAAGGGGCAGATCACGCTCTTTGCCGGTGTATGGCTGGAGGATCAGGGCCGTTTCGACGATGCGATTGCGCGCTATCGGCAGGTGGCGAAGGTGGGAGAGCCTGCCTCTCAGCGAGCCGAGGGGCAGTGGCGCGTGGGCTGGGGCTATTACCGGATGGGGCGCTATCGTGAGGCCTTCGACCAGTTGCGGGCGCTTGTGGAGCAGCATGACGGAGAGTTCGAGCCGCAAGCGCTCTATTGGATGGCGCGCGCAGCCGAACTGAACCAGCAGCCGCAGGCCCACGATGTCTATGTGCAGCTCTGTCATCGCTTTATCTATACCTATTACTGTCAGCTGGCGCGTGAACGAACCCAGATCCCGCTGCCGGAATCCGTTGCACCGGAGCCAGTTCAAGTGAGTGCTCCCGCGAACGATAGCGAACCGGTGAATGGTGCGGCGGCAGGGGCTGTGACGACGAGAGCTGAGATCGAACAGCAGGCGGCCTATCGGCGAGCGCTTGAGCTGAAGACGCTGGGGCTGGATTCGGATGCGGCGCGAGAGGTGGCGGGGCTGATCGATCGGTATAGCCGGGAGCCGGGCCTCCTCATGGTGCTCTCGACGATGCTGAACGAGGCGGGCGCCTATCACCATGGCCTCCGGCTTGCGCGGGCCAAGTTTCGAGATCAATTGGAACGAACCGGCGGTTCCGTTTCCCCGGCGCTCTGGCCTGTCGCCTATCCGATGGGGCTCTTGCCGACGATCAAGGGCCAGGGGGCGAAGGGTGTCGACCCCTATCTGGTGGCGGCGATCATTCGAGAGGAGAGCCAATACGATTGGCGGGCTGTGTCGCGGGTCGGGGCGATCGGCCTGATGCAGGTGATGCCGGGCACGGCCAATAATGTCGCGCAGCGACTCGGGCTGCCTGCCGTCGGACGGGAGGACCTGTTCGATCAAGAGACCAATATTCGCATCGGCGTCCACTACGTGGAGCAGCTGCTCGAACAGTTTTCCGGGAACGTCGCCTATACCATCGCGTCCTACAATGCCGGGCCGATCGCGGTGGGGAATTGGATTAGGCTGCATCGTGGACGGAGCCAGGATGAGTTCGTCGAATTGATCCCCTATCAGGAGACGCGGCAATATGTGAAACGCGTGCTGCGGAGCTATCGCGAGTATGCGCGGTTGGGCCAGGCATTCTAGGGGCCATTTCTTGACAAGATCTAGGCAAGTTTCTATAGTGCGCCACAACCTGTAGGGGCTTTAAAGGGGAGCAAGGAAATGGCGCTGGATCGGCTGGATGCACTCGAAAATCGCATTAAAGACTTGGTGAAGCTCGTTCAAGAACTCAAGAAGCGGAATGCGGCGGTTGAAGCAGAATTGACGGTGATGCGACAGCGACTTGCGGAGAAGGATGATTCGAATCGGCGCTGGGAGCAAGAGCGCGTCGACATCAAGTCTCGCATCGAAAAAGTTCTCGGCGACGTAGAGTTGTTGGAGTGCTTTGAAGAACGCAAGGAGGTGGCCATTGACGAAGACCATTGATGTGGAAATCTACGGTCAACGGTTCGCGATCCGCGGCGAGGCGGACGAGGCCTATATCCGGCGGCTCGCCAGCTTCGTGGATGGCCATATGCGCCATCTTGCGGAGGGTATGAACACCACGACCCCGTCGAAGCTTGCCGTGCTGACGGCGGTCAACCTGGCCCATCAGTTGTTCGAAGTTGAACGGAAGCGCGCGCAGGGTGAGGCGGATGTCGAGCGGCGGATGACGTCGCTCATGGAGTCGATCGAGGAGCAGGTGCCGACCTCGCTGTTCCGGTAGATTCGCCTTGCAAAGGGGAGACCCCTTTGTTATCGTCAGACAGGATATCGGGATGTCGCGGATGCGACGGTAGGGATACGATCAGGTCACGCTCGAACCGGTTCAGTAATCCGGGAAGATGATGCAGTCACCGCGGAATAGATGTGGGTTTTTGATGCTGGTGAAATTGAGACAGAGATCATGTGCGCAAGGGTTCGTCCTCCTCATGTATAACCTCTTGGAGATGCTGGGTAAAGTCATGGAGTGTCTGCTGCCGTCCGGCAGTGCGGTGCACGGAAACAGTCTTCGGTTGCTTCCGGTTCACGCACGCAATCCTCTCATGCGGATGAGGGGGGGCCAGCGCAGAGGGACTTCGTGGGATTTGTCCTGCACGGGACGTACTCGTTCTCTCAATTCAGCACGATCTTCATCCCCGTGGAGTCCGTTCTCGGAGTAAGTCTGTCGACCGCGTGTTGGGCGATCCTCTTCCGTATACCTATCTTCCGCTGCGCTCCCTTCATTAGCACAGGACCGTCGACCAATCTTGTATCAAGATGAGGCTGAGGAACAGGCCGTTTCTCGTCTCGCGATTGTAAGGGGGTGAGTCAAATTTTTACCTCAATTATTGCGTATGTGCTGACAGGACTCGTTGGAGGATTGCTCGGAGTCGGGCTCTTTGAACTGATCCGCCGTTCCTCGGGCGCCGCGAAGAAGGCGCAAGAGGAAGAGCAGGCCCGCCAGTCTGTGCAGAATGCCCAGCGGGAAGCGGACAATATTGTCAAAGAAGCGAAGCTGGAAGCGAAAGACCTGCTGCTGCAGTCGAAGGCGGAGCTTGAGAAGGAGCAGAAGGCCAAGATGGCCGAGCTCGCCATTGTCGAAAAACGTTTG
>CAYHQK010000014.1:0-29268 GCA_964358535.1 uncultured Nitrospira sp. | reverse complement strand
TGGAGACGCCGACGATGTCGGAGGGCAGGAGGTCGCTGGTGAATTGAATGCGTTTGAATGAACAGTCCAGCGATCGGGCCAAACTGTGGCCCAGCGTGGTCTTGCCGACACCAGGCACATCCTCCAGGAGCAAATGCCCGCGCGCCAGGAGGCAGACCACAGCCATTTCGATCACGTGGGATTTCCCCTTGATGACCAGCGCAATATTGTCCTGGATCGCCCGGATAGTGTGAGCTGAACTCATGTTGGGATTAGTCGTCCTGGTGGTTCAGGAATGGGTGGTGATCGGACACGTTCGAAGTCTAGCAAAGGGTCTGAAGACGGTCAATTTTCACGTGAGTTTTCGCATCGACCGGTCAGGAGAGGGCTATTTGCAAGGGTTTGCGGAGGTGACGTGATGCAAGTTTGGGTCGATCAGATTGAGGGGAGCAACGCTCCGGCAGGAGGCTCAAAAAGTTCGCTGGCAAGGCCGCAGCGAGTGAATGCCCGAATCGTACCAGGAGGGTACGTTGAGGGTCTGAACGATGCGAGAACGAAGCCAGCGAGCTTTTTCAGCCTCCTGCTACTCTGGGACAAGGATGAGCATCCACGGCGGGGTCTCTTCGACCATATCAGAGAATCGTCTGGCGGTACTGCTGGCTGGCATGCCTGGGAAGATGCCTCCCCGGCGAATCTGCACGGAACGGAAACGATAGGTGGGTTCCTGTCCCAGAAGCAGAGGAAGGACTCGCGGAATCTGCCCTCGTAACGGGGCACAGTCAGCCAGGTTCACCGTTTCGCCGATCGCCAGGCGCGAAAGCCGCTCGAAGATTTCGCCGAACACTGTCGGGAGATTGTCCGTCGTGAAGGGCTGATCCGCTGGCCGATAGCGGGGCTCGTCGAGCAGTTGGGATAGGATTTCCCAGAAGACCTGGGTGTCGACGGCTCCGAGGACACAGAGGCGGCCTCGCCGCGCCAGCAAATCGAGCAAGGCAAGGGGGCCTCGAATCTCGAACTTCCAGGGGGGAAACAGCAGGGCGCGGTCCCCATGCTGGACCTCCAGGGCCGGCTCTCCTGAAAAGAGGGTCTGCCGGAACTGGCCCTTGGTGCGCTGGAGTTCTTGCGTGATGATGTGCTGGGACAGTCTGGTCGGTTCGTAGGCGAACGTGGGGGTCGCAGGGGCCCAGCAGGTCACAATCGTATAGCGAGGGGCGAGCTTCCCTGCCTGGTCAAGATCGCCCAGGTCGAACATGTCGTGGTTGCCATAGAATTGAAACGAAAGCCCGGTCCGTGACCGCAGACCGTTGAGCCGCTCCCGTTCCGGATGGAGCGGGCCGCCCAACTTCGAGCCTGGCTGCAGCCGGTCCAGCGCATGGAGAATCAATTCCCGCTGACGCTGGTGAAGGGGCGCGACATATTGCTCAACCAGCTCCGTGGCAAAGGACAGGTCGCCGGCTCCCAGATCGAGCAACGACGCCACGTCCACATCGAGCAGCAAGTCGTAGGGATTGGCGTGGGACTGGGCGAAGGTTGCAATCGCATCGCTCTGTAGAGATGTCAGCGGCCACTGAGACGCAGGCCCCTCCACAACACCCATCCATACGCAGAGAGCCCGCACGGCTTTTGTCGGAGGAAGCCCGGTGAGCTCTTTGAGCCGGGGGCCGGGGAGATCCTGAATTTTGACGGCTTCCGCATTGCCCAGCGCCAGGGTAATGGCATCACGGATGCTGACGGGAAGGTCGGCGCGCCCGGCTTCTTCAATCAACCGTTTCAAGGTCGTCGTGAGCCTGGTCCCCTCAACCAGTTTACGGGAAGCCTCCCACTCCTTGTCTCGTTCCTGTAACAGCTGCGTGACCTGTGAGCGGAAATCTGCAAGGACCTGTGCGTTGGAATTCATGAATCGGGTGGTGCGTGGCCTGTGATGGTCGATCTATCGCTGTCAGTCGATGCCCTGCAGCATAGCGACCAGATCCCTGGAGCGTCAAGGTTGTTGTCTTGCTGTCCCGGGAAACCTATGTTAGTGAGAGACCATGATTACGACATTCTTTGCCACACAAGCGGCCCGCTCCGGGCTGCTGCTGGTCCTCGGCCTGGTCTGGCTCACGGTGGCCTGTGCCAGCGGAACGCCAACGAGATCTTCTGCCTCGCAGGACGGACTGTCCGCTCCATTCCAGGCAGGGCAGATCATCGAGACTGCGACAGGGCAACCGGTCTCTCCCGACCAATGGGCAGCACTGCTGTTGCAACAGGACCTCGTCTATCTGGGCGAGGAACATCACAATCGATTTCATGTCGAGGCGGCGCTAACAGTGTTGCGAAGACTGAAGCTGGAAGGTCGCGCGCCGGTCTTGGCCATGGAAATGTTCGGCTGGGACGGACAGGCTGCACTGGACCGGTATCTATCCGGGTCCAACCAGAACCGCCAGGAGTTCCTGGACGCCGTCCGGTGGCAACAGAATTGGGGCGGCGCCTACGAGGACTATGAGCCGCTGGTCCTCTTCGCGAAAGAACAGCGCCTGCCGGTCGCGGCGCTGAATCCTCCGAAGGCCCTGGTTCGAACCGTCGCGAAGCAGGGATTGGCTCAGGCTCAGTCCGATCCGGTCATGGCACAGTGGGGCATGAGGGACGAAGCCCTCGTCGACGACCCGGTCTATCGCACGCGCATCCTTCAGCAACTCCAAGCCTGTCACGGTGGCGGCGACGATCGCCTCTACCAGACGATGTATGAAGCCTCCATGGTCCGCGATGAAGGGATGGCCAAGACCTTGGTCGCTCGCCTCACCCTCATCCGCCAGGGCGCCAATCCGATGGCTGGCCCCCTGGTCAGCTATACAGGGGGCGGACATATTCAGTATAACCTTCCGGTTCCCAAGCGAGTGATCCGCCGCCTGCCTGATGGGGTTCATCAGATAAGCGTCTATCTGACCTCGTTCGAGGTAGGGCGGATTGAAGAACTGCAAGATTTAATACGGGAGAAGGTCGCGGATTACCTCTGGCTGACTCCGGTCAGTGAACAGGGGCTACCGCGCCGATGCCGATAACAATGTGGATCGTGAAGCAAGTATTGCCTCACGAATAGATGAAGGAGAAGCCGATGTCTGAGAAACCGGTGATCGCCCAACGTACTCCCTGCATGGTGGAAGTCGGTCCCGGCACCATCTATTGGTGTCAATGCGGCCGCTCGAAGACGCAACCCTTTTGCGATGGAGCCCATACCGGGACGGATTTTTCGCCGCTGGCAGTCCATTTCGAAGAAAAGAAACGGGTCGCGCTCTGCGGCTGCAAGCGGACAGAACGGCCCCCCTATTGCGACGGGACCCACTCGCGGATTTAACGGAACGCTGAAAACGCTCGCCCGCTTCGCTCGCTGCGGCCTTGCGGGACAAGCGTTTTGAAGGCCGTTGCGGACCATCTGGCGATTTCAGTATAATGCGGCCCTCGTTTTGTCCAACTGACCAAGGGAGGGTTCTATGATGAAGAAGATGGGTGCAGGGATTGTCACAGCGGCATTTTCGGTCTTGCTGACCGGTGTGTCCTACGTGCTGGCGAACGAGCCGAAGGGCGAGGGAGCCCCCGACTATAGCGGCGTCACTGGCATTTATTACACCTTGATCGGATTGATTCTGGCCTACGGCTTCTACGACTCCTTCCTCAAGAAGTCCTAAGGTCGCTCCTTCCACTTACCGTTGGACTGGCCCTGCCCGATGGCATTCCCTATCGGGCAGGGCCTTGTCCTGCGCCATTTTCATGGACCGCCTTACTCATTTCTTTCGCTCCAGCAGCGGCTCCAGCGTCACGAACATGTTCTCAACGATCAGGCGATAGCCCTCTCCGGTCGGATGGATCCCATCTGCCTGATTCAGCGAGGGCGAGCCCGCCACCCTATCGAGAAAAAACGGAATCAGCGTCAGGTGGTATTGCTTCGCCAGCGAACGATAGAGTTCCTCGAACCCGGCCGTATAGTCCTTGCCATAATTAGGCGGGAGCTTCATCCCGGCTAACAAGACCGTGACGGAGGCCTGTTGGAGTTGCTGAATGATCCTTTCGAGATTGGCTTTCGTCTCTGGCAGGCTCAGGCCACGCAACCCGTCGTTGCCGCCGAGCTCGAGAATGACGATCGAGGGTTTGCTATTCAGGACCCAGGCCACACGCCGCACGCCACCGGCTGTCGTCTCGCCGCTGACCCCCGCATTCACGACCCGATAGGAATAGCCTGCCTCCTCCAGCTTCCGCTGCAATTGAGCCGGGTAGGATTCCTCCTGCGCCACCCCGAGGCCGGCCGTCAGACTGTTGCCAAAGGCGACGATGCGCGGACGTTCGGCTGCGACCGACGCTGTCGCTCGCCCCGGTCGCGCCGTCACGTCGGTTCCCAGCCGTTGCCCGAACCCGTCGCGAGGCGGGGGCGACGAAGAAGGCGCGCTGCCTCGGTCGCAGCCGTAGAGGGCGACTGCGCAAAGACAGAAAACGAGTTGTGCGAGAATCCATGAGCGGCGCATAGATGTTCAGTATAATATAGGCGGCATCGAGACGATACTGCGGAGCCTGACAAAATGATCACCCTCTCTCACCTGACGATGCGCCTGGCCGGCGGAGGCCATCAGATCACGATCCTCGATGATGTCACCCTCGTGATCCCCGACATGCAACGCGTGGCCATCGTCGGCCCCTCCGGCAGCGGCAAATCCACGCTGCTGGGTCTCATCGCGGGGCTGGACCGTCCGACCTCCGGCTCCATCACGCTGGATGGGACGGAAATCTCCAGGATGCGCGAGAGCGATTTGGCCCGGTACCGTCGCGATCACATCGGCTACATCTTTCAATCCTTTCATCTCATCCCCACCCTCACCGCCCTGGAAAACGTCCTGGTGCCGCTGGAGCTGGCGGGAACGAGCGGGGCGCAGGATCGCGCGGCAGATCTCTTGAAATCCGTCGGCCTGGAAAATCGGCTGCATCATTATCCAGTCCAACTGTCGGGGGGCGAGCAGCAGCGGGTCGCGGTGGCCCGATCCTTCGCCTGTCGCCCGCCGATTCTCCTGGCCGACGAACCGACCGGCAACCTGGACTCAGCCACAGGGCAACAGATCATGAACCTCCTCCTCTCGCTCCATCGCGAATACGGAACCACTTTGGTCCTCGTTACGCACGATCGCGCCATGGCCTCCTCAATGGAGCGAGTGATTGCGTTGCGTGATGGCCGCATCGAATCCGATACCCTCATCGGCTCGGACCATCTGCCCGCAGAGTCGCCCCGGTGAACCTCTTCATCTTCAGGATGGCCTGGCGTGAAACCAGAGGGGCCTGGCGGCACTTCCTCTATTTCTTCGCCTGCGTCGCCATCGGTGTCGGCGCCTTGGTCGGGGTCTCGCTGTTTAGCGCGAACGTGGATCGCGCCGTCACGAAAGAAGCGCGAGGTCTGCTAGGCGGCGACCTCGAAATTCGCCTGACCCATTCCCTCAGTTCAGAAGGCCAGGCCGTACTGCAGTCGCTGGGTGAACGGAACATGGCCCTCACCCATGCGAGCGAACTCATCGCCATGGCTTCACGCCAGACTCAGGAATCTTCTACGCCCCAGGCGACCCAGATCATCGAACTCAAGGCCGTCGAATCGACCTATCCCCTGTATGGAGCCATCGCGCTCGACCCGGCGCAACCACTCGAAACCCTACTCCATCCTGATGAACGTAGCTGTGGCGGCCACATCTGTTCAGGCGCAGTGGTGCAGGAGTCGCTATTGATCCGGATGGGCCTCTCGGTCGGGGATCGGCTGAAGATCGGCCAGGCGACGTTTCTCATAACCGGGATCGTCAGGACCGAACCGGATCGCATGGCCAATGCCTTCAGCTTGGGCCCGCGGGTCATGATTGCGCAGGAGGGGTTGCGGGCGGCGGAACTCATCAAACCGGGAAGCAGGGTGCGAGAACGGTATCTCGTGAAGCTACCACCCGGCATGCCGGTAGAGCCGCTCCTCTCAGAACTGCGAGGCCGGCTGGCATCGGATTCTGCGCGCCTCTCCAACTATCGCACGGCCCAACCACAGTTGAAACAATTTCTCGACCAGCTCTCCCGCTATCTCGGCCTGATCGGCCTCACGGCCCTCTTTATCGGAGGGTTGGGAGTCGGCACCTCGATCCATGCATTTTTGCGGGACAAACTCAACACGATCGCGATCCTCAAAGCGGTCGGGGCCGATTCGGCCACAGTGGTCTCCACCTATGTCGTGCAAGCGATCTTTCTGGGCTCCATCGGAAGCCTGGCGGGAATTCTCCTGGGGATTGCGCTCCAGCGGGGACTGCCGCCCCTTATGGCCGACCTCTTCGCATCAAACCTCCTCGAACAATTAGGCGTCTCCTCGGAATTGTCACGATTCTCCCTCTGGCCTTTGCTGAAAGGGGCGACGCTGGGACTCCTATCGACATTGCTCTTTACCCTCTGGCCCCTCTTGAAGATTCGCGAAGTGCAGCCCGGAGCGATCTTCCGGCGCGAAGCGGAACAGACGGTCAAGCAGGAGATGGCTCCGTCACGCTGGTGGGTACGATGGGGACTCACCGATCGATTGAATGTCGGCACGGCCGGCACGATCATCCTCGGACTCTGCTCTCTCTCGATCTGGCAGGCGGGCTCCTGGTCGATCGGACTGTTGTTTCTCGGGGCTCTGTCTCTCGCCCTCACGATCCTCTTTGTCTCCGCACGGCTGTTCATACGACTGCTGACCTGGATGCCCAGGCCCAACATCCTGAGCCTGCGCTTCGCCCTGGGCAATGTCGTGCGGCCCGGAAGCCAGGCAACCGGGATCATGGTCGCCATCGGCATCGGCGTCATGCTGATCGCCACGGTGTCGCTGGTGGAACAGGCCCTGCTCCGGCACGTCCAGGAGAATCGACCGGCGGATGCCCCGACCTTCTTCTTCATCGATATTCAGCCGGATCAAGCGCAGGAGTTTGTGTCATTGGTGCATCGGCAGACCGGTCGACCGAATCCTGAACTCACGCCTCTGGTCCGCTCTCGGCTCCACGCGATCAATGGACAGGTCGTCGCGGCAGATGAAGGGAGCGAGAAGAGCCCTACGCGCACGGAGGGAAAAGAGGAACGGGGGAAACAGTGGTATTTCACCAGGGAATATGTGCTGACCTTTCTCGACCAGCTGCCAAAAGATAATCAGCTGGTCAAGGGAGCCTGGTGGAAACCGGGACAGGTCTTTTCGGCGCCACAAGTTTCAGTAGAGGAGGAAGCGGCGGCCCATTTAGGTCTCACGATCGGCTCGCGCCTGGAACTCGATATTCAGGGGGCCATAATCTCGGCGGAGGTAAGCAGTATCCGCAAGGTCGAGTGGGGAAATTTCTCGACGAACTTCTACATGATCCTGTCCCCCGGCTCGCTCGAAGGAGCGCCCTTCACCTATGTGGCAACGGTGCGGGTCTCACCGGACGAAGAGGTGCCGTTGCAGCAATCAGTCGTCGCGTCCTTCCCGAACGTCAGTGCGATCCATATCGGCGACGTGCTCGACGGGTTCTCGCGTGTGCTGGATCGCCTCGCTCTGGCGATCAGAACGATGGCGCTCTTCTGCCTCCTGACCGGCGGCCTGGTCATGGCGGCGGCGCTCGCGGCGACACGCTACAGACGGCTCTACGAATCGGTCATTCTGAAGGCGCTCGGCGCGACCCGTGGCCTGATTGCCCGAGCCTTTGCTCTCGAGTATCTCCTGCTCGGTCTGGTGGCGGGATCGATCGGCCTGACTCTCGGAACCCTCTTATCCTGGGCGGTCCTGCGCTATGTGTTCGACCTTCCCTGGAGCCTGCACCCACTGGTGCTTGGCAAGGGCCTGCTCCTGACAATGTTGCTCACGCTGCTCGTCGGGTTTGCCAGCACTTACCGAATTCTCGGCCAACGACCGCTGGCCATCCTGCGCCACGAATAAACAGGGTCGCTCAGCGAGCGGCCTGAAGATAACGCCGTAGCGCCGCTCCATCCCGCTCCCGCACCGTCACCATGATCTTGAGCTGTTCCAAATACTGTTCTAATGTTTTCCCGCCCAGGTCGATCTGGCGCAAACAGAAGAATTCTCGCACATCCCGTTCGAGTGCCGGCGTGGCGAGGTTGATGATGCCTCCGCACATGCGCCGAAATCCTTGCTTGGGAAATAGTTGATCCATCTTCTCCCAGTTCGTCTTGATGAAATCCCAGGCCAACTCTCTGCCATACACATTGCCCAGGATGGCGCTGACGAGGAACGGCGCATCCTGCATGCGGATGTCTCCGCTGATGGTGCGGGCGAGGGTCCGTTCGAGCAAGGCTTTCGGTTGGAAGGCCGCAAGCGAAAATAGGTACCGCCGTTCCTCCTGTGGTGTGGAGGCGGCGCGAAACCCTGCGTCGAACTCATCGTACCGGGCCTCGTCGCCCCGATGGGCAAGGATCGCAACGAGCGCCGGCACGATATTGGGATCGACCGTCGCCGCGTCCTTTCGATAGGCCTGGTACCGCTCTGCCGCACGAGCTTGAATGGCCGGATCATTGCCGAGTTTTCCCTGGGCCCCGATCAAGTCGCCCCGCAACTGTTTCGTCCCTTCGCTCTCGCCGCTCTTGGGCGCCCAACCTAGCTCTGCAACAGCCGGACCGACTCGCGCGCGCACGAAGGCTTCCAATGCCGGGCGATCCTCCGTTGCGACGATCTTGTTAAGGAACGAAAAGGAATCCAGCAGGACGGCCCAAACATTCTTGTCCCGCTCAGCCATGAAACGGCCAGTCAGGTCGAGATAGTCCGTGAGGGACATGAGGCCTGCGACGGTCGTGGCCCAGGCATCGTTGACGAGGTTGAACCGTTCCGTAACGGCGAGGCGGTCGAGGCTTCCGTCCAGCAATCGACCCAATAAATCTGGCGCATACCGTACTCGATAGAAACCGTGGCCCCCCTCATTGAGGAGCAGGGACTCCCAGCCTTGGGGGAGAGGGACTGTCGTCTCTTTCTCCGTCAGCAACAGGCGGGAGGTGCTGGTCTTGCCGTTCACCATGATCCTCATCTGGAGCGGAACCTGCCACTGCTGGTCTTGCGATGAGCCTGCCTGAATCTCGCTCAAGTAGCTGAACCGCTGTTGCGTAATCGTCAGGTCGGATGGCCCACTCACCTTGGCGGTCAGGAGCGGAAAGCCCGGCTGAAAAATCCAGCCGTTCATCAGTTCCGGCACCGGCTGCTTGGCGATCTTCCCCAGCGACACCCAGAGGTCGTTCGTATCGGCGTTCCCATAGGCATGGGCCTGCAAATAGTCGCGGACCCCGTCGCGGAAGACCGTCGGACCGATGTGTTGCTCCAACATGCGCAGGACCGACGCGCCCTTTTCATAAGTCAGGACATCGAACATCGCATCGGCATCCTTGGGGGCCTGCACCGGATATTCGATCGGCCTGGTGCTCTGCAGTCCGTCTACGGAAAAGGCTGCAGCGCGCGAGACGCCGAAACTGTCCCAGCGTTTCCATTCCGGCTTCCAGACATCCACGGCCATCATTTCCATGAAGGTAGCGAAGGCCTCATTCAGCCAGAGTCCGTTCCACCAGGACATGGTGACTAAATCTCCGAACCACATATGCGCGTTTTCATGGGCGACGACATCGGCGACTCGCTCCAACTCTCCATGCGTGGCGCTCTGCCGATCGACCAACAGGGCCGTTTCCCGATAGGTGATGGCGCCCAGATTTTCCATGGCGCCCGAAGCAAAGTCCGGAATGGCGAGCAGGTCCAGTTTGTCGCCCGGATAGGGGATGCCGTAGTAGGTTTCAAAAAATGAGAGCGACGCAGTGGCAATGTCTTGGCCGAATGTGGCGAGATGCTTTTTCCCCGGGACGGCCCAGAGGCGCAACGGGGTCCGGCCAACCATCGCCGGTTCGGTCGGTTCGATCTTGCCGACGATGAAGGCCACCAGGTAGGTGGACATCTTCATGGTGTCGGCGAAACGTACCACCTTCTTCCCCCCCTCCACCGTTTCCGATGTGATCATGCTGTTGGAGACAGCGGTCAAGGCCGGATCGATGACCAGCGTGGTGGAAAAGACCGCTTTGAAGTCCGGTTCGTCCCAGCAGGGGAAGGCCCGCCTGGCATCGGTCGCTTCGAATTGCGTCGCAGCCATGTTGTGCGTCGCGCCCTGCTCGTCTTTGTAGGTGCTGCGATAAAAGCCGCGCAGCTTGTCGTTGAGTGTCCCGCTGAATATGATCGTCAGCCGCCAGGTCCCGGCCGAAACGGGCTGGGCAAATGTAAAACGGCAGCGCTGAAGCGGCTCATCCAGCGTAATCGTCGCCTGTTGCGCTTGACCCGGCATGCTTTCGATCTTCGCCGAAATAATGCCGAGCTCAATCGCGTTGAGGAAGATGTCCGACATCGGACGAGAGATGGTCAGGGTCACGGTTTCCTGTCCGGCGAACGTCGCGGCAGTCAGGTCCGGTTCCAATCGCAGGTCATAACGAGTCGGGACCACCTGCCTCGGAAGCCTATAGGGATCGAGTTGGCCTGAAGAAGAGTCCTGGTTCATAGCCTTACCTTTCGGCCGCTCACGGCTTCTTGTGCGAAAACTGTGGGAGTGGAGTGCAGAGGAAGCGGACATTCTTCATGCGAGAACGGTATGAGCTACCCCCGATCGACCAGCCCGTTCAGGTCCTCGCCGAAGGATAGGTCTCGACTCCGTTGGCTGTGCCGACGATGAGCAGGTCCGTTCGTCCGACAAAGAGACCGGTCTCGACGACTCCAGGAATCAGGTTCAGGGCGATCTCCAATTCGCGCGGGTTGTCGATCCGTGCAAGATGGACATCCAGAATCACGTGGCCTGCTTCCGTCTTGAGCGGCGTTCCGTTCCGTTCCCGGAGCACCACAGGACTCTTCGTGAGAGCCTCAATTTCTCTGGCCGTACTGCCCCAGCCGAAGGGGACCACCTCGATCGGGAGCGGGAAGGATCCCCCCAAGACCGGCACTCGCTTCGTATGATCGACCAGAACGATGAACTGTTTGGCCGAGGCTGCGACAATCTTTTCTTTCAGCAATGCGCCGCCGCCGCCCTTGATGAGGTTAAAGCCTGGATCGACCTGATCCGCTCCGTCGATCGCGACATCGATCACCCAGGCATTGTCCGCATCGATGAGCGTGATGCCCTGCTCCCTGGCGAGCGTGGCCGTTTCCTTGGACGTGGGCACGCAGCGAAGTTTCATGCCGGCCCGGACCTTCTCTCCCAGCGCCAGGATCATGTGCTTCGCCGTAGAACCGGTTCCGAGTCCCACGACCATTCCATCGCGGACAAACTCAACAGCCTTTAACGCCGCCGCCCGTTTCAATGCATCGAGATCCATCGCCATCATGCAGCCTGCCTGGCGAGGTGAGCGGCGAAGGACGCGGCGCCGAGCAACGCAGTCTGTTGGTTCATCACGACTTTGACCGGAATCGAACTCATCAACCGCTTGTAGCGGCCCTTGTTGGTGAACGACTTCATAAATGTCCCGTCCTTCAGTTTGGCCAGCAGCTTCGGCGCCATGCCTCCGCCCAGATAGACGCCGTTGAGCGACATGGCCTTCAGCGCAAGATTGCCTGCTTCGGCTCCATAGATCGAGGCAAACAAGTCGAGCGTCAGCTTGGCGATCTCCGCCTGCCCCTTGAGGCCTGCTTCTGCGATCACCGCCGCCGGGTCTCCAGCCTTGATTTGCTCTGAGAGCCAGGTCGGCTCGTTCTTCTTGCTGTCGCGGACATAGTCGTAAATCGCATGCAGGCCCGGCCCGGATAGAACCCGCTCGTAACTGACGTGCAGGTAATGGCCGCGCAAATGACGCAGGAGCTCGATCTCGTTGTCGTTGTTCGGCGCGAAGTCGGCGTGGCCGCCTTCCGACGGCATGGGCTGATAGCGCGACCCGTTCCAGCAGAGGATAGACTCACCCAGTCCCGTTCCCGCTGCGATTAAGGCGAGCGCCTGATTATGGGGCGGTGGCGTACCGGCATTGAGGACTTCGACTTCGTCGGATCGCAGCAACAGAATGCCGTGGGCCATGGCTTCGAGATCGTTGAGGAGCCGCACGTTCGGGATGTCGAAATGCTTGGCCAATGCCGCGCCATCCACCACCCAGGGAAGGTTGGTCGTCTGGCAATGGTTCTGAATGACGGGGCCAGCGATGCCGAAACAGGCTGCGTCGATCTTCAGCGGTTCTTCCGCCGGACGTTCCTCTTCCGGTTCCTCGATAGTGTTTTTTTCAGCTTCGTATTCGTCGATGGGCGTCGGAGGTTTCGGCGGGACAAGAAACTCCGCGAGCATGTCCTCAAGGCAGGTGTAGTCGGCGCTATGGAACGATTCCAGCCGGATGGGGTCGACGCGATCCTTCTTCCAATCGAACAGGGCTAAGTGAGTTTTCGTGCCCCCGATATCACCGGCAACAATCATCTAGTCCTCACGTACGATCATGCTCACTCGATCTCTGAACAGCCCTGCGGCAGCCGCCGGGTCGAGCAGCCAGATGAGGCGGCCCTCGTCCGGCGCGACCAACGATGCCGGGAGCTGCCGGTCCGCCTCGATCTTCGGATCGAGAATGGCGCTTACGACTCCTGCTTTGCCGGCTCCCGCGACGAGAAACAGTACCACACTCGCCCGGTTGATCACACCTAGGGTCATGGTCAATCTGGTTGGGGGATGCTTTGGAGATTGGGTCACCGCGATCACTTTCTGGCGGTCCCGTAAGATTGGCGATCCGGGAAAGAGAGACGCCGTATGGCCATCCTCTCCCAGACCCAGGAGAATGAGGTCGAGCTGTGGCATGGCCGGGGCGGGAATCTTCGTTGCGCGGCGCAGATGCTGTTCATATTCAGCAGCCGCCGCCTGCTGATCGCGGGATTCTCCCGCCATACGGCAGACCTGTGACGGCACAATGTTCAGAGGAGTGAAGAGGGCCTTATTAGCCAAGGCGTAATTGCTCCGGGGATCATCCGGAGGGACGCAACGTTCGTCACCGAAAAAAAATGTGGTGCGGGACCAATCGAAATGGCCGGAAAACGCGGGAGAGGTTAGAGCGCTGTAGAGGAGTGCCGGCGTCGCACCGCCGGAGAGGGCGATGAGGAATTGCCCCTTCGCGCGAACGGCCTCCCGGCCTATTGTCTGCACCAGCTCAGCGGCTGTCGCGGCCCAGGTCTGACGATCGGAAGAGAGGCGGATCTCGGGGGTGCCGGCCATCTTACTTTTTACTGGTGCCCCTACTCTTGCTGCGTGTGCTGGTTGAAGGCCGAGCCTTTGTACGGGGCGCGAGAGATTTCGTCAAGGCCTGAATCGCCGCAAACGGATTCTTACCCAACGGCATCACGATGGCCTCCCGACCATGTGCGTGCAACGCCTGAATGTCGCCGGCTGCCTGGGCCCGCGCAAGCGTCGCAAAGGTGAAGGCGGCTCCCGGGATCGCGAGATCCGGACTCATCTGATCGATGAGCTGCAAGAAGAGTCCACTATCCGGACCTCCCTTATGGAGCTGGCCCGTCGAATGGAGGTAGCGAGGTCCATAGCCGGACGTCGTGGTCACATGGTGATGGGAGACGAGCGCTCGCCGTAACGCACGAAGGGCCTGCTCCATCTTTGGAGAGGGCGTCGTGTAGGCCAGAATGGCGACATAGATGCCGGGGCGACAATGCCGTTTGAGCTGCGCCGCGGCCTTAGCCGGAGTGACGGTGGTCTGCTTCGGCAACTTGCCGGTGGACTGAACGGTTTTCAGCACGCGGGCCGTGTTGTCTTTGCTTTCCTGAACATTCGGTTGATCAAAGGGCTGAATCCCCAGGAGATGGCCGGCCACGGCCGTGGCCACTTCCCACCGGAAAAATTCTCCCGCGAGATCATACCGGTCTTGGAGCGTGATGGTCACAACAGGATGGCCCTGTCTGGCAAGCTTGGCGACTTGCTGATCGAGAGGTCTGTTCTGATCGTTCTTCAGCCGGAGATACACGAACAGCCGGTCTTGGCCATAGGCGTTCGATGACACGCTCGGTTCGTTCGCGACAGGAATCAGGCCGGTGCCTTCCTTGCCCGTGCTTTCCGCGAGAAGTTGCTCCGCCCAGAGGCCAAAGGCCGCGATCTGGGGTGAGGCAATAATGGTGACCTTGTTGCGTCCCGCTTGCGCCAATGATGCCATCGTCGCGCCAAGGTCGGCGCCGGGGTTGTGGGCGAGGGGGGTCTGGACCTGGCAGATGCGAACCATCATGGCAGCCCGTGCCAGCAACTGCGCCACATCGATCCCCATCAACGCCGCCGGGACTAATCCAAAATGGGAAAGCACCGAATACCGTCCACCAATGTCGGCGGGGCTGGTAAAAATGCGACCGAACCGATGTTCCGCTGCCAGTTTTTCCAACCCGGTGCCGGGATCGGTAATGGCAATAAACTGCTCGCCGCCTTGATGGCCCGGAGTCTGATGCACGAGCTCCCAAAAGTGGGCGAAGAGGGACAGGACCTCGATGGTCCCGCCGGACTTGCTGGCGAGGATGAACAAGCTGCGAGCCGGATCGATGGCCTGCGTGACCTGTCGAACCCAGCCGGGGATCGTGGAGTCGAGGACCCACAAGCGCGGAAAACCGCGGCTCGATCCAAATGAGGCGCGCAACACTTCAGGGCCCAAACTGCTGCCGCCCATACCAAGAATGACCACATCGCGGATACCGCGATCCCTCACGGAATTCGCGAAAGCGTGCAACTCCTCGGTTCGTTCTTTCATATCCCCGACAATGGTCAGCCAGCCCAGGCGGTTGGCAATGTCTGTCGGGTCTTCTTTCCAAAGCCGATGATCGCGGGCCCACAGCCGCTCGACCGCATGGGATGCGCTGAGTCGCGCGTGAGCCGCTGTGACCAGCGCTTGTAGTTCTAAAGAGAATGATTGGGCAGTTTTGAGCTTCATGGCGCGCGGTCCACTGGAATTGTCTATGCCGTCTGCAACTCTCGTACGGCTCCGGGTCATTGATCGTTCCTCAACATAGAGATATCGGACGAACGAAAGACAAACATAAGGCCTCCCTATGGCGTGGGGCGACGGATGAGAAAGGACATGCCTTCCGTGACCGTCCAGGCGAGCGACTGCGCATGATCGAGCGAAACGGTGAGATCGAGGGAGGGAGGGGGCGGAGACGTGTCTCCTGTCCGGAGGATTTGTGCCCATGCCGTGAGCCGGCGCCACCATACTCGCCCTCGCTGCAAGGTCCATTGCCAGGGATTGCCGTCCGTATTGGAGAGGACGAGAATCGTCAAAGGCGGGGAGAATCTGAGCGTAAACGTGGTCGGCATGTCGACCAGGGAAATGGGATCTTGCTCCGCCACAGCCGCGGGATCGATTTTGCGGCGATTGACTTGCGGACGTTCACGGAGGCGATGCAAGACCGCAAGCCGGGAGAGGTCGGAGGCGGACCAGCTTTCGATCGGACTGCGGTGGAGCTCGACGCCCCGGCCCTTAATCAGGATCACGTTGGTCGCTAGATCGATGACCACATAAGTCTGTGGCCTGGCGGCGAGCTTGATCTCTTCTTCCAGCACTCTGGTGGCTTCTTGCAGCGCGGCGGAATCGGCGAAGTCCCCTGGCGGGATGACCTCCGGCTCAGCAGCCCAGCTTACCGAAATCAGTGACAGGAGAAGGGAGAACGTTGCGCAGAGAAAAGTCATAGGGGCTGCGCCAATGCGGCAGGTTAGAAAATCATGATCGGTGTGCCGACCTTGGCAAGCCGATACACACTCTTCAGATCGTCGTCATTCAGTCGAATACAGCCGTGCGTCACATTTTTCCCGAGGAGGCGGGTATAGAGCGTCCCGTGAATAAAGTAACCCTTCCCGAATCCGAGCGCATATTCACCGAGCACTCCCGGCTCGAGACGGTCTGCCTGGCTCTTGGGGACCGCGAGCCCCTCTTCGATAAACGCCCAGTCTGGCTTGACCCAGACGGGATTGGTCAACCGGGATTGTACGGTAAATTCGCCCCGAGGGGTATCGAAGATCCACTGCCCCTTCGAATCGCCCGGCTTGTCGAGGATCGTGCCGCTGCCGGTGGAGGCCAGCGCGTCCAACATGACCTGATCCTGCCGTTTAATATAGAGATGATTGCGGGCCGTATCGACCAGAATATAAGGCTGCGTCGGCATCAACTGGGTCAGTTGCTTGGCGAGCGTTTTATAGCGCGCCTGGAGGATACGCAACGAAACGGGATCGACGGGGGCTGGACGGACGGTTGAGGCGTTTGAAAGCGGCAGACCGCTGCTCTGCACCAGGGTGACCAGAAAGAGGCCCATCACGCCGGACCACACAACTAGGAGGACGCGCTTCATGAGTCCTCCCTTAGGTTTCTTCCCGTTGAACACCCAGCAGCACTAACGTCTGTGCGACGGAGTTCTGCTCATGCAGCGCGCCAACGATGGTGACTGGCGTGCCCTTCTCGACTCGATCAAATAACAGGGTCATCTGTGGATTTTCGAGCATGACGCACCCTAATGTTTGGGCCATCAACTCATTCTCGACTCCGTGGATTTCGATTTGCCCCCCGATGGCGCGCGAGCCCGGGATCTGCCCGGTCTTTCGTTCCAGCCGATAGCGCCGTCGATCCTCTTCGTTGGGGTAGTCGAGAACCAACGCGCGATAAAACTGCGTCTGCCCCTGTCCGCGCTTACGGCTGATCCGGTAGCGGCCCTCCGGAGTGGCGCCATCGCCCTGGTAGCGCTTCTCGCGAATACCATTGAATCCGAGGCGGACAGGATAGGAGAGGACCTTCTGTCCGTTGTGATAGAGGGTCAGCACGCGATCGGCCTTGTTGACCACAATCGCCGAAGTTTGGTGGGTACGAGACCAGGCGATGGTGTCCTTGGCCATCTGTTGCCAGCGGCTGATTCGCCCGCGATCCGCATACCGTCCAAACTCATTGCCCAACAAGACCGCTTGCGTGGCCAGGTTCCGCGCGGCCCGGTCCGACGCGTCGAGCGAGCGGTCGTACTGGCCCTGCTCATAGAAGGCATGGGCCTGTTTCATGAGCAGATCGGTCTCAACGGGTTTCTGCCCCAGCACAAGCCGGCTATCAATGGCGCTGACTTGCACCGCCATCACCCGGAATCGGTCCTCGACCTGGGCAATCTTGCTTTCCGCTAAATGGCGCAACGCTTCGCGCTCTTTAGTCAGGCGGGCAACTGTCTGGGAGCCTTCTTCCTGGAGCCGCCGCAGGGCGAGCTCCAAATCGTTGGGCTCCCAGGGCCAGCGAATCAGGTCCTCGTCGGCCTGAACGCGACTTTTCAGCGCCATCCACTGGTGGGCGAACCGAGCATAGTCGACCGGGGAAAACTCGGCCGCCCGCAACTCCATGAGGTCCCGATCAATGTTTTCAACCGCCTCGATCGCGTCTTGAGGCACGGCCTCCACGCAGCCGGTGAACAGCCCAGCCAACGCCAAGGCTCCCCACCCCAAGACCATCGATGTGACTCGCGGACAGTGACCAGTCATAGGATCAGTCTATCTTACTTCTTCTTCGCTGCAGAGGGTTTTCCCTTTCCGATCTTGGCAAGCGCTGCCTCGATTTCCTGGGACACGGCCTGGCTCTTCTCGTGAATGGCCTTCGCCTTGGTTTGTGCGGCTGGGTAGTCTGCGGCATCGATCGCCGCCTGCACCTGATTGAGCGATTCCTTGAGGGCGTCGGCATCGGCTTTGATCGACTCTAATGCGGCGCGATCTTTTCCGGTAGGCGCCTTGGCAACGAGTGCGAGCGTGGAGGCCACGGCTTCTTGCGCAACTTGTTGAGCCTGAAGTGCGGCGGCCTTCGCTTCTTCCTTCTTCGTCGCGGCCTCGACTTTCACCCGTTCGGCATCGCTCTTGGCTGCGGCGGCGAGCTGTTCGGCCTTCCCGTAATCACGGAACAACGCCAGCTTGCCGTCTTGGTCGCTCACTTCTTTCTTGAGCGCAGCCATGGTGCCTTCGATTTTGGCATATTCGTCCGCGACATAGGTTGCGGCGCCGCTCTGCTGCGCTTCGGTCACGGCTTTCTCTGCCGCCGCGATCTGCTCCGTCGGCGCCTTCGCGCAGGCCGTAAGCATCAAAAGGGCGCACATGACTGGCAACATTGCTGCTCGTGTATTCATCGTTTCTCTCCTTGTTAAAAAGCCGACTAAGGGTCAGCGCTCCTGTTTATCTTCGTTGACTCGCCCACTCTTGGCGCACAAGATGCGTCGAATGAGAACTAATTCGCAAGGGTGATGCCAGTAAATCCACGATGGCAATCAGCATGAAGCCTTTATATTGCAACGCTTTATACTGGAATGCCCTGAAAATATCGCGAAAGTTATGGGGCAGTCTAGCCCGTCACCGACAAAAGCGCCTCAATCATAGTACGTATCGAAGGACGAGCTCTCGATGGTGCTGCGCTCCTCCAACCGGTGTCTCGTGCGCGAACCAAGGCACAAACCACCGTCCTCGAAGGAACAACAATTTGACAGGGTGCAACCCCGCCTCTATAATGCTCCGTTCATCCGTGAGTATTCTTAGCAAGGAGTGATTGTTATGTCATTTACATCTGCACAGCCATCGAACCTCAAGAAAAAACGTGAGCATGGATTTCGCAAACGGATGAGCACGAAGAACGGCCGCAAGGTCTTGGCTCGTCGTCGCGCGAAGGGTCGGGCCCGCTTGACCGTCTAGTAGTGAACGGTACCCCTGCAGGCTTCGCGAGGAATCTTGCCCCCGGCACGTATCCCAAACAAGGACGTTCCCTTCACAGAATGACGGCAGGTGGTCATGATCGAGATCCGGAGATCTGGACTCGAAGGGAGTGCCTGTGCGAGCTGGTTCTCACCCAGGATGATCGTCATGTCGCAGGGTGGAACTGACAGGGATCTGTTCCTGAAACGCAGCCGTGATATCGAGCATGCCAAGAAGCACGGACGCCGCATTTCGACCGCCTTCTTTAACCTGATGATTTGCGAGACTGAGGTGAACGGCTCCCGTGTCGGCATTGTCGTCGGCAAGCGATTCGGAGGCGCCGTCAGCCGGAATCGCGTGAAACGTCTGTTTCGGGAGCTCACGCGGCAGATGCAAGATCAATTGATCCAAGGGCAAGCACTTGTCGTCTTCCCCAAGCGGGAGTCGATTCTTCAGCCCTTTGCCGCCCTAAAAGAAGCCTGGCTGTCATCGCTCCAGCGCCAACGGCTCTTACGTCCCCCTGAGGCCTAGCATGCGCCATTGGTGTCTCGCTCTGCTTGCCGGTTACCGCTATTGGATCTCGCCGTTCCTCGGACCGGCCTGCCGGTTCGAGCCGACCTGCTCTGAATATGCGAGTGCTGCGATCGGTCAGTACGGGGTGCTCCGCGGGCTGAGGCTTGCGGCCTGCCGCCTGCTGAAGTGCCATCCGTTTCATCCCGGAGGAATGGACCCTGTGAAGTAACAGGGTTCTTGGCTGTTCACCTCGGATAACATGTGGTCATGGAAAAACGCGTCGTCATCTTTCTCGTTCTCTCGTTAGCCATCATCCTGGGCTACGACCTGCTCCTCAAACAGATGGGCTGGCTCCCTGAGCCAGTGCCTGTCCAGGACTCCTCCGCTCGTGGCTCCTCCTCCGCTGAGCCGGACTCGGTTCCTGCCGATGCGACGGGACAGAGCAGCAGTTCGCCCAGCGCGAGCCTCGCCACCCAATCTGGTCAACAGCCTGACGCGACCTCGCCAGTTGTGCCCTCGGCAACGGCGGAACAGACGGTGACGATTGAAACGGATCTGGTGCGGGTCGGGTTCTCGAATCGTGGCGGGGTGATCAAGAGCTGGGAGCTGAAGCGCTACCATACGGCGCCCCCTGAAGAGAAACCGGTGCAACTCGTCTACTCGGGGGGAAAGTTCAGAGGCCCCCTCTCGATTACGGTGGCGAACGCCGAGATCGAAAAGACGATTCGGGAAGGCCTCTACCATATTGAGCAAGACTTCACGATCTTGGACGCCGCACATCCCGTCGGGCATGTCACGATGCAGTTTCACGATCCCGTCACCCACCTCGGCGTGGAGAAACGGCTGACCTTTTATCACGATAGTTACGTGGTGGATATCGCCGTCGCCCTGGAAGGCGTGACCGAGCCCTACGATGTCGGCCTGGGCACGAACTTTGGTATCGTGGAATGGGGCGAAGGATTCATCGGCCTGATCGGATCGGCTTCGCTGGTTGACGACAAGGCGGAAAAGGAAACGCCGGACACGGAACTTGAACGGAAGGGCTCGGTTCAGTGGGTCGCGCTGCAGGACAAGTACTTCCTTTCGGTCTTGCTGCCGAAACAGGCGACGTCCGCGCTGGCCAAAAAAGAAGGCGATAAGGTGGTCTCGGCTGGCGTGCGAATGCCCGCGCCTGGCGCAGGGACCTCGGTCGCGCTCCAGCTCTATGCCGGCCCGAAGGAATACGACACACTCCGCTCATTGAACGTAGGTCTGGAAGATACGATCGATTTCGGCTGGTTCATCTTCGGCAGTTGGACAGTGGTGAAGTCGGTGGCCAAGCCGATTTTCTACGTACTGCGATTCATCCACGACTATACCTACAACTACGGAGTCACCATCATCCTCCTGACGTTAGCGATCAAGTTGTTGTTTGTGCCGTTGCAGTACAAGAGCTACAAGTCGATGAAGATGATGCAGCTGATCCAGCCCAAGGTCGCGGCTGTGCAGGAAAAGTATAAAGATGACCGGGACCGGCTGAACAAGGAATTGATCAAACTCTATCGCGACCAGAAAGTGAATCCGGTGGGCGGCTGCCTCCCGATGATTCTACAGATGCCGGTGTTCGTCGCCCTGTTCAACATCCTCTACATGACGATCGATTTGCGCCAAGCGCCCTTCATGCTCTGGATTACCGACTTGTCAGTGCAGGATCCCTACTATGTGTTGCCGGTGATCATGGGGGCGACCATGGTGATCCAGCAGAAGATCACGCCCACCACGATGGACCCGACGCAAGCGAAGATCATGTTGGTGCTCCCGGTGTTCATGACCTTCCTGTTCGTCAATTTTCCTGCAGGCCTGGTCTTGTATTGGCTGACGAACAATGTCCTGACCATCTCCCAGCAAGTATTTACGGATCGGTTTCTGTTTCGCAACAAGACCCTCATCTCGGCAGGGCCTGAGCAGAGCAGCGCGAAGTCATAACCGCCCCCACGAGCCAAGGCCTGCGCCGGGGGAAGCAGCACCGAGCGAAAGAGTCGTCATGCGGGGAGGACTTGAGGATACGATCTGTGCCATTGCCACCCCAGTAGGTGAGGGCGGCATCGGGATCGTTCGTCTGAGCGGCCCCCAATCGCTCACTGTCGCCTCCCGGGTCGTTCGATTACGTTCCAATCGCCCCCTGACATCGGTCTCCTCGCACAGGCTCTATCTCGCCGATCTGGTGATTCCCGCAACGGACAAGCGGAACGATCATGCGCTCGATCACGATCGGACGCAGGCTGCTGGCCTGCTCGACGAAGCGCTCGTGGTCTACATGAAGGCGCCCCGCTCATTTACCGCAGAAGATGTGGTCGAGATTCAGTCGCATGGCGGAGCTTTGGTGCTGGAACTGATCTGCAGGGTCTGTGTCGAATCAGGCGCACGGATGGCGGAGCCGGGAGAGTTTACGAAGCGGGCGTTCCTCAACGGACGGCTGGATCTGTCCCAAGCGGAAGCGGTCCTCGATACCATCAGGGCCACATCGACCGCCGGACTCCACATCGCCCAGCGCCATCTACGGGGTGAACTCGCCCGCGAAGTGGATCAGGCCCGGGCCTCGCTCCTCACCGTGTTGGCCCATGTAGAGGCGGGGATCGATTTTGTGGACGAAGATATCGCCTTTCTGCAACGAGACGAGCTGGTGCGCATCGTGCGGGAGGCCTATGCCGTGGTTCAGAAACTCGCGGCCACGGCGCAGGAGGGGCGGATCTTGCGGGAGGGGGCGCGCGTCGTCATCCTGGGCCGCCCGAATGTCGGCAAATCCAGCTTGCTGAACCGTCTTCTGAGGGAAGAACGCGCCATTGTGACGGCCATTGCCGGAACGACGAGGGATGTGATCGAGGAATCCATCGATCTTCACGGAGTGATGATTCGGTTGATTGATACGGCGGGACTGCGGGACACGGAGGACCTCGTCGAGCGGGAAGGGATCAAGCGGACGCGCGCCGCGCAAGATGAAGCCGATCTTGCGTTAGTGGTGCTGGATGGAACTGCTCCCCTCACGAACGATGATCGTGACCTCTTGCAGTCAGTCCGCGATCGCAAGCATGTCGTGGTGCTGAACAAGGCGGATCTTGCCCAGACCCTGGCGACGGAGGCCGCACTGGTGGGCCGCCCGACCTATCCTATTTCGGCAAAGACTGGTCTGGGAGTGGAAACGGTGAAGTCGGCTCTTCGTGCTCAGCTGGTCTCCGGAGGCTTTGAAGCGGCGGAGAGTGTCACGGTCACGAACGTGCGGCATCGCGATGCATTGCGCCGCGCCGGTGAATCCTTGAGCCAGGCTCTTGAGTCTGTGCAAGGCGGAATGGCCGGTGAACTCGTCTCGATCGATGTGCGAGCCGCCGCCGACGCGCTCGGAGAAATTACCGGGGCCATTACGACGGACGAAATTTTGGCGCAGATCTTTTCAGAATTCTGTATCGGCAAGTAGGAGCGTGTGAACGTGGAACAGGCGGTTGACGTCATTGTCGTCGGGGGAGGCCATGCGGGCTGCGAAGCCGCCTTGGCTGCGGCGCGCATGGGTGCGCGAACCCTGCTGCTCACGATGGATCACGACCGCATCGCGCAGATGTCATGCAACCCGGCAATCGGGGGCATCGCCAAGGGACACCTCGTCAAAGAAATCGATGCGCTGGGCGGGGAGATGGCGCGGAATACGGATCAAGCCGGCATCCAGTTCCGCTTCATCAATACGAGCAAAGGCCCGGCGGTGCGAGCCCTCCGCGTCCAATGCGACAAGAAACTGTACCGGGAAACTATGCAACAAACGTTGCGGCTGCAGCCGGGACTCACGATCGGCGAGGGCACGGTCGATCGTTTGCTGACGCATGCCGGCGCGATTACGGGCGTCGTGACCGGCCGAGGCGAGCACATCTCGGCGAAGGCCGTCATCTTGACATCAGGCACATTCCTTAAGGGACTTATCCATATCGGCCTGAATCATTTCCCTGCGGGGCGGGCCGGCGAAGCGTCCGCCGAGCACTTGTCTGATTGTATGCGCGACCTGGGCTTCGAAGTGGGACGGCTCAAAACCGGCACACCTCCTCGCTTGGACGGGGCCACCATCGACTTTTCCGTCATGACGCCGCAACCGGGTGATGATCCGCCGCCACCCTTCTCGTATCGGACTGACCGAATTGTGAACCGGCAGCTTCCCTGTCATTTGACTCACACCAGTCGCGCGACCCACGAGCTGATCCAACGCAACCTGGATCGGTCGCCGCTGTACAGCGGCATCATTGAGTCAGTGGGGCCCCGCTATTGTCCGTCGATCGAGGATAAGGTTGTGCGTTTCGCCGACAAAGAGCGGCACCAGATCTTTATCGAACCGGAAGGGCTGGAAAGCCGCGAATTTTATCCCAACGGCATTTCCACCAGTCTCCCGGTAGATGTGCAGGCCGCCATGCTCAAAACGATTCCAGGGTTAGAACATGCCACCATGCTCAAGCCTGGCTATGCGATCGAGTACGACTATTTTCCTCCCAGGCAATTGCATCAGACTCTGGAAACCAAACTTCTGGCCGGTCTTTACCATGCGGGACAGATCAACGGAACATCCGGCTATGAAGAAGCGGCGGCTCAAGGTCTCATGGCCGGGATCAATGCCGTCTTGAAACTGCGCGGAGAGCCCCCTCTGGTGCTGGATCGTTCGCAGGCCTATATTGGCGTTTTAATTGACGATCTCATTACAAAGGACGCGCGTGAACCCTATCGTATGTTCACCTCGCGGGCAGAATATCGCCTCTTGCTGCGCCATGGGAATGCGGACCTTCGATTAACTGATATTGGACAAAAGGCCGGCCTGATCTCCGATGAGGTTTATGCCAAATTTCAGATCAAACAAGAGGCCATTGAATCAGAACTGGTACGGCTCGAAGAGTTTCGACCCAGGCTCACGGAAGTCGTTCGTGAACGTTTAGTGAAGGCTCAGATCGAAGAGATCTCAGGGCCCTGCACCGCTGCCCAGCTATTACGGCGTCAGGGTGTGAGCTATAAGACTCTTTTGGAAGCGCTTGAGATTGATTCCGTTCAAGATATTGAAACATATGAAGAAGTAGAGCTGCAAATCAAGTACTCCGGGTACATTAAGCGGCAGCTCCAACAGATAGGACGGTTCAAAAAGCTTGAGTCGAAGCCCATTCCCATCGGCTTTGACTATGATAAAACAACTGGCTTTTCACGAGAAGTGCGCGAAAAGTTAAAGAAGGTACGTCCGGCATCTATTGGTCAAGCCTCGAGAATTTCAGGAATCACGCCAGCAGCAATTTCCCTTCTCCTTGTGGCACTCGAAAGACACAGAGGGGAATCCAATCGAAACAATCTTTTACAGCTCTCGCCTTAAACCCATAAATGCTGAGATTTTTCGGCCAGCACCGGAATGTCTTGACCTCATCTGCTGATTCACGTAATTGTTCCACGTGGAACATGAACAAGAATTACATACCCTCATAGTTAGCTCAGCAAAAGAAATCGGACTAACTATAGAAAATGCTCAAATTTGGCAATTCATCCGTTATCTTGCTCAACTCATTGAGTGGAATAAGACGATTAATCTCACCGCGATCACCGAACCCAATGAAATTATCATCAAACACTTCATTGACTCACTCGCTGCGCTTGTTGCGACAAGTTTTCCCGAACAGGCCTTAGTGCTTGATGTAGGGTCTGGCGGGGGATTTCCCGGCATTCCACTGAAAATTATGAGACCAGATCTTCAGCTGGTTCTCATTGAGCCAGTTCAAAAAAAATGCTCATTTCTTAATTCGGTAATTGGTCTCTTGAAACTTCGCGGAATATCAACATTTGATGGTACTATCGAGCAATATGCCAAGAAACCTCTTCATCCGACTGTTGACATGATTGTCCTACGAGCATTGAAGTTTGAAGACGTAAGAAAACATGCTCCCACTCTATTGGCCCCAAGAGGGAAAGTCGTCTTATACCGAGCAGAGGCAATCCAAAATCATGAACTTGGTGACGGATTTCATCTTGTTAATGAAACAACTTTACTCTTGCCGCAAGCATCTGGGAAAAGAGTTATTACGGTAATTGAAAAGAATAATTCATAATATAATCAAATATATACATCTATGTTCCACGTGGAACAGGATCGATCTAATCTCATAATGACAAAAATTATTGCGATAGCAAATCAAAAGGGTGGCGTGGGAAAAACGACAACAGCTGTAAACCTTGCCGCTGGCATTGCGCTGCTGGGAAAGCGAGTCCTTTTGATAGATATGGACCCGCAAGGAAATGCCACCAGCGGACTGGGTGTTGACCCACGGTCCTTACAAGCCACGATCTATAACTGTCTGGTCAATGAAGTGAAGTTCCTGGATGCGGTACTCGCCACGGAAGTGAATGGTCTGTCGCTCTTGCCGGCAAATGCCGACCTGTCCGGGGCAGAAATAGAACTGGTGAACGTTGAAGATCGAGAAAAACTGCTTCAGCGCTTCCTGCGAGACATCGAGCCATTATTCGACATCATCTTTCTCGACTGTCCACCGACATTGGGAATCCTGACGGTAAACGCCCTCGTCGCAGCCCGCACCATTTTAGTCCCGGTTCAATGTGAGTACTATGCGATGGAAGGGCTCAGCCGATTGGTCGGCAGCATCGAACGAGTCCGCCAATCATTCAACCAGGATCTCCAGCTGGAGGGGATCGTCTTGACAATGTTTGATGCGAGGAATACGTTGGCGCGTCAAGTAGTTGAGCAGGTTCGCGCACATTTCAAAGACGTCGTCTACAACACCGTAATCCCTCGTAACGTGACGCTTGCCGAGGCTCCAAGTTACGGTCGTCCAGCCATGCTGTATAACGTCGCGTCGGCAGGGGCGCAGGCCTATTTGTCTTTAGCCAAGGAGTTTGTGAGTCATGGAGAAAAAAGCGCTCGGTAGAGGGCTCGACGCATTGCTGCCTGCCGCCAAACCTGCGTCCACGCCGGACATGCCGGAGGTTCAGCATCTGCGGGTCGATGCGATTGTGCCCAACCGGTATCAGCCGAGACAAACGTTTGCGCCGCAGGAACTGGCGGAACTCACGGCCTCACTGAAGCAAAGTGGATTGTTGCAGCCAATTTTGGTGCGCCGCAAGGGCGACGGAATCTACGAACTCATTTCCGGTGAACGACGCTGGCGCGCGACGAAAGATGCGGGACTCGACACGATTCAAGCGGTCATTCGCAATTGCGGCGATGAAGAATCTGTCGTCCTGGCGCTGGTGGAAAATCTTCAACGGGCAGACCTGAACCCCATGGAAATGGCCAGGGCCTACCATCGGATGATGAACGAATTTGGGCTCACGCAGGACATAATTGCGCAACGAGTCGGTTGCGAACGATCCTCCATCGCCAATATCGTACGCCTCATCAACCTTCCCTCAGAGGTCCAACAGCTCATCGAACTGAACCAGCTTTCCATAGGCCATGCGAAGGTTATTCTTGGTCTTCCGAGCTCGAGTGAGCAGCTTCGGGTCGCCCAGCTCGTGGTCGCCCAAACATTATCGGTGAGAGAGACGGAAAAACTCGTAGAGTCCTCACCAGTTGCGAAGAATCGCAAGACCAAAGAGCTACGCCGGACACCCTGGTCCGACGTCGAAGAACGGTTACAGAAACGATTAGGAACCAAGGTCTCGATCCAAAAAGGAAGACGCGGCGGGAAAATTGTTATTCACTACTTCTCAGCCCCGGAGCTCGACGGAATTCTTGAAACTCTTCTGAGCTAATTCACACTCGTTTGTGCCTCTTAAAACTCCTGCTGGCGAGGGCATATTTATTGCTCTCTCCCTCATGATTGAGCTCGTCCGTACCGTCTATCTAGACATACAGGATCGCAGTCACAGTGAAACACTGGCACTAACTCGAGGAGGCGCACTCATTATGTGGGACGTGAAACAGGACGTGCAGGATTCAGTCGAACAGGAACGGGACGACATCACGGATCTCACAACCAATCCAGCGACCAAAGATGCCGGGGGCATTATTGCCTTTGTCGGAAAGGGCGTCGAGTTCAACGGCACCATCACCTATAGCGGCACAGTCAGAATTGACGGCTACCTCAACGGGGAAATTCACACGGACGGCATACTGCTAGTGGGGGAAAATGCCGTCATCCAGGCCAAAATCACGGCTGGAACGATCATCTGCAAGGGAAAAATCACCGGCGATATCGTGGCCAAAGAGCGCGTGAAACTCCGCGACCCGGCGGTAGTGAGCGGAAGCGTGAAGACGCCCGTCCTGTCCGTAGAAGATGGCGTGCTGTTCAATGGCGACCTTGAAATGGTTCGCGCGGCGCACGCGCTTCCCCGGGAAACCCCGGTGCGCGAGATTGGCGTCATCGCGCAGCCGGAATTGAAACGTGCGAATGGTTAGATCATGCATATACCTAGGTAGATTATTTTCGCGCCCTCGTCGTGACAATGGGTTATGCGCGGGTGGGCCGCGCCGCAGGAGGCCATGATGTGGGCAATGAAGGAATGGGGCCAGCACGCCGAATCCGCCGACGAGAACTTCACGCTCATGGCCAAGAGCATGAACTTCAAGGGCGTGATGACGTTCACCGGCACCGTTCAGATCGATGGTCGCGTCGAGGGCGAACTCCACATCATCGGGACGCTGATCGTCGGAGAGCATGCGGTGATCAAAGGACTCGTATCCACCGGCATACTCATCAATAGCGGCAAGATCAACGGCATCATCACCGCCACGGATAAGATTCAGATTCTGAAGCCCGGCCTGCTGGTCGGCGATATCCACACCCCGGTGATCGCGATCGAGGAGGGCTCACAATTCCAAGGCACGTGCGATATGGACATCCAGCACTTGCATGACGACCGAACCGTGCCGATCGGCGCGCCCCACGGTCTTGCCGCATCCTCGCATTAACGGCCAGCCCTCTAGCCCTTTCGCTGCCCACTCAGTACAATAGCACCTATGACTCGTCCAACAGTTCTTCTCGGCATGAGCGGTGGAGTGGACAGCTCCGTTGCGGCAGCGCTCCTGGTTCGCCAGGGCTACGATGTCCACGGCGTCACGCTTCAGGTTTGGGAACACGAAGACGAAACGGTCGCAGCCTCCAAGAAATGGGAGGAGCGCGGCTGCTGCAAGGTCGGCATCGCCCGCTATGTGGCGCAGGCCTTGAAAATTCCGCATGAGGTCGTCGACACCAGGCAAACCTTTCGGACCGGCGTCATCGACGACTTTCTGGCCGGCTATCTCGACGGTACCACGCCCAATCCCTGCGTCCGCTGCAATGAGCGCGTCAAGCTGCGCGGTCTTATCGAGCTGGCGGACGCGCGCGGGATCAATTTTGTCGCCACTGGTCACTATGTCCGCATCGGCGAATCCGACGGCCTCCCGACTCTCCACCGCGCGACCGATCCCAAAAAAGACCAGAGCTACTTTCTCTATCGCCTCCGTCAGCCTTGGCTCTCTCGTCTGCTCTTTCCCGTAGGGGCCATGCAAAAAACCGACGTCTGGAAGGAAGCGGAAGCCTTAGGCCTTCCCGTCGACGAATTGAAGGAAAGCCAGGAAATCTGCTTCGTGAGCCATGGCGATTACCGAACCTTCATCGAAAAAGAAGCCCCTGCCTCCAAGAAGTCCGGGGCCTTCGTCGACGATAAGGGCCGCTATCTCGGCGATCATGAGGGAATCGCGTTCTATACACCGGGGCAACGACGGGGTCTCGGGATTGCCGCGGGCCGCAGGCTATACGTACAGCAAGTCCAGCCCGCCACCAATACGGTCGTCCTCGGGACGGAAGAGTCGCTCCGGCGCGATCAATGCGATATCGCGGATCTAAATCTCTTCGACCCCACCCTACTCACTGGCGCAACGGACGTAACGGTGAAGGTCCGCTACGCCACGCCTGCAGCGCCTGCCACCGTCCAGTCTCTTTCAGAAGGCACCCTCCGCATTCTCTTCCACGAGCCACAGCGCGCATTGAGCCCCGGACAGTCCGCGGTCTTCTATCGAGAGGATCGCGTGCTCGGCGGCGGCATCATCCAGTCTTTCTGACTTCTTTCGCGCCCACAGCATCGTATTGACAGCTCTCGTCCGCCAATGCTAACTTGGCGCGCCGCTTTTCGTGCAAACGCACGAAGGTTTCCCTTT
>CAYHQK010000013.1:27600-30504 GCA_964358535.1 uncultured Nitrospira sp. | reverse complement strand
GTTCCTCCGCTCAATCGAGAATGATTCGCCGGTCGACGTGCGGCGTGAGATTGGGGTCGTTCGACACAAAGATCACCGACCATGGCTCATCTTTTGAGCAGAGCCGCCGCAAGATGGTCTCGCGCAGGGTCGGGTGCATGGTATGGAGGACGCCGTCAAAGATCAGAATTTGCGGACGGGCCAGGATCGCCCGCGCGAGCAAGATCCGCATGATATGCGTCGGGGCTAGCACCTTCCCGGGAGCCCTGACGTGGGTCTTGAGTCCCTGCGGGAGCGCATCGACCTCTTCCTCCAGTTCGGTGAAGCGCAGAGCCCACCGGACATCGCCATACGGAACATAGGATCGTCCCAGGACGATATTATCCTCGATCGTGCCCTCGAACAGGGTGAGCTGGGAATCGATCATGAATCCCCGGCAACGATTGATCGTGTGGAGGTCAAGGTGGCGAAGGTCCACTCCATTGTACCGGATGACGCCGCCGGTTGGCGCTTCCATACCCGCCAAGATTCGTGCGAGTGATGTTTTGGCTGCCGCCGTGCCGGCGTAGATGCCGATCTTTTCGCCGGGGGTGACTTCAAGGTTAAAATGCTCGAAGGTCGGCGGCATGTCTGGGTGGGTGAACGCGAGGTCTTTGCAGAGCACGCGAATGCCGTGAATGGTTGGATCCGGCAGCGTGACGGACAGGGCGATGGCGGTTTGGTCCTTCGGAAGCGAGAACAGAAAATTGAGCTCGTACAGCCCGGTTAAGAAATAATAAATGTGTCCCATGCGTTTGACAATGGCATCGAGACTCAAGAGAAGGCCACTGACGACGACTTCGGCGGCCACCAGTTGTCCGAGCGTCAACTGCCCCATGGACAACAACCATCCGGCGGTAGCGAGGAGCCCGCTGTGGGCGACGGCTTGCCAGCCGACCGATCCCAAGTACTGGCGGATCAGAATGCCGAATCGGGTCTGTCTGGCCTCGACGTAGGAGTGGACTAACTCGTCTGTCCTTGTCATCACCAGCGCTTGGCTGTCCGTGGATTTGAAGTGCAGCAGATTGTGGGAAATTTCCTGCAGCCAGTGCAGGGCTTCATACTTCGCATGGGACATATCGATGGAGGCTTTGAGTCCTCCATGCGACATAAGAAAAAAGACGACGCTGAATCCTGCCAGGAGCAGGGTGTTATACAGCAAGAAATACGGATGATAAAAGACCAGGATGGTCATGCCGACCGCGCCGCCGACGACGACATTGATCAGGTCGACAAGGAGCACCGAGAGCGCCCGCTGCATGAAGACCGTCTCCATGAAGTAATTGGCATAACGGGGCTGGAATTCTGAAAATTGCAGATGGGGCAACTGTTGGGCCATGCCGAGGGCGATGCGAGCGAAGATCCGGCGCTCCAGCACCTCGACGGAGTAGAACTGCAGGGCGCGAAACGTTCCGACGAACATGAGCCCGACCACCATGACCCCCGCGAGGGTCACAATGGTGATGGGCTGAATGGCAAAGGCAAACGTGTTGACGAGTTCTTGGACAGTGAGAGGGACGATGAGCGAGAAGAGTCCGATGGCGAGCGAATACGAAAAAATCAGGGCGAGGATCCGCCGTTCCAAGCGGAAGAGGACGCCCAGGCAACCGAGCATCAACTGAAACAGGTTTGGCTGGCTACCGACCGGATTTTGCACGGATTCCGCCTTCTTCCTCAGCTTGGCCCCGCCTTGTGTCGCACGGTCTGGCGAGGGTCGGAATGAGTGGTCTATGGGAACAGGCGCACATTTTTCTCACGCTATCAAAGCACAAAAATAAAAGCCACTTCTTCTCCGTCAGTCTCTGGCGCGATAGGTGACGGGAGTCGTGTACGGCGTCGTTTTCGCCCAGGCTCCGATCGCCCACTGGTAGAGGGCCAGGGCTTTTTGATAGTCCGCCTTGGCGCGGATGACCTGGTTCTCTGAGTCGACGGAATTCCGTTCCCGCAAGTTGACGAAGAGGACGCTGGTGGCTCCCAGGCTAAACCGGAACCGTTCCCCTTCTTCGAGCGTCTTGGCCAGGCGGAGCGACTCGGTTGCGGCCGCCACCCGTTCTTTGGCTCGTTCAATGGCGGAGAGGGCATTGTCCACGTCGACGAGTACTTGTTGCTCGCGGAACTGCTGCATGAAGACAAATCGATCCGCCTTGCCTTGCGCTTCCAGGACTTCTCCGCGGCTCTTGCGCTGGAGAATGGGAATTCTGAGCTCCAGCCCGAAGCGGTAGCCAAGTCCCAGTACGAATTTTTCTGGCGCGCGGGCTGGCGCCGCCTCCGCATCCAGGCTTGGGAGGAGGTTATTTTTGGCCAGCTCCAGGTCGATATTGTTCAGCTTGGCCTCGATGCCGATTTCTTTGATCTCCGGGCGCTCGACCTTGGCCTGGAGTTTGTGGGCCTGGATGGCGTCGGGCGCCGGCCCCGGCATCTGCGACGGGAAATTCGGGACCCGCTCTAACGGCGGAGTCACGGGGGCGTTGTTGTCCCAGAGGAACATGGAGAGTTTCAGCTGCTCCTGCTCCACCAGCCGCTGCACGGCGATGGCCGTTTCGCGCCGGCGCTGGACTTCCTGATTGGCTTCGACCACGTCGAGCGGCGCGACGGCTCCCGCTTTGGCGCGGCTTTCGACTTGTTTATGGCGATCTTCAGCCACTCCCACGGCCCGGCGCTGCACGTCCGCCAGCTTCACCGCTGTGACCCAATCCCAGAACTGCGTGGCGGCCGCGAGGAAGAGGTCCTGCCTTGTTTGCGCAATTTGCACCTCTGCGCGGGGATTGGCCAATTCGGATCGCTGGAGTTCGGCATTCTCAGGATTCATCATGAGGCCTCGGAGGAGGGGCATGAAGCCTCCGAGGAGGACTTGATTGTTGTTGCCGAACGAGAGGTCTGGAATGG
>CAYHQK010000013.1:0-27500 GCA_964358535.1 uncultured Nitrospira sp. | reverse complement strand
ATGAAGCCTCCGAGGAGGACTTGATTGTTGTTGCCGAACGAGAGGTCTGGAATGGCGGCGTCGCCGATTGCCTTCCGCACGCCTGCGCTGTAGCGAAATCCCCAGGGATGGCGGGCCTCGATGAGGGTGTCGTTGAAACCCACGGTTTGGGTGCCTTTGTTGGGGTCCGAACTCTTGATGAATCGTTCGATTTCCGTATCGTTGACGAGGGTCGGCTCAAAGGCGCCTAGCGCTTTGAGCATTTTCCCGCGGGCCATCGTTTTCTCCGTGCCGGCGCCCCTGAGGAGCGGGTGGGAACGATCGATCCAGGCGTGAATCTCTTCTACGCTCAAGGGAATCGGGGGAAGCGGTTTTGATTTCGCCGCCTCTCCCGCAGTAGCGGAGAGAGGGCACAGCCAGATTGTTCCCAGGAGCAGAACGATCGGGATGTAACGGATGGCACTCATGGGAGGTACTCCTTTTGTCGGATCGGGCGAGCGGCCGCGGCGAGGGTGCGCCCCTGTCCGGCAGGCAATGGAGGCTGCGATACAAGCAAGGTAAGACGAGTTAGGACCTGCTGCGCCGTGTCTACTTTGCACCTCGCCCTGCTTTCGGCAAGAGGGTGTCGATCAGGCTTGGCGGGCGCTCTTGATAGTCCGGCGGGAAGAGATTGAAACGCCGCCAGAGTTCGTACCAGAGGGGGACCCGGTTCAAGATGACCCATCCCATCGCTTTCGTTCCCTGGCGGATATGTTCTTGGGGGGGCCAGGACCGATCGCCGGGATCCGGGACCACCCAAAAACGAAAGCTTCCCTTGCCGTCGTCGACTTGATCGATGACTTTGATCAATCCGCCATAGGTGCCGGCCATGATTTCCGGCCAGGCCGGGAGCGGAATGGCGGGAATCCCGTAGAACAGGATGCGAACTTTGCGGCCCACGTTGAGGAGCGGCGCGTCGATTCCGTCAGCCACCATCTCAATGGCTTTGTCGGTGCTCGTCGGAGAAAGCTTCACGAGTTTATCCCCGGGACGGACGGTTTCTCCGGCCCCGGCGTGAGCCATTTTCACCACGGTGCCATCGATCGGGGCGAGGATGCGGCTAGCGAGCCGGCGTTGTTCCGCATTGGACATCCGCAAGGAGACATCGGCCAGCTGATCGGTGGCTTTGGCCGCGTCGCCGATGGAGGCCTCACGGGCCGCTTCGGCATCAAGCAATCGTTGCAGGACATCGGCGCTGACTTGGTCGCGGCCAAAGCTGAGGGCTTTCATCGCCTGTCCCGCGCCTTTGAGGTTGGCCTGCGCCCCGGTCAGATCGGCTTTGGTGGCGAGCGCCGATTGGATGGTCAACTCGAGTTCGCGTTGCGACACGAGGCCCTGCTCCGCCAACTGTTTGTGCCGGTTCACGTTTAATTCAGCGGTTGCGGCCGCAATTTTTGCCGCTTCGACCTTCTGGTAGGCTTCCCGCACCTTGTTTTCCGCTTCGACCACCCGCGCCTGGGCGGAGGGGACCGCGGACTTGACGAGGTTATGCATCTCCACGATCCGTTTATCCAATTGGTCGGCGCGCGCGAGCGCGGCTTTGCGAGACTGGTCCAGCGCCTTGCGTCGTTGGTCTAGAAAAGGCAGGAGGTCCGGGGACATGAAGTTGGGATCGTAGTCATCCAATTCAAGGATGAGATCGCCTTGCTTGACGCGCACCCCCTCAAAGATGTGCCATTTCTTAATCCGCCCGGTGATTTGCGCTTCGATATCTTGCGGACGTTCGTAGGGCATATACGCGGAGAGTTGCCCGGTGACGGTAATCGTCTGGGTCCAGGGCACGAAGGCAATGATCACGAGAAACAGCAGCACCAGCTTAATGGCGAGGCGCGAGGAAAATCGAAGACGTTCGGGGATTTGGACCGCTTCCCAGGACTGGAGCTTTGCCGAGGTCGCCAGGTCGTCGATCGCGATCTCGTCCAGCCCTGTGTTCTGTCGAACGAGGGAGCGGACTTTATTTCGCAAATTCTGCGTGAAACGCGCCACCGAGTTCTCCTCGCCAGAGCAGGGGACCTACCACAACGTGGTCTATCATAGTGGAAGCGGCGTATCCGGTCAATTTTTCAGCGGCACCTGGTTATTCTGGAGAGGGCTACGCTTGACCATCAGTCAGAGAATCGCTAAGGTGGGAGCTCCGTTGAGAGCCATGGGAGCCGTAAGAGAAAGGCCGCGCGAATATGCCCCGTCTCAGCAACACACCACGATCACAAGCCAGGCGTCGAGGGACGGATCGCTCACATCCCTTGGTCGGGGTGTTGGGCGGAAGCAGGTCCGATTTCCCGATTTTAGAAAAGGCCGTGGCGATGCTGGCGGATCTTGGAATCATGAGCGAATTGCTGGTCGTCTCTGCGCATCGGACTCCGGATCGCTTGTTTGCCTATGCTGAACAGGCTCCCGGCCGGGGGATCGAAGTCATTATTGCCGGCGCCGGCGGGGCGGCCCATCTTCCCGGGATGCTGGCGGCGAAGACACATCTGCCGGTTATCGGGGTTCCGATTCCGACAGAGAATCTTCGCGGACTCGACTCGCTGCTCTCCATCGTGCAAATGCCAAAAGGGATTCCTGTCGCCACCGTGGCGATCGGAGGGGCGGAGAATGCCGGGTTGCTGGCGGCGCAAATCCTGGCCGGCCGGTATCCGGCGATTGCCGCCCGCGTGAAATTATTCCGTCAGACTCAGACTGACAACGTGCTCCAGTCTCCTGAAGCGAAGGGCCTGGTGACCGGCACAAAGGGTCCCGGCCGTCCGAGTCGCCGTCCGTGAAGCGAGCGGTCATCGAGCCAGGATCGGTCCTGGGCGTGCTGGGCGGAGGACAATTAGGCGCCATGTTCACTCTGGCGGCGCTCCGTCTCGGCTATCACGTCGCAGTCTGGGATCCGGATCCAGAGGCGCCGGCCCATCGTGTTGCCACCCACAGCTTTCCCTTTCCGTTCACCGATCAACAGATTCTTGCGCGGTTCGCCGACCTGGTCAGCGTCGTGACCTATGAATGGGAAAATATCCCGGCGGAGCTCTGTCGCTCGTTGGAGCGGCGAAAGCCGGTTCGCCCATCGAGCGCCGTCCTGAGCGTGATTCAGGATCGCCTTGAGCAAAAGGGATTCTTGGCCTCTAACAGATTTCCCGTCCCTCCCTTCGCTTGCCTGACTACACCTGATCAATTGGCGCAGGCCCTCCGACAGGTCGGCTATCCCGCCCTCTGTAAGACCGCCACGGCCGGCTATGACGGCAAGGGCCAGTGGCGGATCAGCCGGGAGTCCGATGTCCGGGAGGTGGAACGGGCCTTGTCGAAATCCGCTCGCCCCGGCATGCGATGGATCGTGGAGGCCTTTGTGCCGTTTGAACGGGAACTCTCGATCCTGGTGGTCCGTGGATCTGACGGACAGAGTTGCACCTATCCCTTGGTTGAGAATGAACATGATGAGGGGATTTTGCGAACCACCAAGGTGCCGGCCCCGGCTTCTTCAGTGGTAGCAGAGCGGGCGGCCATGCTGGCGCGTCAGGTGGTGGATCGGCTGGAAGGGGTCGGGGTCTTCTGCCTCGAATTGTTTCAGTTGTCCGGCGGAGAACTGCTGATCAACGAGATTGCGCCGCGGCCCCATAACTCAGGCCATTACACGCTCGATGCCTGCAGTGTGTCTCAATTCGAGCAACAGGTTCGTGCGACGTGCGGGATGCCGCTCGGTGAAGTGCGTCTGCTGAGTCCTGCCGTGATGGTGAATCTGATCGGGGAGGAGGCCGCGGCCTTTGTGAAGGGGGCAGGCAGTCGAACGCTGCTGGCTATTCCCGGTGCCTTGCTCCATCTCTACGGTAAACGTGCGATCCGTCCCCGTCGCAAGATGGGCCATGTCACATTTCTCGGGGAGACGCTCGGTCTCGCCCTCGATCATGCGCAGCAATTTCGTGACAGATTGGCGCGGTGAGCACTAGCGTTCCCATCGGTCTCTGTTGCTGGGCGCCAAGAAGGGCACGTCCCGCCGTTTGAACAGACCGATCAGCGCCATTCCTGCGAGAAACCCGCCGATATGGGCGAAGAAGGCCACGCCTCCTCCCTTACTGCCGATACTCATGCCCCCGCTGAAGAGTTGCATCACGAACCACATGCCGAGGACGAAACCAGCTGCCACTTTCGTGATGCCTAGTCCCGGTATCAGGACCAGCACGCGAGCTCGCGGGAACAATAACAGATAAGCGCCTAAGACCCCAGAAATGGCGCCGCTGGCTCCGATCATGGGGACCGTCGAAGAGGGATCGGTCAGGGCGTGGCTCAAGGCGGCGAGGACTCCGCACGTGAGATAGAAGAGGGCATATTTCGCGTGGCCCATGGCGTCCTCGATGTTGTTCCCGAAGACCCAGAGGTACAGCATATTGCCGATGAGGTGCATCCAGCCGCCGTGGAGAAACATGCTCGTGAGCAAGGTTGCATAGGCGGGAATGGCCACGACTGTCTCCGGGAGGTTGGCCTGTCCGAACAGGAGGGCTGGGATCGCCCCGTATTCGAACGCGAAGGTGTTGTCCGGTCCGGCAGGGAGGCTGATCTGATGGAGAAAGACGAGGGCGCAGGCCACAATGGACGCGATCGTGACGACTGGTGTCAGCTCGGTCGGGTTATCGTCGTGGAGGGGGATCACGGTGTCACGACGAGGAGGGAGGGCGGCGACGGTCGATGACTTCCCGTGGCAGTGCCGGATTGTCCGGCAAGGTGCCATCGGGGCCCAGCAGGACGGAGAACCCCGCCGCATGCGTATGGCCTCCGCCGCCGAAGGACGCGGCGATGGCTCCCACGTCCGTTCCGTCCTCGCGCGAACGCATACTGTAATAGCGGCGGCCATCTCGATCGTGCCACATGACACAGAACGGATGTTGCGCGGAGAGGCGCTCGCCGACCTGACTGGTCAAGATCGCGGTTTGGACCGAGGGCACGATGGCTCCCTGAAAGTCGATCAAGGTGGCCTGCGCCGCGAGTTTGCTCACGAGTTCGTTTTCATACCGGAGGATGGCGCGCCCCTCCTGTTCCAGATCTTTTTGCTGGAAGTTGCTCCAGAGCTGATAATCGAACGGATGGGAGGCCAGGGCCGCGCTGATTTCACGGCTGGAGGGGAGGGCCCAGGTCCAGAGGTCTTTGTCTTGGATATAGTTGAGGAGCCAGGGCGCCGGCTGATCATGCGCCCATTCCCAGGCCAGGACCGCTCCGGACTTTTTCATGTCGAAGTAGGCATAGGGAAGGCCGGCTAGGGCCTTCTCTGCGGTGATGTGGTGATCGAGGACGAGAAGGGCCTGCGCGTCAGCGGCGATGGCGTCCAATATCTCGCGGGTATAGCTGAAATCTACGATGACGACTCGTTGGCCCTGCAGTCCTTCTGGAGGGGGATTCCCATGTTTGACGGGGATGAATCGAGCCGCGGGAAATTTATTCCGGATCGCCCAGGCTGCGCCGAATCCATCGGCGCATTCCGCGTGATAGAGGACGACCGTGGGGGGATCAGCGAATGGGTGTTGTGAACGGGAGCCAGCCATTGATGCGGAGCATACCATGAGGCTTTGCCGAGACTAAAGCGTCTTGTGAGAAGAGATCAGAGTCTGTTGAGGTGATCGATCAGTTGACGCAACCGGCTTGCGCTCTGGCGATTGGATGCAAAGACCAAGCGAGGCAAGTTTCTGAGATTCGGCTCGTCGAGTTCTTCCGGAAGAGCCGCACGCAGCTCAAAGGTCCCCTCGGATAACAGATCGCCGAAGCTCTGATGAAGGCCCGCTACCTGCTCGGGGGAGAGGCCTGTTTTTAGTCGCATGGCCAATTGCCGCCCGACATAGCGCATGGAGTGGAATCGGCGATAGAACGTGTGGATTTCCTCAATGGCCTCGTCCACAGAGGTGGTGATCTTGAACAGGCTGAGATCTTCCTGGTTAATCAGTTTCCTGGCCAGGAGCTGCTTGGTGACGAAGGCATACCAGTCGTCCCAATAGTCGCAGTCGGGTGCTTGGAGACAGACGATCGGCTGGGGGTCGCTCTTGCCGGTTTGGGCGAGGGTCAAAATTTCAAATCCTTCGTCATGGGTGCCGAAGCCGCCGGGAAACAGCGCGATCGCGTTCGCTTCTTTCTGGAAAATCAGTTTGCGGGTGAAGAAGTATTTGAATGTGACGAGCTTCGGGTCGTCGGCGATGGTCCGATTCGGGCCCTGTTCGAAGGGCAGCATGATGTTGACCCCGAAACTGTTTTCCCGGCCTGCGCCTTCCTGGCAGGCGCGCATGATCCCGTCGGCCCCGCCGGTAATGACCATGAAGCCTTCCTCGACGATCTGACGGGAAAACCGGACGGCCATCTCGTAATTCGGATCGTCCGTGGCGGTGCGGGCCGAACCGAAGATGCTGATCTTGCGCCGGTCGCGGTAGTCGTGAAAGACGCGAAAGGCGTGACGCAGCTCTTTGACGGCGCGGTTGACGATTTTGAGATCCAGGGCATCCAGATGGGAATCGTGGAGCCGGAGTGTCCCGGCCAGGAGTTCCTTCATGATCGCGGCCTGCAGGTCGTCTTCCGGACTGTCGAGCAGGAGCCGAATTTGGCTGAGCAACTCGTCGTTCGAGGGCATGGGGCGGGAACGGTTCGTGGAAGTTTTCATGGGGTCATCCCTATGCGATGAGGGGGCCAGTGACTGTAGAAAAACTCTATCAGCTGATCGCGGATCGGTCAAAGGAATGGAGAATATGTGTACGTTAGGAACGGCTGGGGATGGCAGGCATGGTTTGAAGCGCCCAGGCCCTGATACGGGTGAGGTTGGAGGAGGTGAGGTCGGTGAACTGCACATCGACGTGCCAGGCGCGGGGCTCTGGTGAGGCCTCAGCTGGTTCTGTTTCTGGGTTCTCGCAGGCCAGAACCTTTCCGCGAATGGTCAGGGGCGTGTTTTGGCCGGAGATGGAAAAGGCCAGAACGACGTTCGTCTTGGGCGTGAGTTTCGCCGCCGATTCGATCAAGGCGCCAACGTGGTTCAGCTGGAGGATCATGGCGTTATAGTTGAGTCCCTGCGCCAGGGCCTGGCCGGGCACACTCACCACGACGGGGATTCTCGCAACATGTCTGGGCGGGCTGAGCATCAGGTCTTGCGCGCTGAGCACCCCGATCGGCTGGTTCTGCTTCGTGACGATCAAGAGGGACGCGCCGGTCGCCAGCATGAGGGTCGACGCTTCTGCCAGGGCCTGATCATGTTCGATGAACTGGACCGGGCGAGTCATAATCGCCCGGACTTCGATGTCGTGCGGCTCGAGCCCCTGCGCGACGACTTTTTTGACGATGTCGTTTGCGGTCATCAGACCGAACTGCGCATCGGTATCCTTTACGAGCAGGCAGGGTGCCTGTTCTTGTTCGAGCAGCAGCGCCGCCTCACCGACGGACAGATCTCCGGGAATTTGCACGACGCCTGGTGTCATCATATGGGCAATCACAGTTGGTATCAGATGTGTAGCCTTGGAGGGCTTGTTATGAGCGTCCGGCATGGGTGTCAAACCTCTTCCGACTCGCGTCTGCACGATTCGTGAGGGTTCCGCCCCCGGCGACGTCAGCCAAGTATAGCAGACGGGGCGTCCTCCTTCGTGACCGAGGCGTTCCTTGTCAAACAAGGGGTTTGGCGAATAGACTAGAATGATTCATGGGCCGATACAAGAATCGATCGATGGGCAATCGCGACGCCATGCAACAGGATTTTCAGCGCCGCCTCAGCCAGATTCCTCCACAGGGGATGGGGCTGTCGGTCGACGTCTATTCCCCCGATCTATTCGAATTGATGGAGCAGCTCAAGGAGCGAGGACTCCGGCCAAATTATCTTGAAGTCTTTAAGGCGACGACGACCGCCCTGATCGCGGTTCGGCAGGCGCTGCCCGATCTGTCGCTGGCCTATCATGGAGAAGGCCTCTGGATCACCCAGCCCGACGTGCAAGGGTCGCCGTTCTTTCAGCAGGATGTCGGCGAGATGGTCGCGCAACTCAATTGCATACAGAGTCTCTGGCTGAATCATGAATGTGCGATGAAGCAGATGGCCGGCTATTCGTTCGGCACCTATGTGCCGCCGTTGTATACGCCGCTGAGTGCTGAAGTGGTGGCAGCCAATATCGCGACGGTGCAGCAGGCGATGGATCGGCAGGGTGCCCGCGCGGACGGGGCCGCGCCGCTGTTTCTTTTGGAGCTGCCGCCGCTTACCTATTTTTCAGCTGGCAGGATCACGATTCCTCATTTTTTCAGGCTGGTGACGGATCTCGTGCCCTGCGGTCTTGTCTTGGACATCGGGCATCTTTGGACGATCTATCGCTATACAACTGTCCGCCGACGGATGTCCCTTGAGCGATTTGTCAGGGAATTTCTCGATGAGTTTCCTCTGGAGCGGGTGGTCGAAATTCACGTGGCAGGTTTGGCCTGTCATGAGTCAGCTGGTGAGGCGGAGTTGGGAGCAGAGCCTCCAGCCTGGATTGATGCCCATGCCGTGCCCATTCCCCCGGTCCTCTTTGCCCTGCTCGAACAGGTTCTGGCCCATCCGAACCTCGTGAGCCTGAGGGCTGTGGCGCTGGAAGTGGACACCAAGCCGATCGAGACGATTGTGGAGGAATATGCAGAGGCGGTCCGGCGTTTCTCCCCTGTCGTTCAGCGGGCGATGGCGAGAGGGATGGGCACTGAACAGATGGATCGGGCGTTGTCGTCCTGTTCAACTCAAGAGCCGGTCAGCCAATCTGATCGACAGAGGTTGCGCGACGACTATGCTCGCTACGCGCAGATTATTTCCGGGCAGGCTCCTGTGACCGGACCGGACTGGCAGGACGCGGCGGAAGATCAAACAGGACTCACGTCCTATCGCACGACCTATCTGCCCTACGAGATTCTTCATTGGGGCGGTGATCTGATCGAGATGTTTCCGCAGACCTGCCGGCTGTTAGCGGAGCGAGGCGTCGATCTGGCCGAGTTCGTGGCCTTCTGGTTTCGTGCGCCCCGTCCCCTCACCGAGTCGTACGATTTCTTTCTGCTCAAGATCGAACGGTTCATCGAGTTTGTGGCGGAGTTCGCACCGGAGGCCGTGGTCTGCGTCGAACAGGAAAGTGCTGTGCTGAGGCAGGCCTATGCAGCGGCGAATGAAGTGGTGGGACCGGCGATGGAGAGAGGACAAGCCTGATGAGCTTTTGGCAGTCACTGACCGGGCCGATCATCGGCCTGGCGCCGATGGATGGGGTTACCGATGCGACCTTTCGCCATACCGTGGCGCTGCAGGGGAAGCCGGATGTCTCATTCACGGAGTTCACGCATGTGCATGACGTCTGCCGGGGGCCGGAGTTTTTGCTGGACTCCCTTGTCTATCACGAGGCTGAACGGCCGATTGTCGCGCAGCTCTACGGGAAAGATCCGGACCTCTTCTATCAGGCGGCCCATGCAGTCTGTGAGTTGGGGTTTGACGGGTTGGACATCAACATGGGCTGCCCCTCTCGCAGCGTCGCCTCATCGGGATCTGGCGCCGGGCTGATCCGAACGCCGGATGTGGCCCATGCGATTATGCAAGCCACTCGACAAGGGATTGCCGATTGGGCGGCAGGGCAGACCCTTGAGAGAGCGGGGCTTAAGCCAGGCAGAGTAGAGGCCATTCAGCGGATGAACGAGCAACGGCAAGCTGCTCGCCCGCTCGTCCGCGAGACGATTCCCCTTTCCGTTAAGACCCGCCTCGGTTACGACGTAGCGATCGTTGATCGTTGGATCGAGCATCTCCTCATGGAACAACCGGCCGTGATTTCTCTGCATGGCCGCACCTTGCAGCAAATGTATCGAGGGGAAGCGGATTGGGGGGCCATTGCCCGGGCGGCGGAGATTGCGCGGGGCAGCGGAACCCTCTTGTTCGGCAATGGCGATGTGCATAGCCTTCAGGATGTCGTGCGCCGTGTGCGCGAGACAGGTGTCGATGGTGTGTTGGTGGGCCGGGCCACCCTTGGAGCTCCCTGGTTCTTTCAGCAGAAAGAGGAGGCGCGAGCCCTGCTTCGGCAGCAGCTCCCTGGCGGAGGGCCTGAGCCGGCCACGCCGTCACTCGATGCCCGTTTCGAGCTGCTGCTCGACCATGCCAGACGGTTCGAGGCTGCCTGTGGAACCGGGCAGTTTAGACGGATGCGCAAACATTTGGGGTGGTACTGCAAGGGATTCCCCCATGCCGCCTCGCTCCGAGCCAGCATGGTCCGAGTCTCGTCGGCTGCCGACGTGGAAGAGGTGCTGGCGAACTTTCGCAAGACCTGCGCGACGCTCCCTGAGGTCCCCGACCAGCTGCCGTTCGAACCCTTTGCCTCGACGCAACCCTCTCCGGCTCTATAGATGTCGCTCATTCTGGCCTCCAGCTCTCCACGCCGCCGCGAGTTACTGGCCCTGCTGGGCATTCCATTCGATGTGCAGAATCCCTCGTTCGAGGAGCGGCTGGAGCCTGGTCGGACCGCAAGCGAACAGGTGCAGGATTTCGCGCAGGGCAAGGCCAGATCTGTGGCGCAGCAGAGGCCTGAGGCGGTCGTGCTGGGCAGCGATACGGTGATCGAGCTGGATCATGAGGTGCTGGGGAAGCCTGCCGATCTGGCGGAGGCTCGTTCGATGCTCCGGCGCCTGGCCGGTCGTGACCATCGAGTCCTCACGTCGGTCGCGCTCGTCTGTTCAGTTCGCGCGATTGACCAGGTCGCCCTGTCCTCAGCCGTCGTGAGGATGAAGCCCTACGATGAGCGAGTGCACGAGGGCTACCTGGCGACAGGAGAAAGTCTCGGCAAGGCTGGCGCCTATTCGATTCAGGGAGCAGGCGGGGACTTGATCGAGTCCATCGACGGTGATTTTTTGACCGTGGTCGGCCTGTCGCTCCGTCTGGTCGCGCGGTTGCTTGCGCAAACCGGGATGAGCCTGCCAGTCGATCTTGAGACCCTGTATACCACTAAGCCCTACCCCAACTGGCTTCGCTTCTCCGGTTGATTGCAAAGGGGGGAGGGTTTTCGTACAATGCCGCCCCATCATTCATTCCTGGTGTTGCGTACGGAGGAAGTTATGATTGTGAGAGGTCTGACATCTGTGGCGCGAGTCGGTGGCGTCGCCACCTGTGTAGTCGTGGGCCTATTGACGGTCGTCGGCCTTCGTCCGGCCTTGGCGATCGACGTGAAACTGTTCCCGGAAGAGGCGCAGAAGGCCTTGGAGGCAGGGCGGACGCCGATGGAGAAGGCCAACAGTCCGGAAGAGGTGAAGAAAATCCTCCAGCATGCCTCAATGGTCACGCGGGTCGGAGCCGATCCTGAAAAAGACTCTTGTGGCGCCAGCGCCATCCTCCGGACCAAGCGCTATCGGCTGGAAGCCTTCGGCCGGCAGGAAGCGGCGGAGTCCAAGAAGCGGAAGACGGATGTGCGTATGCCCGCCGAGTTCATCCAGAAGGTCGTGGACATGTCGAACATGGAGATTGAAGTGCAACTCTGCGGCGATGACGAATATTTTGCCGAAGGCGCCTTGATCGAGTTGCAGCAGGGCTCCAAAAAGATCAAGCCTATCGATATTGCCGCCGCCGACCGTGGCCGCAAGAACGAGGGGAGCGGGCCGGCCTACCGGTCGCGTTTTACTGCGCGGTTTGCCTATGAGAAATTCGATCCCAATGCGGCGTCCGTGTTTGTGATCAATCTCCAGGACGGAAAAGAAGTGAGAATCCCTGCCGATTTTTCCAAGGTGAAGTAGGTCCCTTCTTTCAATCCTGCCCCTGACGGAGGACCCTGCTCCTCTGTCAGGGGCAGCAATCGCCGTAGTTGCTCCGTCAGTGACCTGGTCCTACCCTTGCATTTTCATTCTGCGCAGTTGCTTGAACCATCGTAAAGTTGGCATATTGGGGCATTTGTCCCCAGGCTGATGGGTTTGCCCGTCGCATTTTGCAACAGAATGATTGGCTCTCCTGATACAAATAGCTTGCTTCTGGATTTTAGTGATTGAGAGGAGGACTGTGGCATGACCGAAGAGTGGGGCGCGATTCTCGTCGTGGACGATGATGCGGAAATGCGAGAGCTGGTCCATGATGTACTCAAGGACCGTGGGCATCAGATCACGACGGCGGGCAGCGGCCAGGAGGCTCTCACATTATTGGAGGGGGCGGACTATGCGGTCGTGCTGACCGATCTACGGATGAAGGGGATGCCTGGGACGGAGTTGCTGACGGAGATCCGGCGTCTCTATCCGGACATCGGGGTTGTGCTGATGACCGCCTTTGGAACAGTGGACACAGCGGTCGAGGCCATGAAGCGGGGCGCTAGCGACTATCTGACCAAGCCGGTGAAGAACGACGAGTTGGTGCGGGTCGTCGAGCGGGTGATCCGTGAAGCCGGATTACGGCGGGAAGTGAACCGGCTCCGGCGAGAAGTGCATAAGGAATATAGCTTTCATCAGATTATCGGCAAGAGCAAGCCGATGCAGGAGGTGTTCGACCTGATCCGGCGCGTGGCCGATAGCCCCACGAATCTGTTGATCACCGGCGAGAGCGGCACCGGCAAAGAATTGGTGGCGAAGGCCATCCATTATAATAGCGACCGCAAGGATGCGCCTTTTATTCCCGTCAACTGCGCCGCTATTCCAGAGCAGCTGCTCGAAAGCGAGCTGTTCGGCCATATGCGGGGCTCGTTTACGGATGCAAAGATGGATAAGCGGGGCCTCTTCGAAGAGGCGCAGAAGGGCACGTTGTTTCTGGACGAGATTAGTGAGTTGCCGCTGATGCTGCAGGCCAAGATTTTGCGGGCGATTCAGGAGAAAGAGATCCGCCGTGTGGGTGCGAATAAGCCGATCGCTGTCGATGTGCGCATCATTGCGGCGACGAATCTCCATCTGACGGAGGAGGTCAAGGCGAAACGCTTCCGGGAGGACCTGTACTACCGGCTCAATGTGATCGAGCTGCGTCTGCCTCCCTTGCGCGAGCGCCGCGAAGATATTCCGCTGCTCGTGGATGCGTTCATGAAGAAATGTGCGGAGTCGCGCGGGAAACAGATTCAGGGCGTGAGCGAGTCGGCCTTGGCGATGTTGGTGGATTATGCCTGGCCTGGCAATGTGCGTGAATTGGAAAACGTGATCGAACGGGCCGTCACGCTCACCCGGAGCGAAAAGATCGTTCCGGGCGATCTTCCGGTGACGATTCAGGGAGCTAGGGGCGATCGGCGCATCCTCGACGATGCGGCGGAACGGACTCTGCCGCTGGACGAAGTGGAAAAGGAATATATCCTCAAGATTCTCGAAAAGACCGGCGGCAATAAGTATCAGGCGGCTCAGATACTGGGGATCGACCGCAAGACGCTCTATCGGAAGCTGGGCGAGATCGAGGGGAAGACACCAGCGTGAGCCAAAAGTCGTTCGATAGCGAGGAGCAGTATCGTCTCATTGTGGAGGCCGCTCCCAATGGCATGCTGCTCGTTGACGAGAACGGCAGGATTGTGATGGCGAATGCCTCCGCCCTTCGCCAATTCGGCTACGAGCGGGAGGAGTTGCTCGGCCAGTCTGTTGAGAGGCTCATTCCCGGGCCCTTTCGATCCGATCACCGGCAGCACCATGCCGGGTTCATGCAGGCACCTCAAGCACGATCGATGGGGAGAGGGCGCGAGCTGTTCGGCCTGCGGAAGGACGGCAGTGAATTCGCCGTTGAAATCGGCCTCACGCCGATCCAGACGACCAAGGGGAGCGGGGTGGTGGCGTCGATCGTGGATATTTCAGAGCGCAAACGTCTGGAAGCGCAGCTCCGACAGGCAGAGCGGTTGGCGGAGTTGGGCACCTTGGCGTCCGGTATGGCGCATGAAATCGGGACGCCGATGAACGTGATCCTGGGGCGTGCCGAATATCTGCTCCATCGCACCGCCGACGAAGGGATGAAGAAGGGTCTTGCCACGATCGTGACACAGGTCGAGCGCATCACGAAGGTGATGAACCAGCTCCTGGCCTTTGCGAGGCGGAGGACGCCGGAGCGGCGGGCTGCCGATCTCAGTGCGATCGTGGAGGATAGTCTGGAGCTGTTCCAGGAACGGATCGCCCACAGCCGCATCACGGTCGACAAGATGTTTGCCTCGCCATTGCCTTCTGTCCGTGCCGATCGGGACCAGCTCATGCAAGTACTCATCAATCTCGTGATGAACAGTCTCCATGCCATGCCGGATGGGGGCCGTCTGAGGCTGAGTCTCGCCTGTGAGGGCAGCTACGCGCGCCTCGAAGTCGCCGATACAGGCCATGGTATGCCGGAGGAGATTCGTTCGAAAGTGTTCGATCCGTTTTTCACCACCAAAGAGTTCGGGAAGGGGACAGGCTTGGGTCTCACGGTGGTGAAGGGGATCATCGAGGAACATGGCGGGACTATTACCCTGGAGAGTGTTGTTGAAAAGGGCACGACCTTTACGATTCGACTCCCTCTAGACGAGGCTGAGACCGCTGGTACTTCCTCATCATAGAGTTCTAACTCCTTCAGAAATCCGATCATCCGTGATTCGTTCCCTGTCGCGATCTGCGACAGAAATCGGCAGGCCTCTGTCCCAATTCTCACCAGGCCCATAGCCGTTCCTGCTGCAAGTTTTCGGATTGCGCCAAGAATGTTAAGCTGGCTGGCTCACTTACGAGCTCCGCATTCTGTCGACCGCTTGGAAGCAGGCTGGCATGGGTTGTGAAACCTTTCCCTCGCAAGGGGGCCAAGGGGGCAATGGGTGTGATGCAGGAAAGGAAGCCAGTGGTGTTACTCATCGCTGAAGATGATCAGGAAATGCGGAGCCTCCTCTGTGATGAACTCTGGGATCTGGGGGTGTCGATCCGGGAAGCCGCCGATGGGGACGAGGCGCTTCGATCGGTGCTTGATACCCGCCCGACGCTGATTCTCACAGATCTCCGTATGCCGGCCGGCGGCTTGGATTATATTGCCAGGCTCCGGACCTTTGCTCCCGGCGTGCCGATTGTGTTGCTCACGTCATTTGGAGATTCCAAAACAAAAACCGATGCCTTGGCGATCGGCGTCGAGGCCTACTTCGATAAGCCGGTTCGCCTGAGCGAGCTCAAAGGGGCCGTGCGGCGGCTCCTAGGCTCGGCATTGGATGGAAAAATCGACTGAATTTTCGTATCGTACAGAATCTTTAGTATGTCACGAGGTATGAGATGGCCGGATCTCAAAAGCCCCCTTCAGCAGTTCCTCCCTTTACAGATCCCGTTCTTGCTGCTCGACTGGAAGCCATCAAGCAATTGGCCGGTGGGTTTTCCGAGCGAGTGGCGGTCGTGGATCGCAATTTCAATGTCGTGTACGCGAATGAGTCCGCATGGCTGGAGGAGGCATCCCCCTCATCCGACCATTCAGCCAAGTGCTATGAGGCCTTTGCTCACCGGGAAGATCCTTGTGGCGCCTGCCCTGCGACGAACCTGTTCGAATCGCCCGACGTCCGGTCTGTAGCCTGTTCCTCCGGAGGGGACGGTGCTGCCTGTGGGATGCATCAGGCGTTTCCGCTCGCCGCGAGCAGCGGCAAGATCGAGTCTGTGCTGGTGCGGTTCAAGGGGCCGTTGAATCCTGCGAGCGGTGCGGGGAGCGATGCTTCGGTCCCGCAGGGGGACGTGAGGCTTGGTGAGTTGCTCGGTTCGAGCAAGCCGATGCGAGAGCTTCTCGATATGATCAGGCTGGTGGCCGACAGTAGCGCGACCATATTGATTCAAGGGGAAAGCGGCACCGGTAAAGAACTGGTCGCCAAAACGGTTCACCGTACCAGCTATCGACGGGATAAGCCGTTCGTTGTGGTCGATTGCGGTTCGTTGCCGGAAACACTCTTGGAGAGCGAACTGTTTGGCCACGTGAAGGGGTCCTTCACGGGTGCCCATGCCTCCAAGCGAGGGCTCTTCGAGGAGGCCGATGGCGGTACGATCTTTTTGGATGAGATTGCCGACACGACGGCAACGTTTCAAGCCAAGTTGCTGCGGGTGCTGCAAGAGGGAGAGATTAAACCGGTTGGGGGCAACCAATCGATCAAGATCGATGCGCGGGTAATTTCAGCGACGAATAAGGATCTCGTCGAACTCGTCAAGGCCAAAGCTTTTCGCCAGGATTTGTATTATCGGCTTGCTGTGCTCCCACTCTATCTGCCGGCGCTCCGGGAGCGGCGAGAGGATATCCCTCTTCTGGTGCAGCATTTCGTCGAGGTGTCCTGCAGGCGCCATCGGCAGCCGATTCGTCAGGTGCCGCTGGAAGTAATGCAGGCGCTGACCCAGGCCCCCTGGCCTGGCAATGTGCGGGAGCTGCAACATTATCTTGAGCGGGCGGTCGTCACTACGAGCGGTTCCGAGTTGAGTTGCAAGGATATCGTGGCGTCGGGACCGGAGCAGGCGGGGCATGATCTCCGCGCTGTGGCGCGGGGGGCCGTTCAACAGGCTGAACGTGGGAAAATTCTGCAAGCGCTCCAGCAGACCGGTGGCAATCGTGCCAAGGCTGCCAAGCTCCTCAAGATTAGCCGTGCCAGCCTCTATAACAAGCTTCGCACCTATGAGATGGGTGACGTCTAGCAGGTTGCCGAGAAATCCCGCCCGTTTCGCTCTCAAGAGCCGTAAAAGGTAAAATGTGAAAAGTAAAACGTAGGGCTGTCGAGTGATCTCCCTCTGAAGCGTTTCACCTTTCACGTCTCACGTTCTACATCCCATGCCCCGCGTTTCTTTTCTTGCGTATGAGCTTTGTCCGTTTCCGCCCCATATCATAGCTGCAATTGTCTAATGGATTGGACAGTGTATCTGCTTGAAATGTAACGGCTTGTCGTTATCCCTGTTTTTGGCTGTCTAGTCTTGTGGAAGTTTGACCGAGATAGGCCTCTTAGTCTCATCGTGCCATCAATTCAAATCGCCAGGATTGGAGCGGAATAACGGCTGATTGATGCCAATAGCTTCATGGGGGCATGCAAGTTGCGATTACGTAGCGCTGCTGGTGGGGGTTTGGGTAATTTTGGACCGGCCTCCGAATGACCCTCTCCTCTGCAAGGAGGAATCCCCCACCAGCTCTTAACGAAGGCCAGGAGACGTGATGTAGTTTGTCGGACAGGCAACGAAATACGAGTGACGAGTCGTTTCAACCAATCCGCCTGGTGAGGCGGGCATAACAGGGGAGGCCGTACTATGAGGGGTGATGTGTTTCAACCAACGCGCAGGCGGCGCCGTACGGGGTTGGCGCTGATGCTGCAGAGCGTCTTGCTGGCCGGCAGTCTGGTGGCAACACCAGGGCTGTTTGCGGCGGGATCGGGAGAGGGGGCCCATCAAGGGCATGCCACTCCGGTTGCGATGCCGGGCTGGACCCAGCAGTTGAAGGGCCAGACAGTGCTGGAAAACGCCATTGAAGGCCGTTCCGGCAATGCAGAGAAGATGGAGATGCAGCACCATCGCCTGATGGAGAAGCTCGAGCAGCAGGCGCAGAAAGATGCCAAGGCGCAGCAGACGTCCGGTGCATTCAACGAAATGTCGATGATGCACCAGTACATGGGACAGGACGGCAGCAGCTTCCTACTCATGTCGGATGGAACCAAGGGCGAGCCGGTGATGGCATCGGGCGGGAAGTGTCCCGCTGGTGTGCCGGTCAAGAAGTATGACGTGTCGATGATCAACGTCGAGATCACGTTGAACCGGTGGCTCGATTTCTATCCTGGGTACATGTACGCGTTGACTCAGGATCTCGACAAGGTTCGCAGCGAGGAAGCCAAGAACAAGGCGTCTCGCGACAAGGATGGCTTCGATCCGGGAGCCGTGTCGACCGGGTTGCAGGGCGATATGATTCAGCCCCTGGTGCTCCGTGCCAACCAGGGCGACTGCGTGAAGATGACCCTCCGAAATCAGATGGAGGGCGAGGACGGCAGCTTGTTCATCAGCGCCTCCAGCATGATCGTGAGCGCGACCGGCAAGCCGGCTCTGACGACGAACCCTGAGTCCATCGTGGCTCCGGGCAAGGCGCAGGAGTTCGAGTGGTACATCCATCCGCAGATGCAGGAGGGTGTGCGGCAGTTCCATTCCTACAGCCATGACCGTGAGTTGACCGTGTTGGGCCTCTTCGGCGCTTTCATCGTGGAGCCGAAGGGATCGAGCTACGTCGATGCGTTGGGGACCGGCCCTGACAAGCAGGTCACGAGCGGCTGGCAGGTGAATATCGATAACGGGTCCGGACCGGACTTCCGCGAATTCGTGCTCTTTTATCACGAAATCGGCGACGAAGCCTTCCGCCCCTTGAATAAGAAGGGCGACTTCCTGCCCCAGCGCGATCCGCTGACGGATGCCTATCGTCCGGGCGGCCGTGCGATCAACTATCGCAGCGAGCCGTTCGGCATCGATCAGATGCATCTGCAGCATGAGTACTTCGGCTTCGAAGACGAGTCGATGGCCTACAGCGCCTATACGTTCGGTGATACCCCGACCACGATTGCCCGAGGTTATCTGGGCGATCCGGTCAAGTGGCGGCTGGTCCATGGTGGATCGGAAGTGTTCCACTCCCACCATCCGCACAGCGGAACGATCCGCTGGCAGCGCAGCCCGCGCGCCGATCAGGACGAACATTGGTATAAGGGGCAAGATGGTCCGGTGAAGTATCCGGTCGTCCGGACTAAGTCCGATCGCGTGGACGTGGAAGTCATCGGGCCCTCAGAAGCCTTGGACCTCGAACCGGAATGCGGTGGCGGTGGCTGCCAGCATTTGGCGGGCGAGTTCCTCTATCATTGCCACGTGGCGCACCACTATGTGGCGGGCATGTGGGGATACGGGCGTTTCTACAATACGTTGCAAGTCGGTTCGGCCCACACGGACACGATGCCTGACTTGGCGGAATTGCCGGACCGGAAGGGCCGGATGAAGATGGGCGTGTCGTCCGACAAGCTGATCGGAACGACCGTCGATTGGTTCGGCAAGACCTTCAAGATTGTCGACAAGAGCCAGAAGACCAACTGGAAGTCCGATCCTGTCATTGTGAACATCAAGGATTGGGTCGAGATGTTTGTGCCAGCCGCTGGTCAGCCAGGCCACACGAACGATGAGAAGGGCCAGATCATGGCCTACGATTCCACCGTGTGGGATTGGAAGTGGGATGGCAACATTGCCAGGGGCGAGCGCGAAAGCACCGCCCAGAATCCGAAGTATCAGTGGGCAGCCAAGTGGGATGACAGCACCAGGCCGGCCATCCTGTTTGATCCGACCACGGCCAAGATGTCCTGGCCGTTGTTCAAGCCGCACTTCGGCAAGCGGGTGCCCTTCTCCGCGAACCACAGCGGTGCGCCATGGCTGGAACCGATTCACCAGGACGCAAACGGTGAACGGACTTCCGAGCCGGCACAGCCGGGCGAGCAGGGCCGTTGGAGCCTCTGCCCCGACAATGCCAATCGTAAGCATTACAATATCCACTTCGTCCGTATGCCGATCACCCTGGCCAAGAAGCAGGGGAAAGAGCCGGCGATGGTCGACAAGGACGGTCTGATCTACGTGCTCCATGAAGAGGAGAACTTGACCAGAGCGAACGACGACCTCAAGTTGCCCGCTGTCATCCGCGCCAACGTGTATGACTGTGTGGACTTGCTGTTGACGAGCGAGTGGGACGACGACGATTACACGAATTTCCAGTCGTCCAAGATCAATATCCATCCCCACTTCTTCCAGTTCGATACGGGGAATTCGGATGGTGTCATTTCAGGGTTCGAGTATGAAATGTCGGTCCGGCCGTTCACCATGTGGGGCAAGAAGACCAAGCATGGGTTGCCGGCTCCGATGGTCGGGAAGTTGACGGGTGCCGTGAGTGCGGGCACTGCGTCCATCAATATTCAGATGGCGCCGGGTGCCACGCCGTTCCATGTGAACACCGAAGTGATGGTGGGCATGGATTGTTTGGAAAAGGGCCACGATGCTGCGGCTTCATTGCCGCGGGACAAGAGCTGTCAGGAAGTCGCCCGGATCAAAGAGATCAAGGGCTCGACCGTGACATTCTTCAAGCCGCTGAAGCAGAACCATCCGGCTGGCGATCTCGTGTCGCCGGAGTTTGTCCGCTACCGGTGGTGGGTGGACGTCGATATGGGGACCGTGTTCTGGCACGACCACGCGTTCGGCGCGACGACCTGGCCGCATGGCGGGTTCGGCGTGACGATCGTGGAGCCGTTCGGGTCCACTTATCACGATCCGAAGAACGGCAAGCTGGTGTATAGCGGCCCGATTGCCGATATTCACAGCAACGAGCCGATCGGCGCCGGTGTCAGCGGCAGCTTCCGTGAGTTGATGGTGTCGATCCATGACACTGTTCCGCACACGGTGAACACCATTGAGGCGGGCAATCCTCCGGGACAGCCCATCGAAGTGGCGTTGGAAGCCGGCAAGACCATTTCCTTCCAAATGCCGGATAAGATCATGGCGGCGCCGAACAAGTACATCAACGGCGGTACGCATACGACCGGCAGCGGTTTCAACTTCCGCGCGGCTCCGTTTGCACAACGTCTGTCCAACAATCCGGATACGTCCAAGCTGTTCAGCAGCGCGATCCATGGCGATCCCGGTACGCCGCTCTTGCGGGCGTACACAGGGGACACGATGGTGTTCCGTCTGTTGCACCAGCTCATGAACGAATCCCACGTCTGGACGATCTCCGGCCATACCTTCCTCACGGAACGGTATGCGGCGGATGCCAATCGGAAGAACTCGATTCACGTCGGGATCGCCGAGCGGTATGACCTCGTGACCAAGGCGGGTGGATTCCAGGGTATGCCGGGCGACTACATTCACTTCAACGGCAGAACGTCACACTTCGCCGAAGGTGGATGGGGCATCGTGCGCGTACTCGACAAGGAAACGGCGGATCTGAAGCCGCTCCCGAAGGGAACCAATCCTCTCGGAATTCCCGCGACGCCAAGCTCGGTCTGTCCGTCCGATGCTCCGGTGAAGAACTTCAACGTTGTGTCGTTGGACCGTCCGTTGAAGCTCCATCCGAAGGCGCCGGATACGATCGAAGTCGACTTCGAGCGCAAGATTGAAATGACCGTGCCGGAAGGCAAGATCTTCGCGCTGGAAGAAGAAGCGACCACCGTGTCGGGCAATGTGATGCCGAGTCCGCTCACGTTGCGCGTCAACCTTGGTGACTGCATCAAGGTCAATCTGAAGAACAAGATGAAGGCAAGCCGGGCGTCATTCTTTGCGCCGGGTCTGGCCTTCGATCCGAAAGACAGCCAGGGCTTGAACGTCGGCAACAATGCCGGCGATCAGACGGTGGCCCCGGGCGAGAGCCGCACCTATACCTATTACGCACATCCGGCGAACAAGGAAACGACGTCGCTGGTGTGGGACGGTGGCAACATCGTCGTGAATCCGCGCAACGGATTGTACGGCGCCATCGTGGTCGGTCCGCGCGGGTCGCAGTATCGCGATCCGGTGACCGGTGCGGATCTGTCGCAGAAGAATGCCTGGAGAGCTGACGTCATTGTCGACGCCAGCTTGACGGAGAATGTCGGCAAGCGGAATTACCGTGACGTGGCCCTCTTCTTCCAAGACGAGGACAATATCATCGGCACCGCGTTCATGCCTTATGTGCAAAACGTGGCCGGGTTGACGTCGGTCAACTACCGCGCGGAACCCTATAAGTTCCGTGAGGAGCAAGGCTGCTCGCTGGGCAAGATTTTCCAGCCCTGCGTCGTGGACAAGCCGGAAGATCCGGTTACGCCTCTGATCGAGGCGCATGCCGGTGACGCGGTCCGTATCCATGTGATCGGCGCGAACAGCGAACAGAACGGGATGTTTGCGGTCGAAGGCCATGAATGGCCGATCGAGCCCTACATGCCCGGCGCCGACCAGATCAGCGTCGTGGAGTACGCCGGGTCCGAGATCCTCGATGTCTTCATCCGCGGCGGTGCGGGCGGCCCGTATCGTCAAGTGGGAGACTTCGTGTGGTCCAATGCGCGGCTGCCCTACACGCAGTCGGGACAATGGGGCTACCTCCGTGTGTTGCCAGCCGGTGACTCACGGATCCAACCGCTGGGCGCGCACGGAGCTGGCGCCAAGCATGCGGATGTGCAGCCCGAGCCTCGCGCTATTCCGACTGCGATGAAGTAGGCAGCAGCGGAATAGTATCGGTCGAAACGGGGGAGCTGCGCGTAAGGTGTGGCTCCCCCGTTTTCTTAGAAGCAGAATGGATAGCGATAGAAAAGACGGATTGCAGTGAAGTCCGACGGATTACGAATGAGATTACCTCATCACAGCATGGTGCGGCGAATTGTGGTCGCTTTGGCAACTGGGTTGCTGGCCTGGGAGTTTTTGTCTGGTGGCCTCGTGTCTGCCAACCATTTGTCTCCCAAGCATGATCCGTGGGCGCAGCCTTGGGAGCTGGAGCGGTTGGCCTTGCTGGAGGTTCCCGAGGGCATGGTTTCTGTGCCGGGGGGGCCGTTCTTGATGGGCAGCAATCCCAAAGTCGATCGCGCCGCCGGGCCGCAAGAATTGCCGCAGCGGCCCGTGTCCCTGGATGCCTTCGAGATCGACCGGTATGAAGTGACCAACGTCCATTATCTTCGATTCGTGTTGGCCACGGGCACAGCCTGGCCGGAGTTTTGGATGCAGGATCCCTTTCTCGAAAAAATGGCCTCGCATCCGGTTATCGGGGTGAGCTGGGAAGAGGCCAATGCCTATTGCCACTGGGTTGGCAAACGGCTTCCGACCGAGGCAGAGTGGGAGAAGGCCGCGCGCGGTGAAGATGGCAGGATGTTTCCCTGGGGCAACGAACCGGCCGGGTGGATGAAGAGCAATATCGCTCATTCCGGTTCGAAGCGCGGATTCAAGTATCCGCCCCTCGCCAATGTGAACCGGTACGACAAGGGCGTCAGTCCCTACGGCGTCTATCAAATGGCGGGCAACGTGAGTGAATGGGTGTCGGATTGGTTCGACCCTGAGTATTATCGGAGTAGTCTGCCGGACAATCCGACTGGTCCTGCTTCCGGCGAACTCAAAGTTTTCCGCGGCGGCTCCTGGAACGAAGATCCTGAGGTCGCGCGATCCGCCGGGCGCAATGGCGGCACGCCGGATCGCAGAAGTTATTTGACGGGATTGCGCTGTGCGAAATCTGAAGTAAGGTATCAGCCATCAGCCATCAGCTATCAGCTGACGAAGACCCCATAGGATATTGATGGCTGAATGGTGAGAGTTGACAGTTGCGAAACTAAGGAGGCCGGTTATGAGTGATGTGCGAATGGAAAGGCTGGTGGCGGTCAATCGAGTCGTGAATGTAATTATCGCTGCGGTGGTGGCCCTGGTGATTGCGAACGTCGCCTGGGGGCTCGATACGCAGGACGTGACGATGGAGTGGACAGAGGGCGGTAAGAAACTCGCGGCAGAGCGCGTGGCCAAGTGGAAGGCCAAGGATGAGATGGTCCTGGTGCCGGCTGGTGAGTTTGTGATGGGCAGCGACAAGAAGACGGACCGGCTCGCCTATCGCGGTGAGATCCCTCAACGGCATGTCTATCTGGATGCCTTCGAGATCGGCAAGTACGAAGTGACGGCGTTGGAGTATCTCGGATTTGTGCTCGCGACGAACCGCCCGCCGCAAGTGGACTGGCGGTATGACGGTGGAAACTTTCAGGAGGCGATGGCGCACCATCCCATCATGCACGTGTCCTGGTATGACGCCGATGCCTACTGCAAGTGGGCAGGCAAGCGGCTGCCGACGGAAGCGGAATGGGAGAAAGCGGCGCGCGGAGTGGATGGGCGGCTCTTTCCCTGGGGCAAAGAATATGCGGGGCCGAGCCGAGCGAATTTCGGGAGAACCGGCCTGTCCGGTCCGGTGCGGGATCGTCCGGAACGACTCTTATTGTATCCGCCGATTATTTCGGTCGATAAATATGAGAATGCCGTGAGCCCCTACGGGCTGTACCAGACGATCGGGAACGTGTCCGAATGGGTGGCCGATTGGTATGACCAGGACTATTACGCGGCAGCGCCTGACCGGAACCCCAAAGGCCCTGAGACCGGCACCCAGAAAGCCTTCCGGGGCGGTGGGTGGATGGATAGCACGACGACTATGCGAGTTGCGATGAGAAACGGAACCGATCCCAATACGAAGATCAATTGGATGGGATTCCGTTGCGCCAGGGATGCGCAGGATACGGCAGGTATGAAACTGTCACAGCTTGTGCCGTAAAGGAGGCACCGGTGATGCGGTTATTCACTAGGCTGCTCGCTCAGGCAGGCGAGCGCAGATCAGCGGAACGGTCGGGGGACAAGGAACGTCCTCCGATGATCACCCAGGGAGGGGAGCATGATGCAGGTTTGGAAGAGAAGCAGGAACATTGGAGTGTGGGTTGCCGCGATTGCGATCGCCGGGGGGCTCGCTGTTTGTGCTGTATCGCCGGCCTTGGCTGAAGAAGCTGGCAACATGGTGTTCTATCGAGGCGGGTTTGCGGGGCTGAGCAGCAATCGCGGGAATGAAGTGTTCACCGATACGAATGGCGCCGGCGGTATGCGTAACAATAGTAATCTTGGCTGGTATGCGGGAGCCGGCCTTGATTTTCTCTTGTCCAAGGATACATGGGGCGCGATGGACAAGACTTGGGCGGTTGGCGAGCTTGGCGTGCAATTCAACCGTTTCGCGTCGAAAACAGTCCGGACCACTACGAGCGCACTGTTGGGGGGGACGGATAATGGCAAGACTCAGCTCACGATGGTGACGATCGATGTCTCGCCGAAAATTAAATTCAGGGAAGGGAATGCGTTACGGCCCTGGATTATCCCGATCGGGTTGGACATCCATGTGATTAGTCCTCCCTCGAACGCCACACAGTATCTCGATATTGGTCTCCAGTTCGGCGCCGGGGCTGAGTATCAAGTCTGGAAGGCCTTCAAGCTTGGCGTGGATGCCCGTTTCCATTTGGCGGCCGGGATGACCAACACGACGAATAACTATTTCACCGTCGGTCCCTATGTCGGAGTGTCATTCTGATCAACCGCGATTGGCCTGGTAGCGATGAACGTTGTGGTCCATATTCCTCATCGGGTCGCGGAGACTGATTCGAGCGCGTTGAGCCTGGCTCAACGCGCTCCGATCTTCACCGTAGGGCAGATGAACGGGAAGCAGGTGAACATGGCCCAGTTCCCCTCGCTGCCGGAGGGGTTGGATGGCGCGCTGCAGCTGATCGGCGAAGCCATCCGTTTCCCAGGCGCCTGGGCGAGCGTGAATGACCGCCCGGTTTCCAGCCTGGCGAGGCTCTGGCAACGGCTTGAGTGTTATCGCGCAAGTCTGTTGGCGCAGGACCCTGCTCGCCATTGCGCAGAAAGAACCGCGCTGTTCAATAGCCTCGTCGGATGTGACGCGCATCGATGTCCGGTGCCCTGTCAGTTCATTTGCACACCTTGTATGGAGATGGTTCAGGACGGGGCGCCAATCCACGAGGCGCAGCGTTTTGAGGTCGCGGCCGTATTGGCGGAGATCGACTGGTGTCCCCGTCTGAAACTGCCGACTCAATCTGGACCGACCCAGACTCCACTCTTGAACCTCGGTCACACCACCTCGTAGTGTGGCAGAGCAATGGGGACGTCTCTTCTTATATGGCTCCATCTTCTCGCGGCGATCTGCTGGATCGGCGGGACGATCTTTTTGTCGCTGGTGCTGGTGCCGGTGCTCAAGCGTGAACCGTTTGCAGCTCAGAGACCCCTGCTCTTCCGAACCGTCGCCAGGCGGTTTCGCCTAGTGGTCTGGGGCGCGATCGCAGTCCTTTTGCTCACGGGGCCTTTGTTGCTGCATCAGCGCGGGATTGCAATCAGTGACCCATCGAACTGGCCGATGGTACTGACGGTCAAGCTGGGGCTCGTGACGTTTCTCTTATTCTTGACCCTGACCCACGATCTTGTCCTAGGGCCGCTCGTTGGAAAGATCGCGCAGTCCCCAGCTGAGAGCCGAACCAAGTTCGATCAAGCCCTGGTTCTTTGGTTTCCCTTGGTCGCTCGCTTCTCTCTCGCTCTGACGTTGGGGATTCTCTTTGCCGCAGTCCTGCTCATGCGGTCTTAGCCCTGATATCTGCTTGAGCCTGTAGCTATATGCCACAGGGGAAATTGTAGGCACTGTAGCAGGACTCCCCCTAGCCCCATTTTTATCTGTCCAATTTCACTCGAAACGCTCAATATTCCTCTGGAAATATCCAGCTCTGAGAAGCTCTGCCAGGGCCCCTTCTTTGCAGTTCTAATGCAAGGCTGAGGGTGGCGAATTGTTTTAGCCTCCCGCAATCTTGCGATATCGGAGGATCGCATCTCTATGCCGGTGAATAAAAAAATCTCTTTTTCAATTTGGTATGTTTTTCTCGCCATCTGGGCCGTCATCCTCGTGCACGATTTCATCCATGCCCTGCAGAAGCTTGAAGAGCTTCCCTATAGCGAATTCAGGACTCTTGTGGCGGCCGGCAGCGTGGCGGAAGTCACGGTCACTCATCAGACCTTGACCGGGAAGCTGAAGCCGGAAGAGGGCTCCAAAGAGCAGAAGTTATTCACGACCATCAGGGTCGAGGACCCGGATCTCGTCAAAGAACTGAATGCGCATCACGTCAAGTTTACCGGAGTGATTGAAACGACGTTTTTGCGGGACATGATTTCATGGCTGTTGCCGACGCTGGTCTTCGTGGGCATTTGGTTTTTTATCTTTCGGCGTCTCGGGCAGGGCCAGGGCGGGTTCATGACGGTGGGGCAGTCGAAGGCGAAGATCTATGCGGAGAAGGATACGAAGGTCACCTTTGCTGATGTGGCAGGCGTGGACGAGGCGAAGGATGAACTGCGCGAGGTGATCGAGTTTCTGCAGACGCCGGAAAAGTTCACACGTCTGGGAGGCAAGATTCCGAAAGGGATCTTACTCGTCGGCCCGCCGGGAACCGGCAAGACGCTTCTGGCCCGAGCCGTGGCGGGAGAGGCAGGGGTCACATTTTTCAGCATCAGCGGGTCCGAGTTCGTGGAAATGTTCGTGGGGGTCGGGGCAGCCCGCGTGCGGGATCTGTTCGAACAGGCCAAGGTCAAAGCTCCCTGCATCATTTTTATCGACGAATTGGATGCGATCGGGAAGGCTCGTGGAATGGGACCGATGGCGCATGAGGAGCGGGAGCAGACGCTCAATCAATTGTTAGTCGAGATGGATGGGTTCGATCCCCGCATCGGCGTCATTCTGATGGCGGCCACCAACCGGCCTGAAATTTTGGATCCCGCCCTCTTACGGGCTGGCCGGTTCGACCGTCAAGTATTGGTCGATCGCCCGGACAAGATCGGCCGCCTGGCCATCTTGCGGGTCCATGCGAAGCAGGTGGTCCTCGGCCCCGATGCAGATCTTGAGGTGATTGCTGGGATGACGCCAGGATTTTCCGGCGCCGACCTCGCCAATATCATTAACGAGGCGACGCTTTTGACCGTGCGTCGGAATAAGGAGCAGGTGGGCCTCCCGGAATTGCAAGAAGCGGTGGAGCGGGTCGTGGCAGGGCTGGAGAAGAAGAACCGGGTGCTCAACAAGATGGAGAAGGAGCGGGTTGCGC
>CAYHQK010000012.1:0-32502 GCA_964358535.1 uncultured Nitrospira sp. | reverse complement strand
CGCGGCGCGAGCGCCGTTGATCTTGATGCCGGGCAAAGCCTTCGATCTCTTTCTCCAAATAGTCGATCCGCTCTCTGATGCGGCGCCGGTCGGTTTCGAGCTTGGTTTCGCCTGGTCCCCTGCTGCCGATGCCCCCTCCCAAACGCGAGAGGCTCGTACCCTGACCGGAGAGGCGGGGGAGCAGATAGCGAAGCTGCGCCAACTCAACCTGTACCTTGCCTTCCCGGCTATGGGCCCGTTGCGCAAAGATGTCGAGGATCAGCTGAGTCCGGTCGATGACCGTCAGGTCGCTGATTTCAGCAATGGCGCGCAGTTGTCCGGGAGCCAAATCTTGATCGAAAATGATGAGGTCTGCCCCCTTTTGCATGGCCTGCCCCAGCACGTCTTTGAGTTTGCCGCTTCCCAATTGAAACCGATGGTGGCCGCCCTGCGTGCGCTGCACAAGACGGTCGATGACCGTGAGGTCTGCGGAGGAGGCCAGTTCCGCCAGTTCGGCAAGACGCTCTTCCTGCTCGGCTTTGCTCTTGGGTGAGGCGCTCACGAGGATGGCGGTTTGACCCTGGGCCATCGTGTGCGATGCGCTTTCACGCTGGAGTTCTGATTCCAGTTCACGAATGAAGGTTTCGAAACTCACCGGACATTGCTGCACTTGCGTCGGTTTGAGCAGCGTGTACAGAGGCTCGTTGGGCTTGGGTGGATTCAAATGGGCCAGGGAGAGCAGTCCTGGTTCGCCCTTGGGGGTGACGGCCAGGGTTCCGATCATGTCGAGACGGAGCAGTCCCAACATGGTGAGGTCTTCCTGGCTGATCGGTTCTGCTTTCAGGCTCGATCGAATCAGTCTCAGGCCCCTCAGCGAGCGAGGAGTCGCCCGAAACGTGGTTAGCGTCGTTGGCGACGGTTCGGTGCCGGCCCCGACCAGGACATCTTGCACGGCTCCACGCCTGGTGATGACGAGGCCGATGGGACGGCGAATCTCAAGGGTAAACTGGGCGAGAGTTTTGGCCGCTTCAGAAGAGATGACGTCATCCGCGGGCATGCGCCGCCGATAGAGCCGCTCAAGCATGGCGAGTTGACTGGCGCGGAGACCGAGCGTTTGTCCGTGAATTTCAGGAATGGGCGTCGTATCCTTCGTGTGAGTGGTTACATCGCTTGCGCGAAGGGTGCAGCCATGGAGGCTTGGGCATCCAAGTCGAGTGAGGCACGGATCCCTGCACGAAGGGCTTGTCTTCCCGCTGCGGCAATCATTGCCGCATTATCGGTGCAGTAGCTCAGCGGGGGAAGACTCAGGCGAATATTTTCGGAATCGGCTCGTTGCTGGAGCAGCCGGCGTAATCGAGAATTGGCGGAGACCCCTCCGACAACGGCCAAGGCTTGCGCGTCAGATGCCTGGACGGCGGCAAAGGCCTTTTCGACCAGGATGGTGACGATGGCTTCCTGATAGCCGGCCGCGAGATCAGCAGATTTTACCAGACGAGATTGCTCAGGCATCGCTTGAACTGTATAGAGCAAAGATGTCTTCACACCACTGAAACTAAAGTCGAGACTCCCCTTCTTGAGCTGGGATCGCGGGAAGGCAATGGCGTGCGGATTTCCCTGTCGAGCCAAGCGATCGATGGCGGGCCCTCCAGGATATTCCAGTCCCAGCATCTGCGCGCCTTTGTCAAAGGCCTCCCCTGCCGCATCGTCTTTGGTTGCGCCCAGGAGCCGGCAGTGGCCGCGAGGGTCTTTGAGGTAGAGGTGAGTATGGCCTCCCGACACCACGAGAACGACGCAGGGTAGCGGGAAGGCCGGGTCCTGCAGCCAGGCGGAGGCGATATGGCCTTCCAGGTGGCTCACGCCGGCCATCGGGATGTTCAAGGCATAGGCCAGGGCTTTGGCATAGTTGACTCCCACGAGGAGCGCACCGGCCAGACCCGGTCCCTGGGTGACGGCAATGCCCGAAAGATCCGTCCAGGAGAGACCTGCTTGCTGCAGCGCCTCACTTGAGACTTGTTCGACCGATTCGATATGGGCACGGGAGGCGAGCTCGGGCACGACGCCGCCGAAGCGCTGATGCACAGCATGTTGCGACGTAATAATGTTCGAGAGGACGGAGCCGTCCGTTGCCAGCACCGAGGCGGCCGTTTCATCGCACGACGTTTCAATCCCTAGGATGGGGCCAGGCGTCCAGGCTGAAGTGGGGCGTGGTGCGAGCATAGTCATGAAGCCTGGCTGCCTGTTCGTCGACAAAGTCACAAAAGTTAACCGCTCTCACTATACTAAAATAACACGACCCTTGTGGCGTATACCACAAGGGTCGTGTCGTTCATCTCTGCAATGAGTCGCGCAGGGACAGGCCTTAGACTCCGGCCATGGCCTCTTGCTCGACGAATGCTGGCGCACCGTCGCGCAGCACCACGCGGATCTTTCGGCAATCCTTGAACCGGCCCTTGATCATCTCTTCGGAGAGAGGATCGCCGAGCGCGCGCTGAATCGTCCGGCGCATCGGTCTGGCTCCGTAGAGCGGTTCGTAGCCTTCTTTGATCAACCACTGTTTGACGTCGTCTTCGACCTCGAGCTCCACACCCTTCTCCATGAGACGAAGATTGAGTTCGCTCAAGAGGATATCGAGAATGTTGGAGAGATGCACTTTGTCCAACTGATGGAAGACCACAACTTCGTCGATCCGGTTCAGGAACTCCGGACTGAACGAGCGGCGCAATTCGCTCAGGACTTCTTCCTTCTTGTGGCGCGCCTGATCGCCTTCCGTGTTCTGGAAGCCGAGCGAGACACCCTTCTGGATCATCTTGGTCCCGATGTTGGATGTCATGATGATAACGCAATTCTTGAAATCGACCTTGCGTCCGAGGCTGTCGGTCAGCACTCCGTCGTCCAAAACCTGTAAGAGGATGTTGAACACGTCGGGATGGGCCTTTTCGATTTCGTCGAAGAGGACCACGGAATAGGGCCGGCGCCGGACCCGTTCCGTCAATTGACCGCCCTCTTCATAGCCCACGTATCCCGGCGGAGCGCCGAAGAGTCGCGAGCTGGTGAACTTCTCTTGATATTCGGACATATCGATCCGGATGAGCGAATCTTCACTATTGAAGAGGAACTCGGCCAGCGCCCGCGCCAGCTCGGTTTTCCCGACTCCGGTGGGTCCCAGGAAAATGAAGGAGCCGATGGGCTTCCGCGCTTCCTTCAGACCAGCGCGTGACCGCCTGATGGCCCGGGCCACGGCTGAGATCGCTTCGTTCTGGCCGACCACGCGCTTGTGGAGGAATTCCTCCATGCGCAGGAGCTTGTTCGATTCTTCTTCTTCGAGCTTGAAGAGCGGAATGCCCGTCATCTTTGAGACGACATAGGCCACGTCTTCTTTGCCGATCGTCGGCTTGTTCTTTTCCTGATTCTTCTTCCACTCGCGCTTGGATTCGTCGAGGAGTTTGCGCAACCGTTCCTCTTCCTCGCGATGGCGGACCGCTTCCTCGAAGTTCTGCATCGAGATGGCCAGCTCCTTTTCGCGAGACACTTTCTTCAGCTCTTGCTCCATCGCCTTCAGCTCCGAGGGCAAGGCATAGGTCTGTAACTTCGCCCGCGACCCGGTCTCGTCGATCAAATCGATCGCCTTGTCCGGGAGGAACCGGTCGCTGATGTAGCGATCGGACAGTTTGACCGCTTCGAGAATGGCTTCCTCTGAAATCTCGACGCCATGATGCTCCTCGTACCGGTCGCGCAGCCCTCTGATGATCTGCACCGTTTCGTCGATGCTCGGCGGCTGGACGTGAATCGGTTGGAACCGGCGTTTGAGGGCTCCGTCTTTTTCAATGTGCTTGCGATATTCATCCAGCGTCGTAGCGCCGATGCACTGAATTTCGCCGCGCGACAAAGCGGGCTTGAGCATGTTGGAAGCATCGATCGATCCTTCCGCCGCCCCTGCTCCGACTAAGGTATGCAGTTCGTCGATGAAGATGATGATGTTCCCAGCCTGGACGATTTCCTTCATCACGACTTTCAGCCGCTCTTCGAATTGGCCGCGATATTTCGTCCCTGCCACCAATGCTCCGAGGTCGAGGGCAATGACGCGGCGTGAAAGCAGGTTGTCCGGCACTTCCGATTGGACGATCCGCTGGGCGAGACCTTCCACGATGGCAGTCTTGCCGACGCCGGCTTCCCCGATGAGCACAGGATTGTTTTTTGAACGGCGGCTGAGGATCTGCAAGACCCGTTCGATTTCGTCGGCGCGTCCGATGACGGGATCCAGATGCCCTTCCTGGGCCAGCTGGGTCAGGTCACGGCCGAACTCGTCGAGCGCGGGAGTGTTGCTCTTCCGGTCGCGCTCACGTGGAGCGGACTTCCGTAAGAAGGTGACAGTCAATTGTCTGGCGGTCAGAAGATTCGCGCCTAAGCTGCGCAGGATCTTTCCGCCGATCCCCTCTTCTTCCCGAAGCAGCCCCAATAAGAGGTGTTCGCTGCCGATATGATTGTGTCCGAGCAGACGGGCTTCTTCGACCCCGTACTCGATGACTTTTTTCACCCGGGGGCTGAAGGGGATTTCCCCAAAGGTCATCGTGGTTCCCCCACCCGGCAAATTCCGTTCAATCTCCAAACGGATTTGTTCGGTCGAGAGTCCCATCTTCTTCAAGATCATCAGGGCGATTCCGTCTGACTCACGGAGGATAGCCAAGACGAGATGCTCGGTGCCGAGGTAGTCGTTCTGATGACGCTCTGCCTCTTCCCGCGCCAGGATGATGATCTTCCGACCCTTGTCCGTGAATCGTTCGAACATCCTGCCTCCTTTTAGGTGGGCCTAATTACCAGGTAACGGTGTGCAAACCTATCGAAAAATCTGGTCTAATTCTAACCAGAAGGATTTTAGGTGTCAAGGCTGCGAGGGAATCGCACCGCCTGATAAAAAGCCACTGAGATGACACCAGCTGCGAGTCAGACGATCCCTCTCTCGTTCGTTGACTTCAAAAGAATGCTCCCGATACAATCTCGGACTTTTTCACTGCTATCTTAATAGCCCCACGACTGGTTTTGCTCTATGAAGAACAAAAGTATCGGAATTCTGACCAAGCCGAAGTTCCCCGAAATTAAAAACACTCTGCAGGATGTGGTCGCATGGCTCAGGGCTCGAAGTATTAATGTCATCTTGGACACGACGTCGGCGGCCTTGCTGGGCGAGCAGGGGGGCGTTCAGAAAACCCAGTTGGCGAGCAAAGCGGACGTGCTGCTGGTTCTGGGCGGTGATGGGACGATGCTGAACGCGGCCAGACTTGCTGGAGAACGAAGCATTCCCATCCTGGGCGTCAACCTTGGGGGATTAGGATTTTTGACCGAGGTCCGACTGGAAAACTTGTATCCCTCGCTTGAGCGGGTGTTTGCTAATGACTTCGTGCTCGATGAGCGGCTCATGCTTCAGACGCATGTCCACCGACATGGCGAAACCGTCGCGCGAGGCGTGGTGTTGAACGATGTCGTGATCAGTAAGGGGACGCTGGCCCGGATGATCGAGTTGCGGATTTCTATTCAAGGACAGTTCGTCACCAATCTGCGTGGCGATGGAGTGATTGTCACGACACCGACCGGATCGACCGCCTATTCCCTTTCAGCCGGCGGACCCATTATCAATCCGGCCGTGCAATCGCTGATGGTGACGCCGATCTGTCCTCATACGTTGACCCACCGCCCACTGATCGTCCCGGCTACGGCCGAAATCGAGGTGACGCTCACCAGTAAGGACGATGGCGCGATGGCGACGCTGGATGGTCAGGTCGGGGTGGCGATGATTCAGGGAGATACGGTTGAAATCAAGATGTCCGAATACCGGACGAGACTCATCCGTTTTCCGGAAAGCGGTTACTATGAAGTCCTGCGAGAGAAACTCAAGTGGGGGGACGGGTAACCGTTCGGCCGACTGCCCTAGTTCCTAGCGTTCCCCTTCTCAATCAGTTCGATCATTTCCCGGTTGCTTGCATACTTGAACTCCCCGATACAGTCGGTCTCACTCTGGTGCTGTTTCTCGATCGATTCAAGCACGCGGAGCCCCTTCACATCGACCGGGTGGCTCTTGTGGTTTTTGAGGACTGCGATGAGCTTGTCGAGGACGATTTTTGCGTTGACCGGTGCCTTCGTCGCAAGGTAGCGGCTGACGACTTCCGCGCACCAATCCCCGTCCCGTTTGGCAATGCCGACTAAGCCTTCGCTGGCTTTGCGTGCCCAGCCGGCGAGAAAGACGCCGTCGATGACTTGGCCGGTCGTTTCGTCGTAAGCCTGGAAGAGTGCGTCGTCCGGGTCGTTGCCGGTCTTGTTAGGGTTCGTGACAAACACGCCATTTTTGTAGGGAAGGCCCAAGGCGGCATCGACTTTATCTCCGACGGCGAAGACCACGCTGTCGCAGACGAATTCGTAGGACTGTTTGAGTCCGACCGCTGCCGTATCGTCCCCTTTGGGCTCAAGCTTGTTCTCTTCCAATTCAAGGCCGCGCACCCGATTGTGTTCGTCGACGAGAATGCGTTTCGGCGAAGCGAGAAACCGGAAGCCCATCTTTGTGTCGCTGACTTTCGGTTCGCATTTGGCAAATTCGTCCGTGAAGCCTTTCTGCACGTCGTCAGCGTTCTGCCCGACAGCCGCGAGGCGATCCTTGATCCGGACAAATTCTGTCGCGATCCCCTCCATGTCCATATTGGAACAGACCGAGCGGATTTCTTTCGGATTGTATTTCCGTTCGACGGGACCGCGGCGCGCGATCGCGGTGACCCGCTCGACCTTTTTGTAATTGATCAGCCACCGGGCGATATCGACCATCACGTCGCCCACGCCGATGATGCCGACATGGTTGCCCATTTCAAAGGGCCGATCGCCGTAGCCTGGCAGCCGGTTGAAATGGAAGACGACATCTTTTGCATGGAAGACGCCCTGGGCAGAGTCTCCCTCAACGCCGATGCTTTTGGTCCCCTGCGCTCCAGTTGAAAAGACAATGGCAGTTGCGCCGAGTCCGCGGAGGTCTTCCACCGTGATGTCTTTGCCGTTTCCAATCGTGACATTGCCGAAGTAATGGACAGTGGGCTGCTGGAGCAGTTCCCAATATTGTTTTTTCAATCCGCCGCGCAATTTCAGCTTCGCGGGGAAAATCCCATATTCAGCTAGTCCGCCGAATTTGATGTCCCGATTCAGAACGATCACCTCATGGCCTGCCTTCACCAGGCTGCTGGCGACGGCCATACCGGCCGGCCCGGCGCCGACCACAATAATCACCTGCGAGTTCGTTGCGCTCATGCGTTGTTTCCTAGATAAAGTGAACAGAGAAATGAGGAGAACCTCAACAGTTCCGCGGACGTTAGCATAGGGACTTTTGGGCTGTCAAAGCTCGGGTTACCCGCCCGCACTGCCAACCGGCCCGCCCGGTTCAGTCATGCGCCAGGGGTCGAGCAGTTGGGTGAGCCGCTTCTCCGAGAGGACCTTTTGTTCCTTGGCCATCTGGCGCACGGTCTTGCCGGACTTGTAGGCATCCTTGGCCAGTTTCGCGGCCGCTTCGTAGCCGATTTCCGGAGCCAGAGCCGTGCACATGGCCAGACTTTCCTCGATCAAGCTCTTGCACCGTTCTTCATTGGCTTTAATTCCGTCGATACACTTGACCGCGAAATTGGTCGACGCGGTTGAGAGGAGCTCGATGGATTGCAAGAGATTGTAGGCCATGACCGGCAACATGACGATCAGTTCGAAGTTGGCCGCCTGCCCTCCCACTGTGACTGTCACATCGTTCCCGATCACCTGGGCGCAGACCATCGTGACTGATTCGGCAATGACCGGGTTGACTTTGCCCGGCATGATGGACGAGCCAGGCTGTGTTTCCGGCAAATTGATCTCCCCGAGCCCGCAGCGGGGACCTGAACCGAGCCAGCGAATGTCGTTGGCGATCTTCATGAGGCTCACGGCAATGGTCTTCAACTCCCCGCTCGCCTCGACCAAGGAATCCTGAGCGGACTGCGCTTCAAAGTGGTTCTTCGCTTCCTTGAAGGTACAGCCGGTTTCTTTTGAAATGATGGCCATGACCTTGGATGCAAACTTCGGATGGCAATTGAGCCCTGTGCCGACCGCGGTGCCGCCGAGCGCGACTTCGCTGAGGGCGTCTTGCGCGCGCCGGACCCGTTGAATGCTTAATTCGACCTGTCTGGCATAGCCGCCGAATTCCTGACCTAAGCGCACCGGCGTCGCATCCTGCAAATGGGTGCGGCCGATCTTGACGATCTTGTCGAACTCCTTGGCTTTGCGGGCCAGCGCCTTGTGTAAGCAGGTGAGGGCTGGAATGAGCTGCCGCTCCATCATCTCCCCGGCGGCGATATGAATCGCCGTAGGAATGACATCGTTGCTGGACTGGCCCAGATTGACGTGGTCGTTGGGATGCACCAGCTTGCTGCCGCGCGCTCCGCCCAACAGTTCGGTCGCGCGGTTTGAAATTACCTCGTTGGTGTTCATGTTCGTCGAGGTGCCGGAGCCGGTTTGGAAAATGTCCACGGGGAACTCGGCGTCGAGCTGGCCCTCGACCACTTCGGTCGCGGCCTTGGTGATCGCGTCGGCTGGTTTCCTACCGAGGAGGCCAAGGGACTGGTTGACGGTCGCGGCGGCCCGTTTGATCATCCCCATCGCCCGGATCATGGCGCGGGGGAATCGCAAGGAGCTGATGGGGAAGTTTTCGATGGCGCGGGCAGTCTGCACACCATAATAGGCTGTGGTCGGCACGGCCAGCTCGCCCATGGTATCTCGTTCTATTCTGGTCGCAGGGGCTGACTGAGTCCTGGTCTTCTTCATGGATACTACTCCGGTGTAAGAGTGCTAGCTGTCGCGGGCGCCATAATAAACGTTGGCAGCCTGCTTACACAAGAGTGTTGGCTGATCGAGCGGATGCTGAAAAAGTCCGTCAGCTGCGTTCTCGCCTCGCAAGCATCCTCAACGTAGCCAGGGGCTACGCCTCCGGTGTTTTCATCGTCTGCGGCCTTGCTGACGGTCCTTTTGAGCATCCTTGGGGCGTTTTGTATGCATCGATTTTTGCAGTTGTCTGTGGGAATGGTGAAGGCAGCGGGAAAAAGAAGAGGCCCGCCGGAACGGGCCTCTGTTCAAACCGGATGAGGTCGTTCTTGATTAACCGACCGTAACCTCAATCGCTTTCGGTTTTGTCTTCACGGACTTGGGCAGCTGAAGATTCAGCACTCCATCCTTGAATTCTGCCCTCACCTTTTCCTCATCCACGAGATCGGGCAAGGTGAAACTTCTGATGAAGCTGCCGTAGGAGCGTTCCACCCGATGATACTTTCTGCCCTTCTCTTCCTTCTCCTGTTTGCGCTCACCCTGGATCGTGAGGACTCCGTCTTCCACCGTCACCTTCACATCCTCTTTTTTCACGTCAGGGATTTCCGCTTTGATCTGGTACTCCCCTTCCGTTTCGCTGACGTCTACGGAAGGCACCCAGTCGGCCACGATCATGGTCTCTTTGTTCGCGCCATTCGTCCGAGGCAGAGCCGGACGTCGAAACATCCAATTTAACCGATCCGATACATCTTCAAGGTCACGAAACGGATCCCACCGTACGAGTGTCATGGGGCAGACCTCCTTCTCATTCCCGGTCATTGTTTTACGTAGCGTATGTGCGGCGCGCACCGATTCGCCTGTCTGATCAAAAAGATAATTCCGGCTGCGGCGGAGTCAAGGGGGCTATTGGCGCTGTTCGATCGGCACGTAGGACTGGCCATGTTCGCCGGAGTAAATCTGGTCAGGACGGAACAGTTTGTTTTCGCGCAATTGCTCCAGCCAATGGGCCAGCCACCCGGAGACCCGGGCCATTGCGAAGAGTGGCGTGAAGAGATCGGTTTCGATGCCCATCTTGTCGTAGATGATTCCGGAGTAGAAATCGACGTTGGGATAAATTCCCTTTCCCTGTAACAACTCTGTCGCGATCTTCTCGACCTCAAGGGCGACTTCGTAGAGGGGGGAACTGCCGGACTCCTTGAAGAGTTGTTCGCAGAGACCTTGCAAGACCGTTGCGCGGGGATCCTTGACCTTGTAGACCCGGTGACCGAAGCCCATCAGCCTCTGTTTCGTGCGGATCTGTTCTTCAAGGTACGAACGGGCCTTTCCTGGCTGACCGATCTCCTTCAGCATCTGCACGACTTCCTCATTGGCTCCGCCATGCAGCGGGCCTTTCAAGGCCCCGATGGAAGAGGCGACGACCGTATAGGGATCGGCCAGCGTCGAAGCTGTGACCATGCCGGTGAAGGTTGAGGCATTCATCGTATGTTCGGCATGGAGAATCAGGCAGTCGTCAAACAGATCGGCCCACAAGGGACGGGGCTCTGCCTCGGTCAGCATGTAGAGAAAGTTTTCTGAAAACCCGAGATCGTCGCGCGGTGGAATGTATTCGTTCCCCTGCCGCAGACGCGCCCAGGCTGCGACGAGGGTGGGCAGTTTGGCCACGAGGCGGACGGCAGACCAATAGTTATTCTCGATGTCCTGCACATTCCGGCCAGGATAAAACATGCCCAGGGCTGCAACCGACGCTTGCAAGGCGTCCATGGGATGGCCCTGCTCCGGCAGGCATTTCAGGAAATCAACGATTTTGAACTTGATGCGGCGGTGATGGACGATGTCTTCGTGCCATCGCGCGAGCTGCGGTTGTGTGGGCAGATGCCCGAACAGCAACAGATAGGCGGTTTCGAGATAGGAGGATCGCAGGCACAGCTCTTCCACTCGGATGCCGCGATATTCCAGCAGGCCGCGCTGCCCGTCCACGTCGCTGATGGCGGATTTGGCTGCCGGAACGCCGGCGAGCCCCGGCATGAAATCCTGTGGCATGATCGCGCTCCTTTACCTCAGTGGTAGGATACAGGAAGAGTCGGGAAAGTCTATCATGCTCGAGCGAGCAAGATCTTGAAATGACTCTGGTCGGTTGGCATACTGACATCGTCCGCGGCCTGGGAATCGGAGAAACGCCTATGTCCCTTCTGCTGTTGCTGTTCAGCTTCATCGCGATGGGGTCAGCCTCCCCGGCTCAGGCAGACGGCGAGATCCTCGGTTTTGCTGTCGTGAGCGAGGCGCCGAAAGATAAGGCGCGGGTGGCGGCAAAGGTTTCGGTGAATGACGCAGTGTCAGACATGAAGCTCCTTGCGTCGGACACGATTCTGAATAATCTGATTTGGAAAAAACTCGAAATTTGCCATGCCATGAAGCTTGAAGGCTATAAAGTCGCTGAAGGCTTTCAGGTGGTCACGGTGCACGTGATCGACGCCAGCATGTTGCCCATGTCGCTGCAGTCTATTGCCGGCGATTGTTTGATTAAGAAAGCGCTTGAGATCGCGCCGATGGTCGATTAGCCGAGGAAGCTAGCAGGCTGCGGAAAAACCATTTCGACCCAGCAGAATTTCAATGGCCGGCACGTTTAGGATACGTGCAACACACCTATGCAGGATGCTCAAAAAAGCCGTCCAGCAAGGCCGCAGCGAGTGAAGGCCCGAGGCGTACCCTCGGGGTACGTTGAGGGTCTGAACGAAGCGAGAACGACGCTGGCGGACTTTTTCAGCATCCTGTCAGGCCTGCCGGCATTCCGGGCAAGCAGTAGGCTCTTCTGGCGCATCACATTCGTCGGCAGTGAGGGGAAAGAGTTGTTCGCATTGCCGGCAGGGGCGAATTTCGAAGTAGGCAACTCCCTTGTCATCGATGTCAGTGGGCAAGAGCAGTTCCAGCGGGTCATAGCCGATTGCGCCACCATCTGAGAACTTGACGAGTGCCAGGCGATCGTTAAAGACCTCGAAGATCCCTTCCTGGCCTTTTCTCGCCAAGACATGCCCGAGGACGAACACCGGCTGTCCTTTCCGTTTCGTGCGGAGGTCTCGTAAGGTATGTTGGCTGTCCGTGGCGCAGGAGAATTGGCCGGTGGAGCTCGTTCCGAAGATGGGTGTCAGCATAAATGGGCGTTCACGTGAATAGAGTCAGGATGATGTATCACAGGGGTAAAAATGGCGTCAAGGCAGGCAGGACGCTGAGACAAGGAGTGTGAACATGGCCGAGGTGACGATTTATCAAAAACCGACCTGTAGCACCTGCCGTCAGGCGGTGCAGTTGTTAAAGGAAAGCGGCCAACCCTTCACGGCCGTCAACTACTACGAACAGCCCTTCACCAAGGCCCAGCTCAAGGGCCTCTTGAAGAAGGCGGGGCTCTCACCAAAAGATATACTGAGAACCAAAGAAGACATCTATAAGGAGCTCGGTTTAGCCAAAAAGAACCTGTCGGATGATGAATGGCTCGATGTGATGATTGCCCACCCGGACCTCATTCAACGTCCGATTGTCGCAAAGGGCAAGCAGGTGATCCTGGCCAGGCCGGCTGAGTCGGTCAAAGAATTGCTGTAACAACTCGTCAGCTCGCAGCCTTCGAGAGATCTTCCTGCGCCATCCTGAGGGCACCGGAGGTTCGGTCGACCGTAATAGTGACCGCTCCATCCAAGACTTTGAGCAGCAGATCTCCTGCCAGTTGCCGTCGCCAGCCACGGAGGATGGGCACATCGAGGGTTGCCCGATTCTGCTTCGCCTCCACGAGCGTTTGGAGGTCGGAGCTGGTGGCGAGCATGGTGGGGGCAATCCCCTCCTCTGCTGCCCGGGCCTTCAGCACGGCTTGCAAGAGCTCGACGATGCCGGTCGATTCAGGGTCCGGCTTCCGTTCGCGAGGGATTTCCGGCCAGGCGGTCGGTGGAAGCGCCAATGCCGAGGTGATGGTGCCCAACAGTTGCTCTCCATGGCGGTCCACCTCCGAGGAATGGACGCCGCGGAGTCCACGGAGCTCACTGACCGATTTGGGAGGATGGCGCGCGAGTTGGAGGAGCACTTCGTCTCGCATGACCCGTCCGCGAGGCACGTTCCTCCGTCTGGCTTCCGCTTCTCGCCAGGCAGCCAATTCCCGAAGCACTGCCGCCCCTTTTGGCTTGAGCGTGTCCCACCCGCGAATGCGCTGGTAGCGTTCTTGGGGTTCCCGGCTCTTTTCTCCCACCGCCGTTTCCAACCGCGCAAATTCCTCACCGACCCATTCCAGCCGGCCAAGCGAGCTCAAGCGATCCTGCAGATGCGTATGGATCGAGAGGAGAAATTCGACATCCTCCAAGGCATAGGAAATCTGGTCGTCCGAGAGGGGGCGCGCACTCCAGTTCGTGAACGTATGGGCTTTGGCCAACTTGGTGCCATGGAGTCGCTGGACCAAGTTCGCATAGGCCACTTGAGCGCCGTACCCGACCATCGCTGCGGCGATCTGCGTATCGAAGAAGGGCTTCGGGACCTGCCCCGCATGGGTGGCAAAGAGATCGAGGTCCTGTCGCCCGGCATGGACGATCTTTTCGATCTTGGTATCGCAGATGAGCTCCCAGAAGGCGTCGAGCGATCCGCTGGCCTGGACGGCGGGAAAGTCGATGACCGCAGCGGTGCTGGCGGTGGCGACTTGAATCAGTTCGAGTCGCGGGACAAAGGTGTCTTCTCCAACGAACTCCGTATCCAGGGCCAGCCGCGAGCTCTGCCGCAGCGTCTGGCACAGGGTTTCAAGGGCCGACTGGTCGGTTACATACTGCATCGGTGGTTTGGGTGTCACAGGTCTCTCATTCGGTTGGATTGTAAGTATGGTCCGGGGATCTCGGAGGCTCCACATTGCTGAGGCTCAAGTATTCTTTCAAAAACTGGTAGGCTTCCAGCATGCGGCGTAATTCCGGTTCAGCGCTGCGGTCGCCGTTATTCGAATCAGGATGGAGCTGCTTGGCCTTGTGACGGAACGACGCGGTGACCTCGGCAAGCGAACTGCCGAATTCCACGCCCATTGCGGCATAGGCGTCCATGGCGTTGTTGATGCCGCTCGCTCCTTGCGCGAGATCGCCGCCTCCCCCGCTTGCGGCTTTCAGCATATCGGCCAAACTGATTTTCTTGCGCCGGCGACGGGGGCGCTCGCGAATCTCGCTGTCGAAGTCGTCCCATCGGTCTTCGACAAATTCGAGGCGGGATTCCAGGCGCATGGCGCCAGAGAGATCGCGGATCTCCCCCAGCTCCTCTTCGATCTGGACCAGAGACTTGATGATTTCCTCCAGCCCCTCTTCGACGCGGAAGAAGCTGTCGACCCGTTCCTGCATCATCGTATCGACGGCGAGCTCCAGACTTTCCTCGGCTTTTGGGCGCAAGGAATCGATCCGTCGTCTCATTCCGCTCTGGAACTTGATGTATTTGCTTTGTGAAAATGCCATATGAGCCAGCTTCTCTCCAGGGTGCGCATTGTAGCACAGCCTGGTCTCAGGCCTGAAGGGCAGTGAATTGTGCCGGCACCCCGTGCAGAGTGGGAAATGGGCGGTTGACAATAGGGCCTGTTTTCGATACCGTAGCGCCCGTTTGCCCTATTTGAAGGGCAAGCAATATTCACACTAACATTTAAAGGGGGTGACATATTATGAAGAGCATCTTGATGGCAATCATGGCAGTGGCAGTGGCAGTGACGTTCAGCGCTCCTTCCTTCGCAGCTGAAGAGAAGAAGGCGGAGAAGAAGGACGAGAAGAAGGGCGGCCACGTCCTCGTGTACGGCGAAGAGAAGAAAGAGAAGAAGGACGAGAAGAAGGGCGGCCACGCTGACACGTTCGGCGATAAGAAGGACGAGAAGAAGAAGGACGAGAAGGGCAAGTAATCACGACACGCGTCGTTTGTCTGATCAGACAAGCCTGACTTGAACGATTCTGAAGGGGCCTGTGATCTCACGATTGCAGGCCTCTTCCCTTATCTGCTCGTTGACCCCTCTCAGATTCCGATGTTACCGTGGAGCCATGCATACTCCACCGGAATCAGCCCAGGCGAATCGCCTGATTCACGAAACCAGTCCCTATCTGCTCCAGCATGCCTCGAATCCCGTCGATTGGTACCCCTGGGGACCGGAAGCCTTGCAGGCTGCCACAGCACAGAACCGTCCCATTTTGCTGTCGATCGGTTATTCCGCTTGTCACTGGTGCCATGTGATGGAGCGGGAGTCGTTCGAAAACGACGCCATTGCGGCGCTCATGAACCGGCATTTTGTCTGTATCAAAGTCGATCGAGAAGAACGCCCCGACCTCGACGAGATCTATATGCAGGCCACGGTGACCCTCAATCGCGGCCAAGGAGGCTGGCCGATGACGGTCTTCCTGACGCCGGAGCAGGAGCCCTTCTTTGCCGGGACTTATTTCCCGCCTGAGGATCGCTGGGGGCGGCCAGGTTTTCCCAGCCTGCTCAAGAAAATCGCAGAAGCCTGGGAGACGGATATGACAGGCCTCAGGAGCCAGGCGCAGCAATTGACCGAACGGTTGAAGCAGGAACTCAAGGCTGTCTCCCCCGTTTCAGTCAGCGCCTCTGTGCTGGATGAGGCCGTGACGCAATTCCAAAAAGACTTTGATGCACAGCATGGAGGATTCGGCAGCGCGCCGAAATTCCCTCCGTCAGCAGGCCTGTCCTTGCTCCTCCGTTGTTACCGTCGAACCGGCAACAGCACAACGCTGCAGATGGTCACCAGGACGCTGGATGCGATGGCGGCAGGAGGGATCTACGACCATATCGGCGGAGGATTCGCGCGCTACTCCACCGATGAACGGTGGCTGGCTCCCCATTTCGAGAAGATGCTCTACGACAATGCCCTCCTGGCCAAAACCTATGTGGAGGCCTATCAGGTCACCAAGCAGGCTTCCTATCGCCAGGTCACAACGGAGGTGCTCGATTATATTCTCCGAGAGATGACCGACCCAGCCGGAGGATTTTATTCCGCGACGGATGCGGACTCGGAAGGGGTTGAGGGAAAGTTTTTTGTCTGGACGCCGGCGGAGATCCAGGCCGTTCTGCAGAATGCAGAAGATACTCGCCGGTTCTGTGCCTGTTACGACATTACCGATGAGGGCAATTGGGAGCATCGCAGTATCCCCAATCGGCTGCGTCCCATTGAGGCCGTGACCAAGGAATTGGACCTCACCATCGATGAACTGCGCGAGACGATTCAGCGCGTGCGTCCCCTTCTCTATCGCGCACGCCAACAGCGAGTGGCTCCCGCGCTCGACGACAAGATCATCACGGCCTGGAACGGGATGATGATCTCGGCGATGGCCGAGGCAGGCCGTGTGTTAGGGGTTAGCCGCTACATCGACGCGGCTAGGAAGGCGGCAGACTTTCTCTTGCTCGTCCATCGGACTGTCGAGGGGACTCTACTCCGCACCTCGCGGCAGGGTCGGGCCCACCTCGACGGGGTTCTGGAAGACTATGCCTATCTGGCGGAGGGATTGATCGACCTCTATGAAGCCTGCGGGCAGGAACGGTATCTCACTGCCGCCCTTCAATTGGGAGAGACGATGGTAGGCTCCTTTCAGGATAAGGACCAGGGGGGCTTCTTCACCACCGCTGAGGGACATGAAACGCTGATCATTCGCACGCGTGAGGGGGCTGACGGTGCGACGCCCAGCGGCAACTCCGTGGCTGTCTCAGCCCTCGCCCGGCTCTCCTTCCACTACGATCGCCAGGACCTGCGAGAGGCAGCAGTCGGCGGGATTCGCGCCTACGGCCGCCAGATAGCCCGGTATCCTAGAGCTTTTGCCAAGAGCCTTGCCGTAGTGGACCTCTTGGCGGAAGGGCCGATTGAATTGGCCTTTGTCGGGGCACCTAGCGATCCAGGGTTGAAGGCCTTGCAACTCGCCGTACGCAACGTGTTCTTGCCGCACCGTGTGATTGCCTCCAGCGAGGGAACGGGCCAGCCGTCCGGCCATCCCCTGCTGGCCGGTAAGGGCTTGGTGGAGGGAAAGGCCGCTCTTTATATCTGCCGGAATTTTTCCTGTCAGAAGCCCCTCACAGATCCACAGGAGGTCACAGCAGCGCTCCTGTCTGCCTCGCGGCGAGCGGATCAGGCGACCCCACAGCCTCTCTTGCAAGGGACCGCGCTCCCAGGATCTGCCAGTCCTGAAGGAACGGCCAGATATGTTGGGCGTATCCTCAGTCAGTCAGGCCATAGCCATATGGAACATGGCTATGGCCGGTTCGGTGGCACGGGACTCACGACCTCCCGATTGGGGTTCGGGACCTATCGAGTCGATACGAGGGAGCCGGAACATCGAGAATCCCTCAAGCAAGCGCTACGAGAAGGGGTGAACCTGATCGATACCTCGACGAATTATATGGACGGAGACAGCGAGCGATTGGTCGGCTCTGTCTTGCGCGAGTTGATCGAAAGCGGAGAGGTGGCTCGCGACGAAATGATCGTCGTCTCAAAAATTGGCTATGTACAAGGACAGAATCTGAAACAGGCTGAGGCACGGGAACAGGCCGGGCGCCCCTACCCTGAGATGGTGAAATATGGCGAGGACCTCTGGCATTGTCTCCACCCGGAGTATCTGGCCGATCAACTCACCCTGTCCCTGGATCGGCTGGGACTCGCCGCGCTCGATGTCTGTTTGCTGCACAATCCGGAATACTTTCTGTCCGAGGCAGCGCATCACGCTGGTGGAGATCTCGTGGCGGCGCGGGATGTTTTTTATCGCAGGATTGAACAGGCCTTCACCTTTTTCGAATCGCAAGTGGCGGCAGGACGGATCCGTCATTACGGCGTGTCGTCGAATACGGTCACGGCAATTTCATCAGATGCGGAGGCGACGTCGCTTTCTCGTATGTCTGAGGCAGCGAAAACTGCCGCTGCGTCACAAGGCATGGACCGTCACCATTTCACGGTCCTGCAATGTCCCATGAATCTCTATGAGTCAGGAGCCCTGCAGACGCCGAATACGGGAGTGGAGCAACGGGAAACGGTGTTGGCAGTGGCGCAGCGGGAAGAGATCGCGGTGCTCGTCAATCGTCCGCTTAATGCCATGCCGACCAAAAAGAGCGGTGTCATTCGATTGGCTGATTTCCCGCTTGAAGGCGAGCCGGTAGATTTTGACCGGCAATGCCAGGCCGTGGCGGCGCTGGAAGACGAATATCGCAAGTCCATTGCCCCAACCCTTCAGCATAAGGGTCAAGGGATGGCTCCGGCCGACTTCTTCACCTGGGCCGCTGAGCTAACCAGGATACGGCCTCACATCCAGGGGCTGGAACATTGGGAGCAGATCGAACAGCAATTGATCGCCCCCCAGATGAATCAAGTCATGCAGGCCCTCTCCCGACACTTGACCGGTACGGCAGCCGAGCAGTGGGATAACTGGCGCGATCGCTACGTGCCGCAGTTACTGACCCTGTTGGGGGGACTTCGCAGAGAGGCCACAGAACGGAGTCGCGCGAGAACCGCTTTGCTGTCGGCGACCCTCGATCCCCTGCTGCCGGAAGCACGGCGCAACGAACCGCTGTCACGGAAATCCTTGTGGGTGCTGGCTAGCACTCCAGGCGTGACCTCTGTGTTGAACGGGATGCGATCGAGAATCTATGTCGAGGATTCTCTGGCTGTCCTCAAGTGGGAGCCGATAACGACCGTGAAACCGCTCTACGACGCAGTGACGCTGCGCTAAGCATCTGAAGATGGGAGAAGTTAGAAGGTGACTTGTCGAAGATTCTGGCGGTTGGCAACAAACCACTCCATGGTTTTCTTGAGCCCTTCCTTGAGTGGATGTTTTGCTTGAAAGCCGAAGAGCTCTTTGGCCCGGCTAACATCTAAGCACCGTCGAGGCTGTCCGTTGGGCTTGGTCCTGTCCCATTCAATCTGTCCAGTGAAACCGGCTTCTGCGGCAATCATTGTGGCAAGATTGCGGATCGTGACTTCCTCTCCTGTCCCCAGGTTGACTGGTAGGCTTCCCTCATAATGTTCCGCGGCAAGCAGGATGCCTTCCGCTGCATCTTCCACATATAAAAACTCGCGAGTCGGCGATCCGTCCCCCCACAGGGTGAGGGTGGCTTGGCCTGTTTCCTTTGCCGTCACACATTTGCGGAGCAAGGCCGGGATGACGTGAGACGTTTCCAGGTCAAAGTTGTCGCGAGGGCCATAGAGGTTCACCGGGAATAACACGATGGAATTGAACCCATACTGTTCTCGATAGGCCTGCGACTGGACCAGCATCATCTTCTTGGCGAGACCGTAGGGCGCATTGGTCTCTTCTGGGTACCCGTTCCAGATGTCGTCCTCTTTAAATGGGATGGGAGCAAACTTGGGATACGCGCAGATGGTGCCTAACGCGACGAATTTCTTCAGTCCCCTCTGGCGCCCGACTTCGATAAGTTGGGTGCCCATCATCAGGTTGTCGTAGAAAAACTTTCCCGGGTTGGCTTGGTTCGCGCCGATTCCTCCGACCCGCGCAGCCAGATGGATGACCATGTCAGGGGTGTGATCGCTATACAGCTGTTTCACAGCACCCATCTGCACGAGATCATAGTCCTTGCTGCGGGGGACGAAGATATCCCGGCAACCCTTCGCGCGCAGTTGCTCCACAATGAACGATCCGAGAAAACCGGCTCCGCCCGTAACGACGACTCGTGTGTTAGACCAAAAAGATGACATATGAAGGCCAAGGTTGAGGTTAAGGTTGAATAGTCCTGCGAAGTGAACGAATCAATGCGTTGAGTTCCTTCCAGATTTCGCCAGTCAGCTTCATTACAAGAAGGCATTCGCCCTGTTTGAAGTACCCTACCTTCTGTCCATAGATGAGGTGGTTCTTCGTTTCAGCTAGTGATCCGCAAGAAGCGTAATAGAAATTCAGTTTGTCCTTTGTATGTTGACGACCAAATCCTTCGGCAAGATTCCCGGGAACCGAGAGGGCAGATCGTCTAACCTGCGAAGTCAACCCGTAATCTTCCTTTCTCGGAAGACCCTCGGTTAATGAAAAAACCTTCTGAGCCAACTCCATTGCCTTTTGCCAAACCGGCATATTCTCGAACGAACTAAACACTCCTTGGCCTCAACCTCAGCCTCTCTTCCTGGTTCCTTCTAGCCGTTCACGTTCAATGGCAAGATCCGCATCGACCATCATCGCCACTAACTCTTGAAAGCGGACTTTCGGTTCCCATCCCAAATCCCGTTTCGCCTTGCTCGCGTCGCCGATCAAGAGATCCACCTCGGTGGGACGATAGTATTTGCTGTCGATCTTGACGTGTTTCTGCCAATCCAGTTGAAGACGGTCGAACGCCAGCTCCAAGAACTCGCGCACCGTGTGGGTTTCTCCTGTCGCGATGACGTAGTCCTCCGGCTTGGGGGTCTGCAGCATCATCCACATGGCTTGAACATAGTCTCCGGCGAATCCCCAGTCCCGCTTCGCGTCCAAATTGCCGAGAAAGAGCTCATTTTGAATGCCAAGCTTGATCCGCGCCGCCGCCTTCGTGATCTTGCGCGTGACGAAGGTCTCGCCGCGCCGGGGCGACTCATGGTTGAACAGAATGCCGTTACAGGCAAAGAGGTCGTAGGCCTCCCGATAATTGACCGTAATCCAGTAGGAATAGACCTTGGCCGCTCCATAGGGACTGCGGGGATAGAACGGCGTGGTTTCGCGCTGAGGCACGTCCTGCACTTTGCCGAACATCTCGCTGGAGGAGGCTTGATAAAACTTCGGCTTCAACCCTGACTCCCTAACGGCTTCCAGGAGGCGAATCGTTCCGAGTCCGGTAATTTCGCCGGTATACTCGGGAATATCGAAGCTCACACGCACATGGCTTTGCGCTCCCAGATTGTAAATTTCATCTGGCTGGACCGTGCGGATGATGTGGTTCAGCGAACTTGCGTCGTTCAAGTCTCCATACACCAGATGAAGTCGTCGATGCGGCACATGCGGATCCTCATAGATGGGGTCGATCCGTCCCGTATTGAACGAGCTCGATCGTCGAATAATACCGTAGACTTCGTAGCCCTTCCCGAGAAGAAACTCCGCCAGGTACGACCCATCCTGGCCCGTAATCCCACTGATCAACGCTTTTTTCACAAGACCACTCCTTAGTTGGGCAGAAAGTGGTTGGATTATCTCTCGATTTCATCGCATTGTCTACGGACGAGATCATCGTGATTATTTCGCGGCCCGCTGGTTGTTTTTGCACGGGATCTTCACCTAACCGCTGGCTCAAAGTTAATTCTCCCCTGAAAAGTTAACAATTTCGTAACACTACCGTTACGGATTCTTTATCCGAATCATGGATAGTCCCGTGTGACGGCACTGTGTGCTCACTGGCCTGCATAAAACGATACAAAAAGGAGGACGAAGCGTGCAGATCTCGCGACTTCCGCAACAATCGAAGGATAGAGGTACGATGTGTTCATGTGCCATCTTGCGACGTGCCTCTGTCGCGTGCCTGGCTCTCATCTTGGGCATCAGCAGTACCCTGGCTGCAGTTGCGGCAGAACCAAGCGTCATTGGTCCCCAAGCTGGTGCGACCGCCACCCCTGTTGCCGACACAAGCCAACGGGCAGGTGCCGGTCAGCGCCTCACCATCGAAAGCACCAATCTCGAAAGTCTCCTGTTGGAAAAGGGCCTCATCACCCAGGATGACTGGATTCGCCTGAAAGCGGAAGAAGAACGCCGCGTATTCGAGCAGACGCCGGAGATGCAGATGGCTGGTAACCCTCGCTGGTATGAGCGCATCAGGATCAGTGGGTACACCCAGTTTCGTATCTCCACTGGACCCACCGACGGCAAATTGAGTATTCCTCAGGGTGATAGCAACGCGACCCACCATCCGCGTGAGTTCTACTTCCGGCGCATCCGCCTCGTGTTCCAAGGCCAGGTTTCAGAACGGCTAGCATTCTTTCTTCAGGGCGCCTTCGAAGGAGATCAAGCAACTCAAAATATGTTTAATAAGGAAATTATCGACGCCTACGGTGACTACTACCTGACAAAAGACAAGGTGCACCGGCTCCGGTTCGGCCAACACCGAGTGCCGAACTCCTTCGATACCTACCGCTCGAGCACCAATCGGCAGGAACTCGACCGGCATGAATCGATTCAAAGCGGGGCGCCGGGAGAACGAGACTTGGGCGTTGCTTACTATTGGAGCCCCAAGATTGCCCAAGAACGGTTTACCCAATTAGCGGCCTATCACAACGGGCCAGGTGACTATGGTGTCTTCGGCGTCATGGTCTACAACGGCCAAGGTCGCAATAAACAGGAAATGAATGGCAATAAGCATGTCGGCGTACGATTGGCCTATCCGTTTGAATTGCCGAACGGGCGACTCCTGGAAACCGGCGTAATGGCCTTTCGCGGGATCTATTCAGTCTCCGGTGCCGGATCCCCTACCAGCACCAGCTCGGCGGCGAAGTGCCACGATGCTCTAAATAAAGAGGGCGGCTGTGACACCAACGATGAGCGCATCACGGCCTATCTGTGGACCCCGCCGCAACCCTGGGGGCTGCTTGCCGAGGGCACGATCGGACGAAATGCGAAGCGGAACGCGGGCAATAACACTGTTGAAGAGTCGTCGCTTCGAGGCGGTTATGTGCAAGGGTACTATACCTGGCAATACTCGGATGTCGGCCAGCTTACGCCGTATGTTCGATTCGGTGAATATTATGGTGGAATCAAAGCGACCAGCGGCGCACCAGACGGCCAAACGAGAACCTGGAACTTCGGTCTGGTCTGGGAACCGGATACCCACTGGAGGTTTGTCACCGAACTCTTGTTAAAGGACGGCCTCAACGAGACGCTGGTGCGCAATCAGGCGCAGGATCAATTCGATGCATCCTTGTTGCGATTCCAGGCCCAGTTCTTCTTTAATTGATCCCATCGTTTTGATAGACAAGAAAGGAATTGATCATGACACATGAAAGACAACAGCGGCAGCGTGCCCCCCGTGCAGCACAGTGTCTTGCCCTTGCGTTCGCTCTCACCTCATGGTGTTTGGGGGACGAGAGGGCTGCGGCAGAACAGGCCAACGTTCTGGCTCAATCCGGAAACGACTCGATCACGGAACAGTACCAACCGGCTCCAGGAATCAGCGGTCGAGTCACCATTGTCGGGTCGGATACGATGCAGCCTCTCATGGCGAAGCTCGCCGCCGCGTTCAAGTCATTTCAACCCAACACAAAGTTTGGTGTCGAAGGGCATGGATCCAGCGAGGCCATACGCGAATTCATGCTGGGCCTTTCCCTCCAACACCGCGGGGACAAGTCGGGGGGCAAAGGCACCCAAGGCGCCAGCAGCTCGGATTTATTGGCTTCGTCCCGTTCCCTCACCGACCAGGAACGAAAGGGGTTTGCCAGCCGCCATGGGTATGAACCGATCGGCATTCCCATCGCGATGGATGCCGTGGCCATCTATGTGCACAATGACAACCCAGTTGAACGACTGACGCTCGAACAAGTCGACGGCATATTTAGCTCCACCTTGAAGCGAAGTACGGGAGGTCGCCTCACAACCTGGGGCCAGGTGGGGCTCAAAGATCGATGGAGCCAACAACCGATTCATCTGTATGGACGAAACAAGAAGTCCGGGACCCGCGAATTCTTTAAGCAAGTGGCATTAATAGATGGAGAACTCCATGACGACGTGCAGGAACAACCTGGATCGGCATCGGAGATCCTCGCCATCGCGCAAGACCCCCTCGCGGTCGGCTATGCTGGTGTGGGATTCCACAGCTCCATGGTCCGAATTGTCCCGCTCGCAACTGAAGCAGAAGGGGCGGCGATCCTGCCGACGGCTGAGAACGTGTCCAATGGTCAGTACCCGCTGGCCAGACCTCTCTATCTATATGTGAATAAAAATCAGAAAGAAAAACTCGATCCTGTGGTGTGGGAATTTTTGAAGTTTGTGAATAGTCGTCAAGGGCAGGAGACCGTGGCCCGAGCGAGTTTTTATCCATTGACCGCCGCGCAGATTTCCAAGAATTTTGAACTCTTGGGGCACAGTCTTGTGACGGCACAATCCGATGCGCGCTGAAACCTTCTCTCCATTCTGCTATCGTGTGACTGGCGAGTCGAGTGCGGCATGCATAGACTCGACATCACGGGAGGGAGCAACATGCAGGCTTGGATGGTGTGCGCGTTAGGAGTCGTCGTTTTGCTCAGTGCCGGGTGCATCACTGCTTCGCCCACGCGCGTTCTGTATCAGGACAATGCGACGGCCATCAGTCTTCAGCTAGATAGCAAGGCGGGCAAAGGCCACAGTCATCCGGCCAAGGTCAGCCCCGATGAACTACGGCACATTCTCGCCGGGGTCAGGATACAGCCACGGAGTTCGTTCGTTCCCTCCATCCTCACTGGAGAAGCGTCACTGGTCGCAGCCTTTTCCAAAGATGAACAGACATTCCTGGCTCGCCATCTAAGTCAGGCGTTGGCAGAGGCGAAGCCGGAAGAGCTGGTCACATTTTACCGGCGGGTCTCCACTTCAACCGTCGGACTGGCCATCACGTCAGGCGGTCTCTTTGTCCACGACCAGCACCTGTATGTGATTCTGGCAAATGATCGCACTTTGCCCTCTGAAGGCATGAGCCAAAGTATCGTGTCTGAGATCGATCCTGTCGAGAACCCGCTCCTCCCGATTAGCCGAACGAGCTTTCGCGCCACGTTTGTGCCGGCGACTTCCATGGTGCCGGAAGATGAGCGGTGGCCTTGGCCTTATATCGATCCTGGCCGTTTGGTGGTCATAGATCTTGTTCAATTGGCACGAGAAATGAAACTGCAATCTCCGATTTCGAGACAGTGATTGTCGTCAGCATGGCAGGTGCGTAACAGAATGGCGCCATAGGATCTGATTACGTTTGCACCTCTGTGACGGTGCCGCTATGGACGTCCTGTAGGTTTACGACCAGAGGAAATGAACTATTTCAAAAGACCAGCGGCACGACGATATATCGCAAAGCTTTCGATGGATGGGAGGAGAGCATATGCTGGTTACACGGTTTGTGTGCGGGATGGCGATGGCCGGGTTTCTGGGAGTCGTCGGATCAGGGAGTCCCCTGGCGCAGGCTGAGCAAACGGCTCTCATTAAAGTCGATGGCTCGAGTACGGTCTATCCCCTCACGGAGGCGGTGGCGGAAGAATTTCAGAAAGCGAACCGGGGCCGCATCAGAGTGACCGTGGGCATCGCAGGCACAGGTGGTGGGTTCAAGAAGTTCTGCCGGGGCGAAACGGACATTGCGGATGCCTCCCGCCCGATCCTCAAAGAAGAAATGGCCCTCTGTCAGAAGAATGGCATTGCCTATTACGAGCTGCCCATCGCTTTCGACGCCTTGACTGTGGCGGTGAGCCCCAAGAATACCTGGGTCACGTCGATGACGGTCGAAGATCTGAAGAAAATCTGGGAACCGGCCGCGCAGAGCAAAATCACCAGATGGAACCAGATCCACTCAGACTGGCCTGACGCGCCGCTCGTGCTCTTCGGCGCTGGCTCCGACTCCGGCACCTTCGATTATTTTACCGATGCGATTGTGGGAAAGGCCAAGGCTAGCCGTGGCGATTACACGGCCAGCGAAGACGATAACGTGCTCGTGCAGGGGATCGGGAACAATAAGAATGCGCTGGGGTACATCCCCTTTGCCTATTACGCTGCGCAGATGAAGAAGCTGAAAGCGGTGTCCATTGCCGGGAAAAGTGGACCAGTGTTCCCCAATGCTGAAAATGTCGTCAATGGTAGCTACCAGCCTCTTGCACGTCCCCTCTTCATCTATGTCAGCGAGGCGGCCGCCAAGCGGACAGAGGTCAAAGACTTCGTCGTCTACTATCTGACGGAAGGCCCCAAGCTGATCGCAGAAGTCCGGTATATTCCGTTGCCGGAACAGGCCTATGGCATGGCGCGTGAGCGATTCACGAAAGGCGTCCTAGGGACCGGATTCGGCGGTGTGCCTGAAGTCGGACTGGCGGTTGAAGAAATCATGAGTCGTCCCCCAAAACGGTAGACGCATGAAGCTCCCGCTCTGGCCCTGATTCTGGCGACAGGGATGAAGAGGTCAGTCTGTTGAAGAGTCAGTCTATGATGGCAGCGCAGAAAACGATTCCGATCAAGAGCCCAGGCGCAGGAAGCGAAGCGGCTGCGCGCCGTCGCGCGCGGCTACGATGCGAGTGGGTGATTGAAGGCGGATTGTTTGTCGCAGCACTGACATCCGTCGCCGCAACCGTGACCATTATCGCCGTGCTCCTCTCTGAATCGATCGGATTTTTCAAGACGGTGCCGCTCACCGACTTCTTCACCGATACCCTCTGGACGCCACTCTTTGCCGATCCACACTATGGGATCCTGCCCCTGCTCGCTGGGACGCTCGTCACCAGCGGAGTCGGGCTCCTCGTGGCGATTCCTCTCGGAACGGTGGCAGCAATCTATCTCTCAGAATTCGCTTCGTCGCGTGTGCGGGAAATCATCAAGCCGACGCTAGAACTCCTGGGGGCCGTTCCGACCGTAGTCTACGGCTATTTCGCGCTGCTCGTCGTCACACCGGGACTCCAGCACCTCTGGCCCGATTTACCAGGATTCAACATGCTCGGGCCCGGCATCGTGATCGGCATCATGATCATGCCCTTCGTCATTTCGCTCAGCGAGGATGCGATGCGAGCCGTGCCGATGGTCTTGCGGGAAGGGTCCTATGCGATGGGGGCCACCCGGCTGCAGACAGCCTGGCGCGTGGTGGTCCCGGCTGCCACCTCAGGCCTGGTCGCCGCCTATGTACTCGGAATCTCGCGGGCGGTCGGCGAAACCATGGTGGTGGCGATCGCGGCGGGGCAAAACCCGAACCTGACCTGGAATCCTCTGGAGCCGGCTGCCACCATTACCGCCTACATTGTCCAAGTGGCGCTCGGCGATCTGCCCCACGGCAGCATTGGCTACCAGAGCATTTTTGCGGCAGGGCTGGTGTTGGCCGTGATGACCTTCGCCTTCAACATCCTCGGCCATATGCTGCGAAAACGATTTCGGGAGATCTACTGATGGCGGCCCAGTCCTCTCCACAGAAGCATCCCTCTATCGCACGGCGCAAGATCGCCGAGGCCCTGTTTAAGATATTGGGGCTTGGTTCACTTATCATCGCAGTCGGAACACTTGTGCTGCTGCTTGGTGCGCTCCTGTTCGAAGGAGTCACGCGCATCGACTGGCAATTCCTGATGTCCTATCCCTCTCGTCATGCCGCACAAGCCGGCATCCTTCCGGCCTGGGTCGGTTCGACCTTGATCATGCTGGTCACGGCGGTTGTCGGTATACCCCTGGGTGTCGCGGCGGCGATCTATCTGGAAGAGTACGCGCGCAAAACCTGGATGACCGAATTGATCGAAATTACGGTGACGAACCTGGCTGGCGTGCCATCGATCATCTATGGCCTGCTGGCTCTAGGGCTGTTCGTCTATATCCTGGGGCTGGGTGAGACCATTCTTGTCGCGGGACTCACGTTGGCCTTGCTGATTCTCCCGGTGGTGATCGTCACGACGCGCGAAGCGATTCGCGCGATTCCGGTGGAGATTCGCGAGGCTGCCTACGCCTTGGGCGCCACCAAGTGGCAGACGGTCGCGCATCACGTCCTACCCTATTCTGCGGCCGGTATCCTCACCGGCATTATCCTGGCCTTGAGCCGGGCCATCGGTGAGACGGCCCCCATCGTCACGATCGGCGCCCTCACCTTCATCGCCTTTTTGCCGCCTGCTCCCTTCACGACGCAACCACCCTATCTCTCGTTCGACTGGCTCCTGTCACCGTTTACGGTCATGCCCATTCAGATGTTCGGATGGGTGTCGAGGCCCGGCGAGGACTTCGCCAGCAACGCAGCGGCGGCCGGCATCCTCTTAGTCGGAATGACCCTCACGATGAACGGCCTGGCCATCTATCTGCGATATCGCATGAGGAAGCAGGTGACGTGGTAGCATGAACCGCCTAGACTCGCCCCACGTTCATGATCGGCCCAAGTCACTCAAGGCGGAAACACGCGCCTTGAGTTTTTCTTATGGCAGCAGGCTGGCGCTGAAGAATCTGTCGATCCCCATCGGTGAAAACCAGATCACGGCCTTGATCGGGCCGTCAGGCTGTGGGAAATCCACCTTTCTCCGCTGTTTTAACCGGATGCACGATCTCTACGCGGGAAACCGCTACGAAGGGGAAATTCTGCTCTATCCTGATAGCCGTAATATCCTGGCCCCAGAGGTCGATCCCATCGAAGTACGGATGCGGATTGCCATGGTCTTTCAAAAGCCAAACCCCTTCCCCAAGTCCATCTACGACAACGTCGCCTATGGCTTGCGGGTTCGAGGGACGACCGAGCGATATCTCCTGGATGAAAAAGTCGAACAGGCCTTGCGGAGCGCAGCCCTGTGGGAGGAAGTCAAAGATCGGTTACCCGCTCAGGCAACGTCCCTCTCCGGCGGCCAGCAGCAACGGCTCTGTATCGCCCGTGCCCTGGCGACCGACCCGGAATTGCTGTTGCTGGATGAACCGACGTCGGCGCTCGATCCGATCGCCACAGCCAGCATTGAGGAACTGTTGCTCGACTTGAAACGGCGCGTGACCATCCTGATCGTGACGCACAATATGCAGCAGGCGGCGCGGGTGTCCGATTGGACCGCCTTCATGTACCTCGGCGAACTGGTGGAATTTGGCCTCACGAAGCAACTCTTTACCACGCCCTTCAAGAAGCAAACCGAAGACTACATCACCGGACGATTTGGGTGAACCTATGACACAACGCCATTTCGATGAAGAACTCACAACCTTGAAGAGCAAGCTCTTGCGCATGGCCGGGCTGGCAGAAGACCAGATCGACAAGGCCCTCGCCGCATTGGTGACGCGCGATTCGACGCTGGCCCGCCAGGTGATCGAACGGGACCATCAAGTCAATGCGATGGATGTGGAGATCGACGAAGACTGCATCCGGTTACTGGCCCTCCATCAACCTGCCGCACGAGATTTGCGGCTGGTGACGACAGCGATGAAAATCGCCACCGAACTCGAGCGCATCAGCGACCTGGCCGAGAATATCTGCGAGCGGTCAATTGAGCTGAACGAGGAGCCGCAGCTCAAGCCCTACATCGACATCCCGCGAATGGGGAATCTGGCGCGGATCATGGTGAAGGAAAGCATCGATGCCTTTGTGAGGGACGATGCCACGCTCGCTCGAAGGGTGCTCGCAAGCGACGATTCCGTCGACGACCTGATGGAAAAAGTATTTCGTGAGCTGCTGGCCTTCATGATCGAGGACCCTCAGACGGTTTCGCGCGCCATTCGCCTGAGTTTTATCGCCAAATACCTCGAACGGATGGCAGACCATGCGACCAACATCGCCGAGCTGGTCGTCTACCTCGTGGAGGGCAAGATCATTCGCCACACCACCCCGCCTGGCTCCTCAACGCAGGATCTCACGCCGCAGTAAGCTCCGCTGGCAGTTGATTCCGGAATTAGGTTGATGACCGCGGGAGAATGCCAGATGCCTATTCGCAGACCCCCTCTTCAGTGGAGGGCAATGTTGTTGTCAGGCGAAGGCTATGACGGTATAGTGGCCCATCCATTGCCGGATTGCCGTTCTCCGGTTCTGAAAACTCACGTCAGCGCATGGGAGAAAGAGAAGGTATGACCCGATCGAGACTGTTGGCGCTCAGCGTAAGCCTCAACGTGCTGGCCGCAAGTATCGTGCTGATCGGCTGGGTGGCCCCGAATGTGAAGACCACGTTCAACCCCGACGTCGATGTGCCGGTCATTGCCAAGACCGCGCGCATCCACCCGCTCGGGGCGGTCAGTGGCTCGACCGTCATCGGTGAGCACGTGTTTGTCGCTCCTGGGGCATCAGTTCGCGGGGACGAAGGAGAACATATTTTCATTGGCGATAACAGCAATGTGCAGGATGGCGTCGTCGTGCACGGACTTGAGACGTTCGAAGGAGGCCATGAGCTGCTTGAGAACGAAGTGGAAGTTGAGGGGAAGAAGTACTCCGTCTATATCGGGCAGCGAGTCTCGTTGGCCCATCAATGCCAGGTCCACGGCCCGGCTAAAGTTGGCAACGATACCTTCGTAGGAATGCAGTCGTTCGTATTCAGGAGCGAGGTTGGAGATCACGTTGTGATCGAGCCGGGGGCGAAACTGATCGGCGTCAAAGTCGCAGCAGGACGCTATGTGCCAGCCCTCTCCCTCATCACCAAGCAGGAGCAGGCCGACGCCTTACCCAAGATCTTCGAAGGCTATACCTATCAGAAGCTCAATGAAGGGGTCGTACGGGTGAACGTGCAATTGGCAGATGCCGGGCAGCCGCAACCAATCACTCGATAGCCGGCAATAAGACTCCGCTGTGCGGAGAGATTTCTTGCAGAGTCCCGTGATCGAAATCCACGATCACCACTTCAATCTATCGCGATAGCCGTCCCGCCCGTTCGCTCGCTTCAGGCACAGCAACAAGCCCCGCGAATCGTTTCGCCGCCGTCCCTCCTTATCGAAAAGGCCAGCGCTACAACCGGGCCATGAAATGCTAGTTTGCCTGGAAGATCAGCTACGCAGAGAGACTGTCGGATTTCGAACGGAGGCCGCTCCCTGCTGTTCCGATCAGCACCTGCTTACCGGAAAGCCTATGGAGCGGATATGAGGGAAGCGAACGGCGCGTGGAGGAAGTTATTAGGCCACGAACGTGGTCGAGAAGAGCGTGTAGTCACATCGGTGGCGGCGAAGGACAACCTTGTTGCATCGGGCCAGTTGGTCGACGCGGTGGAAGATTTGATTCCAACTGTACTCAGGCATGAGGCAAACGAGCGAGTCCAATGTGATGACGGCCTGCTCATCGAGATGGTCGAGAATGATTGCCGTCAGCGCATCGCCATCTGGCCGCTCCCGTTGTGAAGGATGCACTTCCGGAGCTGATTCAAGAAGAGAACTGACTGTCATAGGCACCTCCTGGTGAAAAATTAGGGACATGATGGTCCCGGTTGACTGGTCTGCTGTGTGAACATCGCCGGCGCGGGGCTATATCGGATGGCCACGACGCGCATGAGCCCTAACGTAATGACAATACCTCCCAGTATGGCGAATTGATGCCATTCCCCGCCTGTGAACCATCGGGAGATGATCTCTGTCAGCATGACGACGAGCACAGTGTCTACGATAAAGGTGACGCGCACTCGTCCGTCTGAACAGTAGGTCAGCGTCGTTCTCAGGACTTCCACGACTGCAAGCAAGGTGAGCGCATCGACAATGATGTGTCGGAGCGCGACTTCAAGATCGGTGGAAAGGAGCAGCCGCAGGTCGAGAAACGTTTTGACGACGCCACCTGCCAAGCCAAGGAGGATCGTCAGGGTGAGCAGGCTCAGGATGAATCGCGTGCCCGCCTCCCAGACCCGTGTGAAGTCGTAGTCCGTGAGCGTGACGATGAATCGCTTGGGCCAGCCGTTCGACATTGTCTGTTCCATAGAGATCTGGGTCATGGTTCTATTTGTGCCCCGAGAAAACACTCCGGAAATCTCGACCAAGCGAGAAGAGGAACAGCATGACGCCGAGTACGAGCGTGAGCTGCACGCCCATGACGAAGAGTGAGCCGAAGAGGTCAAGTGCCATGTTTACGAATCCCCTTTCTTGTGACAGATCGTGTGACGCAAGCCACAAATGCTTAAAACTCATCGATGGAAACCGGGTGCAGCAGGTCTCTCACCGACAAGATCCCCACAATCGCGTTCTCTTTGAGCACGGCCAAATGGCGTGTCCCGTGCCGTTCCATCAGATCGGCCGCTTCAGTCACAGACCGGCGTCCGTCAATACCGATGACGGGGCTGCTCATAATGTCTTCCACGGGGATGCCATAGGGCACCCCGTCTACCCCGACGACTTTCCGAACAATATCCGGCTCCGTCACAATGCCGACGATGCGGTCATGCTTGGTCACGAACACACTTCCGATTTTGTGGCTCTTCATAAGTTTCGCCGCATCGATAGCTGAGGTGCCGGTTGCGATATTGACCATGTGGCTGGTCATGAGCCGATCGACTGTGATCATAGGGCCTCCCTTGGTTGTGCGAATGTGGTTGGGTTCAAGTCGATGGTGTGCTCGAAGGGCGATGCGCAATGGGGGCAGATGGTGGCATCCATCCTTCGGACGGATCTGATCATTGTGGCGCAGTGTTGCCCTGTCTGTATCCGAAGAAGAGGGACGATGACTCGTGCGTGCATGGCCAGTAATGTCTGGATGGCCCGAACGATCGGCGCGGCGAGCAAAAGCGTGATGGCCAGCACGAACAGATAGGCGTCAGGGTTTTTCATGATCGGCTCCAGGAATGGTGTGAGTGGTTTCTGCTTATTCATGTGCCTCCACCTTACCCAAGGCAAATTCCAGATGGGTCAATTCCCTGTAAATTCCATGTAACATCTGGATCAGCGAGCTATTGAGCTATTCTGGATGGCGCGTGGCATGGCTGATCACTCCGGCCCCTGCCGGAGTGATTCGGATCAACACTTGACGTAGATGAGTGCGTGCGGAGGATTCTCGACGACGAGGAGGGAAGGAGAGATTACTTCTCCCGTTCGATCATTCGCCAGCCTTCCTTTTGGATGCAGCGTTCCGTGGCATTAATGAGGAGGAGCTGACTGCCCTGCTGCAGTTTGGGATCCCGAGCAGCATCTTGCTGGCATTTGTTGTAATCGCTCGTGAAGGCGTCCCCTGGCTTGTTGGGAT
>CAYHQK010000011.1:0-32970 GCA_964358535.1 uncultured Nitrospira sp. | reverse complement strand
TGGCCCTGCTGGATTGGTTGTGGCATCGCAAGCCGGAGCGGGCGAAGTCTCTGTCGGTGTTGGCGGCCGATTCCTCGCCGGCTCCATTGCAGGAGACGAAGAAACTATGGGAGGCCTATTGCCAGGAGGTTGGGATCGCCAGCATGGGCCTTCGATGCGTTGGGGGTAATCTGGAACATCCGCTCAAGGGCGATCTCGGCAAGCAGATTGCGAAGGGCGAGCCCTATGACCTCATTATCATGGCAAACTGCCTCAATGAATTGTTTGCGACCGCGTCCGATCCCCCGGCAGAACGGGCTGCGGTTGTCGGCCAGCTTCTGCCGTTTTTGGCGCCGCAGGGCACGATCATGATCGTTGAGCCGGCGTTGCGGCAGACGGCCAGAGCCTTGCATCAAGTACGCAATCATTTGCTCAAGCAGGGCCTCTGCACGGTCTATAGCCCTTGCCTGCATGAGGGGCTCTGTCCTGCGTTAGACCATCCGGACGATTGGTGTCATGAGGAGCGACCCTGGCAGGCGCCTCCTGCGATTGCTGCAATCGATCGGAAGGTGGGATTCATCAAAGACGCGCTGAAGTTTTCCTATCTGCTGTTGCGCACAGACGGCCGTACTATTGTGCCACGGAGTTCTCAGACCTTCAGGGTTGTGAGCGAACTACGAGAATTGAAGGGCGATACCAGAGCGTGGCTGTGCAACGAGCTGGGCCGGTCGGAGATCGGGCGGCTCGACCGGGCCGCCGCTACAACCAATGCAGCATTGGACGTCTGTCATCGGGGGGCGATCATTCGGCTCGACGGGGTCAAGCGGAAAGAAGGATCAACGTTGGGACGGATACCGGCAGAGGGAACAGTGGAGCTGATCAGGCCAGCCTGAAGGGGGTTAATCCGCTTCTGGTTCCGAGTTCCCGTGCCGATGCGAGACGCGGTCTTCGTCGAACATCTCGGCCATCTCCGCGGCGATCATGTCGCGGTCGTTGGGCACTGATACGAGCGGGATCTCTTTTCTCGTTTTCGGCGCACTCTCGGCTGCGGGAGATTCCGGGGTCTTGGCTGGAGTTTTTGGTGTGTCAGTCATGGATAGAGTATACACGAGGATGAGGGTGAAAGGGAGAGTTACTCAAAGGCTTCCAGGGATGAGCGCTCCGGGAATGTTTGCTGGCAAGAGGTACAGGTCAGGAAGTAGATGGATTCCCGGACGGACATGGTGATGCGGAAATTGAGGCTCACTCCCCGCTGGTTGCAGATCGGGCAGGACATTTCTTTGAGCCGGTAGGGAATATCCGGCTGGGTGCGCTGGTAGAACTCCATGTCTGTATAGATGGGGAAGCTGTAGTGGCACTTTTTACAGACGCCGCGCCATTCACCATCCGATTGCATGAACCGTCGATCGACTCCAAAGCTCGACTCCTTGCAAATGGCGCAGGGGACGGTCTTCAGTCTGGTTTCGACTTCTTCAACGGTCAGGTTGGGCATTGCGTCGGCTCCTTGTGCGAGGTTCTACAGCGGCAGTATTCTAGTATAGCGTTCATGTGGAAGTGATCGCAACGGGATAAGATTCGGACTCCTTCTCGAACTGGCAGAGGCGTTGTCGATAGTGAGGCCACGATGCATTTTATTACCGAGACCCTCCTGGTTGGAAATATCAACGACATAAGTCAGCCACCACCACAGATCAATGTGGTGCTACAGGTCGCAGCTGAGTTTACGGCACAGCCGCCCAGACGGCTGCTATCGGGCAGGGTTCCCTTTTCGGAGTATGCCGAGGCTGAGCCGCTGTTGTTGGATCAGGCTGTGAGCTGGGTTGAGCGACATCATCCGGGCAATCGGGTGATGGTCTGCTGCCGTGCTGGGATGGGTCGGTCTGTATCGGTCGTGATGGCCTATCTCTGCTGTGTGCAAGGCATGGCCTATGCTGAGGTCCTGAAGTTGGTTATGGCGCGACGCCCCGGTGCGACGCCCCTTCCTAAGCTTGAAGCGACGATCGCCCAGGTTCGTCTTCTTCGCGAGGCTCGCGCGAAGGATAAGCAGGGCTCCGCGCCACACCCAGCCTCTGGTTCGTAATCCCGTATAAGGATCTCTTTCGATGCCGGAATTGCCAGAAGCAGAAGCCGTTGCCAGGCAGATACGGGCCCATCTTCTCGGCGCACAGTTGAACGACTGTGTGGTGGGACGGGCGGATATCGTTCGGGAAGGGTTGCCCACGCTCTCCTGGTATCGGGGCGCGATGCTGGAAGATGTGGAGCGATACGGCAAAAGTGTGGCGCTGGGATTCAGGAAAGAGGGCGAACGTAGATATGTCGTCGCGGAGCTTGGCATGACGGGGCTTCTGCTTTTTCACGCCACGCAGACGCGACATCCGCAGCATGTGCATGTCCGCTTGTTGTTTACAGGGGGACGGGAGTCGGAGCTGCGCTACTGGAACCCCCGGCGGTTCGGACGGATGTCCTTGCTCGATCGGGCGGGACTCGATGCCTATCGCGCTCGCCGCTTCGGGGTCGATCCTCTCACAGTGCCGCGTGAGGAGTTCGTTCGTCTCCTGCAATCCAGGCGGGGACGGCTGAAGCCGCTCTTGATGCATCAGCAAGTCATCGCGGGGATCGGGAATATCTACGCGAACGAAATTCTCTTTCGCGCCAGACTCCATCCGAACCGCGAGGTGGCGAGGCTGCGTGAGACGGCGATGATCCGGCTTTATGACACGATGCAGGCAGTGCTGCGCGAGGCGATTGCCTGTGGTGGCTCAAGCGTCAAGGACTTTTTCGCGCCGGATGGCACGGAAGGCCAATACAGGAGCCGTCATCTCGTCTATGGCAAAGAGGGGCAGCCCTGCCCGAACCGCTGCGGGCGGATAATTCGCCGTCTCCAAAGCGAACGCAGCTCATTTTTCTGCCCTGCTTGCCAGCCTTTCAAGGCAACCATTCTATTTCGTGCCGCTCCGCATTGAACAGTTACAAGTCGTTCGATTTCTGGGCAAGGCGAGTGGCAATTCCTCCGAGGAGGATTGATTTGGATACAGCAGTGTATCTTGTAGGGTACACTATTTAATGTGAAAGTATGTCGAGTGTGATGAAATACCTAAGAATCTTTATTTTCTCTCGCAAGGTATTGCAGTCGTCAAGTGAATCTTGGTATGACAAACGCCCAATCTGCCTACAGGATGCAGTCTGGGCCTACTCTGGGAGGAGTCGGTTTCGTCTCTGAGACTTGCTTCTGTGTTCTGGGGGATGATCAGAATGAACCCGTTCAATATTCTCTTGGCGGAATCTTCGGAGCAGCTATGTTCCGATGATCGCAGTCACAACCTCAAATCGATTCTTGAAACAAGCGCGTTAGGTCCTCGCCTTCGTGTGCACAGCCTGTATCTAAATCGCCTGCACACATTTCCCTATGAGCCGGATCTGGTTGTCATCAGGTTTGGGCCGGCACCCGTCGCACGGAAAGATCTTATCGAAAGACTACAGGCGTGGAAGGCTGCGAAGCTCATTGGTGCCTTTTGTGGCCCCATGGTTTCTCGGGACATTGCCGAAACCCTTGAGTGGGGTGTGGCTGATTATGTCCTCTGTCCTTGGCGAGAAGCGGATATGGTCCCTCGTCTGGAGCGCTTGCTTCCTTCTTGCCCGGGAAATCAGGTTGCCCCGGATAGCGGTGAAGCACGGAAGTCCCGCTTTCGTATTGAGTCGTTGATAGGAGAAAGTCCTTGTTTCCTTCGTCAACTCGAACAAATCCCCTTGCTGGCGCGGGCCGAAGCGACAGTCTTGATCCTGGGTGAAACAGGAACGGGGAAAGAACTCTTCGCTCGAGCAATCCATTACCACAGCCCACGCTCGGGGCAACCGTTTATTCCGATCAACTGTGGAGCGCTGCCGGATCAACTGTTTGAAAGTGAGTTATTCGGCCACGCAAAGGGGGCTTTTACGAGTGCGTTTACGCGACAATCGGGGTTGGTGGAAGAGGCAGAGGGAGGGACCCTATTTCTTGATGAAATCGATGCCCTCAGCCTGTCTGGTCAGGCAAAACTTCTGCGGTTCCTCCAGGACAAGCAATACAGACCTCTAGGCCAGACAAAACTAAAGACGGCCGATGTGCGCGTGCTTGCTGCAACCAATGTGGATTTGAAACAGCGAATACAAGAACACCAATTTCGCGAGGATCTGTACTATCGATTGAATGTCACCCCTCTGTCGGTCCCGCCTCTGCGTCATCGAGTGGAAGATATTTCGCTGTTGGCCCGGCATTTCCTCAATAAGTACGGCCGTCAATACGGAAAACTAGGAGTAGGGCTTATTCCGGGCGCGTTGGACAAGCTTGTGGCCTACGCGTGGCCGGGCAATGTCCGTGAACTTGAGGGGACCATTCAGAGAGCAGTATTGCTTTCATCATCCTTGGTGGTGATGCCCCAAGACATTAATGTCGGCGGTCCTCCCGTCCAAGAAAATTCAGAGCCGCACATTTTTCGAGAAGCGAAGGCTCAGGCTGGCAGCACGTTTGAACGGCTCTACCTCGTGAAGCTTTTGACAGCCTGGCAAGGGAACATCACCCACGCCGCCAAGGCAGCAGGAAAAGAACGGCGGACCTTTCAGCGCCTTCTTCGCAAGCACAACCTGAATCGCGACAACTTCCTAGGCCTCTCCTAAATCGCACGATCTCAACTTCTCCTCGAAAAAAAGAGCTCTCCCTTACTCTATGGCGCGGTGAACATGCCGCACCGCAGAGGGCCATATGCCGCACTAGCACTCCATAATATTTCAATAGTTTGAACATGAGTCACTGCGGCAAGAGTGCCGCGAGCGTCGACTTGCCAATTTCCCTGCCTCACGATTTCGCCAACTTGTAAAGCGCTGATGCTGGCATATGGATTGCGGAACACGTGTATGAATGCGTGTCACGATGTATTCGCCAATGCTGGCTGGAACTTGTGAAACAAGAATGTCTACAGCAGCTACTGCGGTACATGGTGCAGCACCCGGAGGCAATGGACACGATAGAGGGAATACGAGAATGGTGGCTTCGTGGCATCAGTCAAACGGTGAGCGACGAGATGTTGGTCATGGCCATCAAGCAAGTCGAATCGAAAGGCTGGTTGATCAGACGGGACATGGCAATGTCAAAAGCATTGTACCGCATTAACCAAAATGCCCTGGAGGAGATCAGAGCGTCGCTTAAGGCCTGGGAGGTTTCTGACTGAGACAAATAAGCCGGAGGGGGCAGAATCGCTTTTCAATCGAGGGGAGGGGGACGGCTAAGAGTGGCTACTTATCATGCGATCGCGGCAACTAGTACGCGAGTTTCAGTCGACCGAAGGACGCCTGTCCCAGGGAGGAATGCCTGTGTAGTAGGTATGCTCTTTCGCTCAAATGAACTGATTGCGGAAGGGCTCGTTTTGGATCAGTAGGGGCGGCAAGCAGCGCAAACACAATGTCCATCCGGATCACACGGGATAATGAAGGCTCCACTTCCTAAGAATGCCGGCTCTGTCGAGAAACATGTTGCGATATGAGCGAATACACCGTCATAGACGACATTACCAATACGATTCTCAATCTGATCAAAACCAATACGGGAGGGTTACTCCCGCAGGACCGTATCACCGCGGCGTCGCCGGCCGACATCTCGGACGACACATCGCCACTGCTCTCGCTCTTTCTTTATCAGGTCAACGAAAACAAGCACTTGAAAAACCTGGGCCTGCAGGAAACGAATACAGGCTCCCTGCGGTACCCGCCCCTGTCCCTCAATCTCTACTACGTGCTGACGGCGTACGCCTCGTCACGCGAGACGGAGCATCAGATCCTGGGCCGGGCCATGCAGATTCTTTACGATACCGCGGTCATACGGGGGTCGCTACTCCAGGGAAGTCTGGCGAGGACGTTCGAAGAGGTCGTCGTGGTGATGCACCCCATTCCGCTCGAGGATATGAACAAGCTCTGGAGCATGTTCGGCAGCAAGCCGTATCGCTTATCCATTACTTATCAGGTGTCCACGGCGCTGATCGATTCGACCCGCGAGCGGTCCGGCGACCGCGTCATTCAGCGGTCGTTGAATTACACGGTGCCGTGAAATCGGGGATGAAGGAGAGGACAGAATGACGATCACAGAGCAGGCCACCTCCCGCCTATCGTTCGCGGTCCGGTTGCTCGATGGTTTTTCAGGCCAGCCGTCACTTATTGACGCGACGAAGGTCGTCATCAAGGAAAACGGCAAAATGGCCCTCCAAAACCCGAGTGGGTATCAGGTGTTCAGGGGCGTGACTGAAACGAAGATGACCATTCGCGTCGAGAATAAATACTATTTCACGAACGAGACGAGCGTAAACATTCCCACACTCGACTCAAGAAATCCCGTCGCGGTCGTCACGATGAAGCCGAATTATCTCTACCCCTTTCCGCCAGCGAGCACTCTGGTGCGGGGTGTCATTCTCGGCCAGGGAAATAATCCAGTCAAAGGGGCTCAAGTTTCAGTCGCCGGACGGGCGGTGACGAATGAATCCGAGGCGGACGGCAGGTTCGTGCTCTATTGGGGGCCGCTGGAAGAGGACGACATCTCCGTGGTGAACCATCAGCGGCATCTCAAGATAGGCGGCAGCACGACGATCCAGTTGAACGTGAGTCATCCATCATTTCAACCCAAAACAATCGTCATCGGGACGATGGCCGAAGGAGAACTCAAATTGTTGACGACGCCCATTATCCTGAGTCCCTGATCGTGCGAAGAGTCCGGATTGCGAAAAAAGGAGGAGTGGATATGAACGCATTGAGGAACGTCTCCAGCCAGTCATTGATTGTGCAAAAACAGAGCGGTGGAAATATGCACCTCTTGCCTGGACGGGCAGTCACCCTGTCGGACGAGGAGCTGACATCGCCCCAGGTGCTGCAGCTGCTGAAGAGTGGGTTCGCCCAGATCGAGAAGCTGGGCAAACCGGAAGGAGTTGCGACAGGGGCTGAAAAGGAAGAAAAGCGAAGCGAGAAAAAAAAGGCTGAAAACTGAATCGAAAGACAGCCGCAGCAGAAGGGCGACGGTAATAGTGCGCGCCCCAAGAGGGCGCCAGAAAACAGTGGGATGAGAAAACCCGTCCGCGCAGGGAACACAAGGAGGTCGTCATGCCGCAATACTTAGCACCGGGAGTCTATGTTGAGGAAATAGCCGGACCGAAACCGATCGAGGCCGTCGGGACCGCAACTGGGGCGTTTATCGGAATTGCCGAAAAGGGGCCTATCGGCGAGGCCAAACTCATCACGAACTGGACGCAGTTCGTTGACACATACGGCGGATTCATAACTGCCGGATATCTCGCCTACGCCGTCAACCAGTTTTTCACCGAGGGGGGGACGAGTTGCTACGTGGTTCGGACTTGTTCCTATGACTACACCAAAACGCCCGTGGCCCATACCGCGGGCAGGGGGACGGTGCCGTTGAATGACAAGGCGTCCGTTGAAGCCCTGAAGGTCGATGCTATCAGTCCGGGAAGCTGGAGCGATCACCTCTGGGTCGAGCTCTGGGTCAAGCTTGCCGGCGACAAGCTTGAGCCGACGAACAAGTTCAGACTGGCAGTTTGGTACAAGGGCCGGGAAGTGGAAGCCTTCGAAGAGCTGACTAAGGGCGACGTGCTTGGACAGATCAACGGAAATTCCAAATACATCAAGGTGAACCCGGGAACCTCAACCCTCACGCCGGCTTCATCCTCGCTCGTGCTTAGTGATCGGGCCACTCCGGCGCTTCCGACTCTCGCCGTGACAGCGCTCGGACCCGGACTCTCCCTGGAAGTGAAAGACGGCGCGGATGCGAATACGTTCAAGCTGGTGGTCAAGCGGGGTGCCGCGGAATTGGAGTCCTATGACAATCTGACAATAGCGAGCGTTGGAAGCAAGATCAACGGCATTTCCGAGAATATCGTGACGAGGAACTTGGAAAACAAAACCCCTGTACCGAGCAATCTACCCGCAAAGACATCATCTCCATCTCCTCTCAATTTCTTTACCTTGGTCGGTGGCGACGATGGCCTGGCCGACGGCCTCACCCTAAACGACTCATCAACCCCAACCCCTGGTCCCTCCCTGCTCGTGAATGCATTCCGGGACGGAGTAAAGGTTACGGTAGAGGATGCAACGTCCGGCTCCGGCAAATTTAAACTCACCGTGCTTGTGAAGGACGCGGTGATGGAAACCTTTGACGAGCTGATCATGGACACCGTCGAAAACACGATCAACGGGAGATCACAGTTCATCGAAGTCACGAAGAAGGGATCGAACAGGCCAAAAAACGACAGCAAAGTCTCCGTTCCCACCGGGCTAATGGACATGGATTTTATCGGCGATGCTGCAACCAAGAACGGCCTCCACGCGTTCGACACTGTGGACGACATTAATATCCTAGCCATCCCCGACCGACCCGGAGACCGTGAAGTGATCATCGCAGCCTACAGTTATTGCCAGAATCGCAAAGACTGTTTCTTCGTCGCCGATGCGCCCCAAGGCTTAGACCCGCAATCCGTCCTGGCATTTAAACAGGGCACGGGAACCTATGCGGGCAACGCGTTCAATTCGTCGTACGGCGCTCTCTATTATCCGTGGGTCTTGGTGACGGATCCCGTCACGGGCGGCAACAAGTTCGTGCCTCCTTCAGGCGCCGTTGCGGGAACCTATTCGAGCACCGACGTGCTGCGCGGCGTGCATAAGGCTCCGGCGGGGACGATCGATGGCTACCTCAACTCCGCCGTGGGCATTGAGCGTCTCGTAACCAAGGGCGAACAGGAACTCCTAAATCCCAATCACGTCAACGTCATTCGGTCGTTCCCCGGCTCGGGGATCGTGGTCTGGGGCGCCCGCACCCTGTCGGCTGACCCCGAATGGCGGTACGTCAATGTGCGGCGGCTGCTGCTCTTCATCGAAGAATCCATCGACGAGGGCAGCCAGTGGGTCGTATTCGAACCCAACGACCGGTCCCTCTGGGCGCGAGTGAAGCGTGACATCACGGCATTCCTGACGAACGTGTGGAGATCGGGCGCTCTCTTCGGTTCTACGCAGGAGGAAGCGTTCTTTGTCAAGATCGACGACGAGAACAATCCCCCGGAAGTGCGCGACGCGGGACAGCTGATCATCGATATCGCCGTGGCGCCGGTGAAGCCGGCAGAATTCGTCATATTCCGCATTACCCAGCGGACGCCGGCCAATAAGAAGTAAGGGGGAAGCGGCAAGGGGACGAGTGCAGAATGTTGTGTGACCCTTGCTGGAAGCGGGGAGGATATATCCGCGCAGGAGAGCGATCATCGGACATAACCATTACCGGGAGACACAAAGGAGGAGTTCATGGCACCACGAAGAGATCCCTATACCAATGCGCGGTTCAAATTGCAGATCAATGGCATCGAGCAGGCGGCGTTTGTGGAATGCGCGATCGCCGATACCACGACAGATCCCGTCGAATACCGGGTCGGCACGGACACCGGCTCTATGCGAAAACAGCCGGGCCTGACGAAATATGGAAACATTACGCTCAAATGGGGCCTCACCGATTCCAAGGAGCTCTGGGACTGGCGGAAGAAAATCATCGACGGGAAGGTCGATGACGCAAGGAAAAACGGCTCGATCATCATTCTGGATGAAGAGGGCAATCCCAAGGTTCAGTGGGACTTCGTGAAGGGATGGCCCAGCAAATACGACCCGGCGGACATGAACGCGAAGGGAAACGACATCGCCATCGAGACCCTGGAGATCACCCATGAAGGGCTGCTGCGGGGTTAGGGGTTCTGGTATGAGTTCAAATCGTACGGAAGGCGAGATCGGAGGAACGTATCATGGCATTACAGACGGAATATGACTTCGTGCTGCCCAAGGGCTACATCGATAAGGAGGGCACGCTCCACCGGGCTGGCGTCATGCGTCTGGCCACGGCTGCCGACGAGATTCTGCCTATGAAGGACCCTCGTGTGAAGCAGAATCCTGCCTACCTGGCGATCATCGTGCTATCGCGCGTGATCAGCCGGCTGGGCGACGTGGACATGATCACGCCCAAGGTCATCGAGGACCTGTTCTCCGCGGACGTGGCCTATTTACAAGACTTCTACCAGCGTATCAACCAGAACGGCGGCAGCGAGATCTCGACAAAGTGCCCGAAATGCGAGAGCGTTTTTGAGGTGGAAGCCGTCCCTTTCGGGGCATCGTAGGCTACCCGCTGGAGCAGCTCTACGAAGAAACGGCCTATATCGCCAGCCATTTTCACTGGAGTGAGACGGAAATTCTCGCCATGGAACACTGGGAGCGCAGGCAGTGGTGCGAGGAGATCTCTCGGATGAACAGAACGCTGAATGAAAACATGAGGATGCTGTAACCAATGGCCAACAGAACAGTCGACGCATTTCCCTATGTTTCGTTCCGGTTCCGGATCGAGTTCGACAACGTGATCGCCGGAGGATTCACGGAGTGCTCCGGCCTTCAGGTGGAAACCGAGGTGGAGGAGCACCGCGAAGGCGGGCTGAACGAGTTTTCCCACAAGTTGCCGAAGGGAGCCAAGTACGGGACGATCACGCTGAAGCGAGGCTTCATCGACGGCACCGATCTCTGGGACTGGAACCAGAAGGTCATTGCCGGACAGACGCAGCAGCGTAAAAACCTCTCCATCATTCTGCTGGATGGTACGGGTAACGACAAGATCAGGTGGGACGTCCGCGACGCCCTTCCCGTGAAATGGAGCAGCTCGGAGTTCAAATCTGACGGCAACACGGTCATGGTCGAAACGCTGGAATTGGTGCACCACGGGTTTGTACGGGGGGCATGACTCGATGAGCAGGTTGTTGAACAATCCACGCCATCTTCTGTTCCTGCTTGCGGCGATCCGGGCGTTGCGCCTGCATAGACGACTGTCTTCCCTTTTGGGGGCCGAAGACCGGCTGTTCAAAGGGCTTTCTTTTGCCTCAGGGAAATTCGGCGTCTCTGAGCGAGGTGTACGCTATGAACTGTGGGACGCCCTGGGGGACCTTGAGTTCCTCCTATTGCGGACGAAGTTCAGCGGACCGACTTCATCATCGAAGAGAAGCCATACCATTCAACCTCCCCGACTTCTACAGGGAGAAAATGCGCAAGGGTCCGGGAAGTCCCCGTACAGCGCATCATCGCCCTCGATGATTCCACGGGCATCGGCTCACGATCCACGTGCGATGCCTACTCCTGCTGCTTGGCCGCGACTGATTCAGGAACGCTATGCGCCGGCGAGGTGGGCGGCCATCCATGGGAGGAGAGGCGATCAGGGCCGGAGCGAGCATCACGAACCGGGGAATGGTGTGGGGAGCGCGCTGGCATCCGCTGTACCTTTCATCGCGGCGACTCACGTCACTCGGGCCTGGCCGCAGTCTCGCTTCCTCCCCTTCGTCCCGGTTCACGTTCGGCTTGGGCAGGTGGGAAGTCTTGGCCGCGACTCTCATTCAGCCGACGGAGCTGCCACGGGAAAGCATCGGCCTGCAACGAGGCTCACCCTGTTTCCCCCCGTCTCCTTTCCCGTCACAAGCCCTGCGATCATGGCCGCCGAAGAACCCGGAAGACGCCCAATTGTGGAGCAGGGAGACAGCAGGGATGAGCCATGGCGGTCCCTTGTGTCGCAATCGCGGGGAACGGCGCTGGGCATTGTTCAGCGCGTGCGTCTCGAACCCTTCTTCCCTGATATGGATCTCGGCGCTGTTCGCATTCATATCGATGAGCCCGCAGACCGCGCCGCCCGTGCTCTGCGGGCCGATGCGTTCAGCTTGGGGAGGGACATTTATTTTCGGGCGCGTAGGTTTAATCCGGCCACGCAGAAGGGACTGGCGCTTCTGGGCCATGAACTTGTCCATACGCGCCAGGTGACCGGCGGAGAGCCGTTTCCGACAATGGGTCAACGCAAGGGACTGGAGCAGGAGGCTGAAATAACGGAAGCGTCCTTCCTGCGCGCATTTACGGTGGGCGGCGTACCGAGGAATGAGCAGCAGGCCTTGCCGTTTAGCGGCGCCGGAAAGACGTATGCTCCGCTCAGTCTGGAGCCCGTGCGGACAAGGTCCTTTCTGCCAAGAGATGGGAGCATGGCACGCGACGGCGAACGTGCCATTTCCCTTTCAGCCCTGCCAGGAGGAAACGGCGGTGGCTATCCGCTCAAGGCGGAGGAGGGCCGGTCCGCGTCAGCTGGTGCAGGAAGTGCAGCCGCGTCCACATCGTCATCCGACGATCAGGAAGGTGCGGCGCGCGCATTATTCCGGGCCCTGGATCGAAAACTTCAGACTGAGAAAGAACGCAGAGGTATAGACCGATGGGTGCGTTAGAAAAAGCGATCATCAGCGTGCGTGATCCCGATCCCCAAAAGGATACGGAGATCAAGCAGGTCAAGGTCCTCTTCAATCCCGAGAAGTACAGTCTTGAAAAGAGCGCAGCCTGGGAAGAGAAGGGAAAGAAAAAGACGCTCGAATTTGTCGGCATCAGCCGCAAATCTTTTTCCATTGAGCTGTTTTACGATACCTACGAAGCGGGGACAGACGTCAGGGTCTACACCAATGAGATCGTGCAGCTCATGGATCCAACCGTGGAGTACAAGGGGAAGAAGGTGCCGCCGGTGTGTTTGTTCAGTTGGGGTGGATTCAATTTTCGGGGCATTGTGGAAAAAGTCACCCAGAATTTTTCTCTGTTTCTGAATTCCGGTATCCCTGTGCGTGCGGTGCTGACCGTGGGATTCAAGCAATTCAATTATCCAACGGAGCAGGCAAGGGGAAATCCGCCGGGAGACCCGACGAAGATCAGGGTGGTGAAGGACGGTGAGACGCTGAACGCCATAGCCGCGCGGGAATACGGAGACCCCTCGCTGTGGCGGGTCATCGCGGATGCGAACAAGGAGCGGATTGCGAACCCCCGCGTTCTGTCAGCGGGTACGTCGCTCATTATTCCGGCTTTGACATAAGAAACGGAATGCAGCTATGCCGACGACCGGCGGCCGAGACACCGAAACACTCATAGCGGATTATGAGATCTACGCAGGCGGAAGCAGAATCCCGCCGGAGTTGCACGTAGTCGTCTCGGCAATCGATGTGGACCTGGATGCGGAGACGATGGGCATGTTCTCTCTGGTGTTGCATGCGAGCGAGCGAGAGCAGGAGCGTTTTGTCGTGATCGATTCGGACCAGTTCAAGCCGGGCAGCGAGATCAAAATCAAGATGGGCTACGGCTCCACGCTCGATACGATGATGGTGGGCGAGATTACGGCGCTGAGCCCCGAGTATAGCGACAACGGCGCCGTGGTGTGCCGGATCAGCGGATACGACCGTCTCTACCGCTTAGGCTTCGGGAGAAAGATCCGGTCCTTTCGGAACATGAAGGACAGCGACATCGCTGCTCAAATCGCTCAGGATTGGCGGCTTACACCACAGGTGGATGCCACGGACGTCACACACGAGTATGTGCTGCAGAACAACCAGACGGACCGGGAGTTCCTGGCGGAGCGGGCGCGAAGGCTCCGCTACGAACTCCGAGTGGAGGACCGCTCCCTCTTCTTTCAGAAAGCCAAAGAAGACGGCAGCGCAGTCGCGACGCTCACATACGGCGAAACGCTCGTTGATTTTTTCCCGCGGCTCTCCACGGTGAACCAGACGAGCAAGGTCGAAGTGCGGAGCTGGAGCGTCAAGGACAAGGAGGCCGTTTCCGGCGAGGCGGGGACGAGCGACACGATTTCCACGATGGCCGGTCAGAAGACGGGCGGAAAGATTTCGGAAGAGATCGCCGGACAATCGACACGCATTCTGGGCGGCGAGAATGCGCCGACCAAGGACGAGGCGGAAGGCATGGCCCGCGCCGTACTGAACCGGGCCGTGACGGAATTCATCACCGGCGAGGGGCGATGCATCGGCAATCCCGACATCAAGGCGGGAAGCGTGGTGGAGCTGAAGGGCCTCGGGGAGCGGTTCAGTGGACTGTACTACGTCGTGTCATGCACGCACAGTATCGGGTCACGGGGGTACCACACCTCCTTCACGGCACGGAGAAGCGCGGTATGAGTATGTACGGCATGATCATGGAGGGTGTGCAACGTGAAATCCAAGCTGGTTGGATTTCCGGCGTGGTCATCGGCGTTGTGAGCAACAACAAGGATGACGACGGATTGAATCGCGTCAAGGTCACCTTTCCCTGGCTTTCGGAGGACGAGGAAAGCCACTGGGCCCGCGTTGTCTGTTTCATGGCCGGAGACCAACGAGGGGCCTTGTTTCTCCCGGAAGTGGGGGATGAGGTGCTTGTGGCCTTCGAACACGGCGACATCAACCGCCCCTATGTCATCGGCGCACTCTGGAACGGCAAGGACAAGCCGCCCCTGACGAATGACGACGGGAAAAACAACGTGCGGCTCATCCAGTCCCGGAGCGGGCATAAGGTGATACTCGATGACACAGATGGCAGCGAAAAGATCGAGATCAAAGACAAGACGGAAAAGAACTCAATCGTGTGGGATACGGCCTCGAATACTATCACGATCTCTACGGACAAGGACATTTCCTTGAAGGCGCCCCAGGGAAAGATATCGCTCGACGCGCAGGAAGTGGCGATCACGTCTTCGGCGAATACGACGATCGAGGCGAGCGGGACCATGACCGTGAAAGGTGCGACGGTCAACCTCAATTAGGGAAGACGGGGCATGGGACAGCCGGCGGCAAAACAGGGTGACCAGATCATGGCCACGGATACGCACATTATCCTGATACCGGTAGGGACGGGAACGGTTCCCACGCCCCTTCCCCATCCCTTTACGGGCATCATCGACGGCGGGTTGAGCCAGGACGTGAAGATTATGGGGATGTCGGCGGCGACGGTGGACTCGACGGCCACGAATACGCCCTCCCATATTCCCCAGGGAGGTTCGCTCCAGACGTCGCCGTCGAATAAGGCGACGATCAAAATGGGGAGCCCGACGGTAAATATCAATGGAAAGATGGCTGCGCGAAACGGCGACACGGCCATGACGTGCAACGACCCCTCCGACTTGCCAGTGGGAACAGTGATGGCAACGGGAACGGTATTGATCGGTTAGGAGCGATGATGGCAGCGGATTTTCTTGGTACAGGCTGGGCCTTTCCCTTACACGTCGATGAGACGGGCGCACTGGAGACCTCGTCGTCCGAAGACAACATCAAAGAGTCCATCCGAATTATTCTGGGGACCGCAAAAGGCGAACGTCAGATGCGGCCCGACTTCGGGTGCGGAATTCATGAACTCGTTTTTGCTCTGAACAACTATGCGACGGCGGGCCTGGCGGCGTATCACGTCGAGCAGGCGCTGATACGCTGGGAGCCGAGGATCGAACTGATCAAGGTCGAGGCATCGCCGGGCCATGAGAAAACAAGCGGATCAGCCGCCGCCGGTGAACGCCTGATCATCTCCATCGAATACCGGGTCATTGCCACGAATTCCATTTTCAATCTGGTGTATCCCTTCTATCTCACCGAGGGAGTGGGTATATGAACAGCGATCCCGTCATCGACACACGGATCGAGGAAGATATCATCGAAGAGGCACAGGCCCTGAGGGCGGTCTATACACCGGAATGGACCGCGGATTACGGGGATAGCGGCGCTGCTCTGATTTCGATCTTTGCGCGGCTCATGGAGATCATGACCGATCGGTTGAACCGCGTGCCGGGAAAAAACTTCCTGGCCTTCCTCGACACTGCCGGTGTTCATCTGCTTCCGCCCAAGGCGGCGAGAGTGCCGGTCAAGTTCGTGGCTACGGCCGGTGCCAGGAAGGACGGCGTCGTTCCCGAAGGCACGCAGCTGGCAACAGCGCCTCCGCAGGGCCAGGCTCCACGCACCTTCGAAACCGAAAAGGGACTCACCGTGTCCCGGTCGCGGCTTGCGTCTCTCGTCTCCCACGATCCCAATGCCGATCAGTACGCCGATCAACAGGCAGTGGTGACGTCGAACGAGAAGAACGAGAGCGTGCCGTTCCAGCCCTTTGCCGGAACGTCTCTCATTCCTCACCGGCTGTATCTCTCACAGAGCACGCTTTTTCGGATCAATCATCCGACAACACTGACGCTCAAGTTCACGCTGGACAGTCTGCCGACCGGTATCACCCCGCTGTTTCAAACCGGACTCCGCTGGATCATTGCGTCGTCGGGAATGGACATCACGCCGTCTGCCGGGGATGTTGTGATTGCAGGAAATGCCATTACGGTGGTTCTCAACAGTCCTCTGGTCACCATGATCGGTACGGCAAAGGTCGATGGAATGGAGGGCTATTGGCTCAGGGCTGAAACAAAGATCGCGCTGTCGAAGGATGTTGCCAAAACAAAGATCCTGTCTGTGACGGCGACTTCCAGCGCGACGGATATCAATCCATCGCTTGCCTTCTTCAATACGACATCACTCGATACGAATCGCGAATTCTATCCGTTCGGAGAGAAGCCGAAAATCTTCGATGCCTTCTTCCTGGTTGTGCCGGAGGCGTTCACCAAAACAGGGAGCACAGTCACGCTGCAACCGGGATACAACAAAGGTGTCGCCGGAGCGTCCGGAATTGAACTCACCTGCGAATTCTGGAACGGCAGCGCCTGGAAAACGCTTGGTGTCATGAACAATGCCGGAACCGTGCCCGGCACGGTCAACGACACGTATGTGTTTACGGATACCACGAAAGCCTTCACCGCCGATTCCAGCTCCAGCACGCATATTGAGTTCACTTGCCCGGAGATGAAACCAGTGGAAGTGAACGGCAAGAGGAATTACTGGCTCCGCGTGCGCATCACCAAAGGTAACTACGGCGAAGAGGCCAAGATGGAGCCGACAGTTGCAGGAAAAGCAAAACAGACGAGAGGTGAACCGCTAACTCTGAATGATTGGACATATTTCCCGATTTCTTTCTCTCCCCCGATCATCACGTCTCTTGCCGCTTCCTATGAATATTCGTCTCCACAGAGCATGACGACGGCGCGGACGGAGAACAATTTCACCTTTGCCTCAGTTGATCTGACCAGTCCGACCAAAGCGTTCCAGCCATTCGCCGCGCCGGCTGAAGATCAACCTGCCTGCTATCTCGGCTTTGACTCACCGTTTGCACCCAATCCTGTGAGTCTTTATGTGGCGGTGGAGGAGGCAGTGCTGTCAGCTAAGCCACGGGTCGTGTGGGAATATTGGAACGGCACGCAGTGGAGGAACTTGGGGGTCAAGGATGGGACAACGAACTGTACAGAATCGGGCATGGTGGAGTTCATCGGCCCGGCGGACGGGGTGAAGAAAAGCCTGTTCAAGGCGGAAGCCTGCTGGGTCAGAGCGCGGCTGGAGCAGGGAGACAAACCCCAGCTTCTCGGGATCTATCTCAACACGGTCTGGGCCAGAAATTCCGTCACCCTGACGAACGAATTGCTCGGTTCCAGCACCGAGACGCCGAACGCATCTTTCACCCTCTCCCGGTATCCGGTGTTGGACGGCCTCCAGATTGATGTCCGGGAACCGGAGCGTCCCAGTGATGAAGATTTAAAAATTCTTTTCGCCGAGGAAGGAGAGGGTGCCGTCAGTCCCGTTCAGGAGGGGGAAGGCAATGTGCGAGAGCACTGGGTGCGGTGGCATCGGGTGAATCACTTTCTGTTTTCGGGAAAGAAGAGCCGCCACTATGTCGTTGATTGGTTCAGCGGCAGAGTGCAATTCGGGAACGGGATCCGCGGCATGGTCCCGTCGGCCGGCCGGGGGAATATTCGGGCGACATGGTACCAGGCCGGAGGCGGCGCAAATGGGAATGTGGCAAGAAATACCGTGACGGTCCTCAAGCGGGCGATCCCTTTTGTGGACAAGGCCTTTAACGTGGATCAGGCAGGCGGAGGCTCGGACGGGGAAACAATCGATCATGTGAAAGTGCGGGGCCCACAGACGATCAAGAACCGGGACAGGGCGGTGACATGGGAGGATTACGAATGGCTCGCCAAGGAAGCGTCCTTCCAGGTGGCCAGGGCTCGCTGCCTGCCTGCTCGATCAAGGGATGACGCCGGGACGGTCAGGCTGATCCTCGTTCCCTGGAGCGATGATCCGAAACCCTCTCCGTCCCAGGGGCTCATCCGGCAGGTCAAGGATTATGTGAGCACGCGTATGAGAAGACTCGCCACGGCAGACCTGGTGATCACAGGGCCCAAATACGTGGAGATCTCCGTCTCAGCGAACATCATTCCCGAACGGCGGGAAGAGGCCGACCTGGTGCGGAGGCAGGTGAAGGAGGGGTTGACGGAGTTCTTCCATCCCCTTCGTGGCGGCCCAGACAGGAACGGTTGGAAATTTGGACGAGACGTGTTCGTGTCCGAAGTGTCCAAGGTCATCGAAGATATCGAAGGAGTGGACTACGCTGAGGATGTCGGAATTCTCGTGCCCGTCTCAGCCGGTGGTGGCGCGGCAGCACTGGTCGATCAGGTCGATGTCGGAGAGGAGTTTCTTGTGGCCTCGGGCAACCACGTCATCGCGATCGCCGGGGTGGGAGAGTAGCGGCAACATTACCATGACAAGGAAGATTCTTCAGCGTCGATGGAACGAATTGGTCAACGGCCGAGCGGATCGATCGGTAACGACGAGGCGCAGCCGTTTCCCTCAGGGCTTGGCCATCCTGAGTTCTCGGACGCCATCTGCTGCGCCGCTCATGCGGTGTGATTGCGCATAAGACCGGCGGATCGCCCGAGCTGATTCGTTTCTTGAGGAAAGGCGAATTAAATGCCATTGCCCCTACCGAATCTGGATAACAGGACCTTTGCGGATCTGACGCTGGAACTACGGAGCCTCATCCCGCGGTACGACAAGGCCTGGACGAACCACAATCCTTCCGATCCCGGCATCACCCTGATCGAGCTCTTTGCCTGGCTGGCGGAGATGCTCATGTACCGGATGAACCGGATCGAGAAAGGGAATTATCTGACGTTTCTCGATTTGATCGGCGTGAAACCCTCTGGTCCGCGGACAATCATAACGTTTGAAATCAAGATTTCGAAGGCTGCCCTGCCGACAGACTTCGTCCTGTTGCGGGGCACGCGCGTTTCGGCGCGCGAGGAGCGGACCGGGGAAGAGATCGTCTTTGAGACCACGGTCGACGTGCCCTACAGTGAAGAAAGCTGGGACGAGGACCGGGAAATCTGGGTGTTCAAGGCTCCGGCGGTGAACACCATGGTAATCGAAAAAGAGTTGCTCGGCGTCAGCAACGGTTCGTCTCGGCAGACGTTTTCCCTGAAATGGGGGCCGCTCTTCCTGGACCGGGAAGAGGAATCCTATGCGGGCAACCCCAAAGTTACCGTAGAAAGTCCCGACGCCTCCGTGACGTGGACCTACAAGACCGACCTGCTCTCTTCGGGATCGGGGGATGAGCACTTCACGGCCGAGCTGCTGGCGGGCCTGATACGCTTCGGCGATGGAACGAACGGCACGATTCCGCCGGCAGGCTCCAAAATCCTGTGTACCTATCGTCGCTTGGGAGGACCCTCGGGGAACGTCGTCGCAAAGAAACTCACGACGCTCATTGATTCGCTCGATGGGATCGGGGCGTCTGCCATTTCCGTCTTCAATGAGTACGCGGCGACCGGCGGCTTGGACGGCGAAACGCTCGATGACCTGCTTGCGCGGGGCCTGGGTTCGCTCCATGAGCCCTACCGGGCCGTTTCAGACGAGGACTTCGAATCTCTCGCCCGTCAGGCCGCGCCGGACAAGGTGGCCCGCGTGAAGGTTGTCGCCGACCGGAACCTCGAGGGAACGACACCGGATGAGGAAGGTCATATCAGCGTCATTGTCTTGCCGGCGCTCGAACAACTTGGGTTGCCGGAACTACCCGCTCAATACGATGCCGTGACGAAAAAGTTTACGCTGAACCGGAGATCCGCTGCTGTGACAAACGCCCTTAGGGGAATTCCGGTGAAAAAACTGAACTGGGAAATTCTTCGGTATCTCGACGAGCGTCGGCTGATTACGACTATCGTTCACGTCGTGGGGCCGTCGTTCACAATCGTGCGCCTGAACGTCACCTTCCAGGCGAAGCCAGGCGTGAATGCCGAGGCAGTGAAACAAGCGGTAGGCGAGGCCCTTGCGGCCTTCCTGGACCCCTATGAGGGATGGAAGGATCAGCAGGGGTGGCCCTATGGCCGGGACCTGTATCGCTCGGAGCTCTATCAGCTGATCGAGTCCATCGAAGGTGTGGATCACGTCACCGCCCTGCAGATGAAAGGGGACGCGACCGCAACCGCGACGGTGATTCCTGTCGGAGAGAATAGCCTGGTGGGCCTCGACGAGCTGACGGTGACGGTTTTCTGAGAGGAGCGCAACCACGGTGAGCACAGTCGATCTTCATAAACCGAGCACCTATCTTGAGTATCTGCCGGGGATCTACCAGCAGGACGCTGAAAAACGCGCCTTTATCGGCAGGTACCTGAAAATCTTCGAGAAGTTTCTATCCGGGATCGATGACGACAGCGTCAGCAAGGTCTCGATCGAAGGCCTGGAGCAGATCGTGGCTCGGCTGCACGAATTCTTCGATCCCGAGACCGCGCCCAAAGAGTTTCTTGATTGGCTTGCGGGCTGGATGGCATTGGTCCTGCGGGACGACTGGGAGGAAGTTAAAAAGCGTCGGCTAATCAGCAGGATTCTTTCCCTGTATCGTGTTCGGGGAACCAAAAGGGGGCTGGAAGAATACATAAGGATCTATCTCCCGGCGGTAGACGTCAAAATAATCGAAGTGGTCGCTCCCTTTCAGATCGGACGCGCCTCAACCATCGGGAAGGATACGTACCTGGGGGGAGGACCGCCGCATTTCTTTATGGTGACGATTATTTTGCCGGAACCGAACTTGGAGTTGAAAGCACTTCGCGAGAAAGAAGTCCGAGCGATTATCGATCTGGAAAGGCCGGCGCATACTTATTATGACCTAAGAACGATCGTCCCCACGCTGCAAATCGGAAAATATTCCCGTGTGGGAACCGATACGCTGCTGGGGGACATCCCGTAAGGAGGACCACCATGCCTGTTAAACGGTTGCGTTATTTTCATTATCAGTTTTTGCAGGAAAATGACTTCACGGACGAGCAGGATTATCATGTCTCCATGCGCCGCCGTCATAACCAGGACTTTCATACGTGGGGACGGGTGCAGGGTCTGGTCGTTTCCTTCACGGCCAGCGAGCGGAAAGTGACGATCAGCCCTGGCATGGCGGTCGATAGCCTTGGACGGGAAATCATCATCGAATCAAACCACGAAGTGGATCTTCAGAGCCATGCAGGAAAATCGGTATATCTTGTCCTGGCGTATAAGAAAGAAGAAACCGATCCCGCGACTCAGGCGGGCGTTTCAGGCAATACCAATACACGAATAACGGAATCATTTCAGCCGCCAAAGGTGTATTCCGCCGCTTCACCACCAGCCTGGGACACGAGCCTTGAACTCATCCTTGCTAAAATTACGTTGAATCCTGCTCCGCCGACAAGTGATGGCGCTGTGATTAAAGTCGATTTCTCAGAGCGGACCGAAGCAGGCGCGAAAATCGGTGAGGCTGCGTTCCCCGGCTTGAAAATCACCGTGCCTGGCCATGGGAATGCCGAGTGGCCGGGAATCAAAGGGGTTGAAATCAGCACGCCCGGAAGCGGACTGCAGGGCATAGAGGTCCAGTCACCGAAAACGAGCTTTTCAGGAAGCCTGGAGGTAAAAGGCGACCTGCTCTCTCGCGGGAATGTCCAATTGGGCGACGACGACAATGATACGGTGACGATTGAGGGACGGGTGCTCACGGGGCATACGTCAGGAAGGCTCCAGATCAGCGCCCCCGTTACGATCACGGGAGATCTCAGTCTCACGGGCTCTGTGACCTTGCCGAGTAATCCGACCGCGTCACTCCATGCGGCGCCGAAGCAATATGTGGATGCCCATGCGACCGCGGTCAACCCGCATAGTGGGTCGCTGGCCAAAGCCGGGGATGCCATGACCGGAGCGCTGACCTTGTCTGGCAATCCTACGGTGGCGTTGCACGCGGCACCGAAACAATACGTCGATGGCCGGGTGGCCAAGGCTGGGGATGCCATGGCCGGAGCGCTTTCCATTACAGCTGCGGGGACCGGCCTTAATGTCACAAACAATGCTTCAGTCGGTGGAAGGGTCGGGATCGGGACATCCGCGCCGGATGGCCCGCTTCACATCACAGGCGGAAATTGGGACGTGGGGGCGACAGAAGGGGACCTGAAGATCGGCGATGCCACATACCGTATGAAAATCGGGGTCGCCAAAGGCGGCGGGGGAGCCGGTGATGTTCGCATCCGCGCCCAGGGAGGGACCAATCGGTTGCTGTTTGGCAGTGGAACTGCTGACGTTCTGACCATCCAAAACGGCAAAGTTGGGGTCGGCACGACGGCCCCTGGGGAGGTGCTGGAGGTCAAGGGCAATATTTCGCTTAGCGGAAACATGACCTTGAGCGGCGCCATTGTTCAGGATGACTGGATCGCTCCAACCCTCTTGAACGGGTGGATCAATTATGCGGGCGGATACAACCCGGCTGGCTACTTCCGTGACAAGCAGGGCATCGTACATCTGAGGGGCCTAGTAAAAATGGGGGCGCTGACGGGTGCGGTGGCGAACAACATCATTTTTACCCTGCCACTCGGCTTCCAGCCCCAGTATCGGGAGCTTCACGCAGTGCAGACGAATCCAAATACGATCGGGCGGTGCGATATTGATGCCAGTGGGAACGTGATCTGCGTACAAGGGAACCAGGGGTGGTTCTCCCTGGACGGGATTACCTTCCGGGCAGAACCGGAATCGTTCTTTGCCGTCATTGGCCTGGCCGTCACGATGCAACCGATACCGATTCGCATCAGTGGATGAGGGGGATAGGTTGATGGGTTTTTGGGCCGGGACCAACTGAACGCCTATCTGGAAGAAAGTTGATCGCGCCCAAGTACGAGAGTGGCGTCTGATTAGTCCGTTCCTAGGTGAGAATGGGGTAAATTAGCATGGCTGAGCCGTATACCCATAATCTTTCCCACCTTCACGATGAGCTGGTCTGGCTTGATCTGAATATCCGATTGGGTATTCTTCGGGCCAGGTCGCTTGGTCGTGACGAAGGCGGACTGTACGTGTCGGATCAAGCCGTGGAGGAGTGGCTCAAGGACCGGGCAACGACGGCGGAGATTGCCGCGGACGAAGCGGAACTGATCCGACGGATCGACGAAAAGCGGGAGGAGATCACGGCACGGCTTGCCGCAAGCTTGGAGCAAGGAGTGGTGCTTTATGTTCCACGGCTTGTGTCGCTCTTCGGCCTTTCTCCCTTTGAGTCGGATGTGATGGTGATCTGTCTGGCGCCTGAGTGGGACCGCAAGTATGAACGGCTCTACGCCTATCTGCAGGACGACGCCACCCGGCGAGCTCCTGGTGTGGACCTCATTCTGAACCTCCTCTGCCATACGCAGGATGAGCGTGCTGCGGCGCGAAGCGCGTTTCTTTCATCGAGCCGACTGTTTCACTACTCGCTCATTCAGTTTGCCGACGATAGCGGGTTGGCACGGCCGCTCCTGAGCCGTAGCGTAAAGCTGGACGAGGGGATTGCCCATCACATCCTTGGAGGAAAGGAGGTGGACCCGCGGATCGCTTCCTGCTGCCGCCTTGTTGCTCCCGGGAATGCATCGTCCGGGTCACCGGACGATCTTCCCCTCCTCAAACCGTTCCAGCGGCATCTTGCAGAACCGCCAGCGGGGCAGTGGATCGCGCTGTTCTCAGGCCAGGACCTGGTGCGCCAGGAGGAAACTGCCCGTCGCCTCTGTTCCGAATCAGGCGTTCCGCTGCTCAAGGTTGACCCGGAGGCCTTCACCGAAGGCGAGATGCCCGTGTCGCAGGTCATTCCCCTCATCTTTCGGGATGCGGCGCTCAAGGCTGCCGCCGTCTACGTGGACAACATTGATGCAATTTCACGGGAAGCCGACAAGAATGTCGGACGGCTGCACCTTCTGGAAAAGGCTATGGAAGAACTGGGCTGGGTCACGTTCCTTGCTGGAAGGCAAGCCGTCGAACTCAGCGATTCCTTGAAGCGTCAAATGCTATTTGCCATCGACTTCCCGCTTCCCGCATATCCCGAGCGGATAAGGATCTGGCATGAATACGCCGGCAACGGCTCGCCTGCGCAAGATCTGTTGCTATACAGCGACCTCGCGGCACGGTTTCGCTTCACCCGCCGGGAAATCCGCAATGCCCTGTGCCTGGCCAGGACCAAAGCGTTGCTCCGCGACGGCGAGGGCGCGCAGGTCACGCGGGCCGATCTTGAAGCGGCCTGCCGCGCCGAATCGAATTCGCGTCTCATTGGGTTTGCCCGGAAGGTTCAGAACACCTATGCCTGGGACGATCTGGTGCTGCCTCCGGCGCACAAGCAGCAACTCCAGGAGATCATCGACCATATCCGCAACCATGAAGCGGTTTATACCGAGTGGGGATTCAGCCGGAAACATGCCCTGGGCAAGGGTGTGAACATGCTGTTTTCCGGCCCGTCCGGTACGGGCAAGACGATGGCCGCCGGTATCATTTCCTCGGAGTTGGGACTCGACTGCTACAAGATCGACCTTTCCACTGTGGTGAGTAAGTACATTGGCGAGACGGAGAAGAACCTGAACCGCATATTCGCCGAGGCGGAGACGAGTAACGCCGTGTTGTTCTTCGACGAGGCGGACGCGCTCTTCGGTAGACGCACCGAAGTGAAGGATTCGCACGACCGCTATGCCAACATCGAGGTGAACTACCTCCTCCAAAAGATGGAGGAGCACGAGGGCGTCGTGATTCTGGCCACGAATCTGAGCAAGAACTTGGATGAGGCCTTCCTGCGCAGGGTGCATTTCTCCGTGGTCTTTCCGTTTCCGGAAAAGGAGGAGAGGCTTCTGGTGTGGAACCGTGTGTTTCCCGCCGAGGCACCGGTGGGCGAGGATGTCGACCGGGAATTCCTGGCACGCAGGTTCAAGATCACGGGAGGCCATATCAAGAATATCGCTGTGGGCGCAGCCTTCCTGGCGAAGCGTGACGACAGCGGCATCACGATGCGCCACGTCGTGCTGTCGGCCAAGCGGGAATTCCAGAAAATTGGCAAACTCAGCACGAAGGCGGAATTCGGAGACTACTATGACATCACCGCCTGAGCACGAGGATGCACAGGAGAGGACGCCGGATACGGACACGTCCCGGAGGCCGTCTGAGAGCGTCGACCCTTCGCTTCGAGTAAGGATGCAGCGCTCGGTCAGGACCCGGGCGATGTATGCATCCACACGGGCGCCGTTGTTCGTTGAATCGAGGGAACGTGTCGCCAAGGCTGTGTAACAAGGAAACAGAAGCCATGCAGTTCATTCTTGTTTTGACCCTAGAGTAACTGTATCAATCGAGGCGATCTATGGCTGCGCCAAGCCGCCAAGACCGGGAGCAGAAGCCGGACAAGAAAGATGCGAAGGCCCTCTTGAGAAAAGAGGACCGGTCCACGCCCCGGCAGGACATCGGCTTCATGCAAGAGGGCGGTAGGGGGATGTCTTTGGGGCTCCCCGCGGACCGCCACCGGCTTATGCTGAAGCGTCTTGAAGAGCCTGGTCGCGGCGCCGAGAAAGCGGACGTTTTTAAATCCCTCCAGCAGTCTTATGGAAACCACTATGTCCAACGGCTCGTCAGCCGTTCTGCCTCGGATCGAGGTGCTAGCCCAGGCAGGCGGAACGCGATTCCTTCCGGTGGCGGCCAGCCCCTCGACAAGCCGGTGCGAAACGAGATGGAAGGGAGATTCGGCCAGTCCTTTTCGAACGTGCGCGTTCACACCGACGTCGCGGCAGGCAACGCGGCGCGAAGCCTCGGCGCACGGGCTTTCACCACCGGTCAGGATATCTACTTTGGCCGCGGGGCCTACCAGCCAAACTCTCCTCAGGGCCGAGGGCTCCTGGCCCATGAACTGACTCACACCATTCAACAGCGTGGGGGCAGACTCGGTGCGCAACAGGCGCTGGAGGTCGTGCCCCCCGACGATCCTCTTGAGCAGCAGGCCGAGCAGGCGTCGAACGCGATCATGCGCGACATGCGACCAGCCGCTCCCTCGACGATTTCACGCCCTCCCATTCTGCGCTCCGGAGCATCGGTCATACAGAGACAAGTTGCTGCAGCGCCTCCGCCTGTCTCTGCCAACGCGCGAGCGCCGGTGCAGGCGTCGGCCACGACCGCGAGCTGGGTGCAATTCGCCCCGCCGGCATTGGGTCTGAGCGGCGGCCAGCCTCTGAACCCTCCACTGCGGCGCCGTTTAGAGAAGAGTTTCCGCGCAGACCTTGGGGGTGTGCGGGTTCACGGCGACACGCAAGCGGCAAAGAACGCGGATCGACTCGGCGCGAAAGCTTTCGCGTTTGGCCCGAACATCGTATTGGGATCGGGCGCAAGCGCCGACGATGTCGGCCTCATGGCGCACGAGGCTGCGCACACGCTCCAGCAGCGAAGTGGCGGCCCGCTCCAGCGTTTCACCAGCGGCCGCAGGGGCGACGCGTACGAAATTGAAGCGCAACGGGCCAGCGAAGCGGCAGTGCGCGGGGAATCATTTGCCGTGCGTCAGCAAACGAGCCCGCGCATGCAGGGCCTTTTCGGGATCGATATCAGTCTGCCCAATCCGCTCAACTGGCTTGCTGATAAAGCCAACATCATTCCTGGCTTCCGGATGTTCACGATCATCCTGGGCGTGAATCCGATCAACATGAGTCCGGTGGCGCGGAGCGCGGCGAACATTTTGCGCGCGCTGATTGAGTTCCTTCCCGGCGGCGGCCTGATTACGCAAGCGCTGGACAACTCCGGTGTGTTTGAGAAGGCTGGCGCGTTTGTCGAAAAGCAAATCGCCAGCCTGGGACTGGCCGGCAGCGCGATCAAAGCGGCAGTCACCGCTTTCATCTCCTCCCTCGGTTTGTCCGACCTCGCTAATCTGGGAGGCGGCTGGGAACGCGCGAAGAAAATCTTTACTGACCCCATCGATCGCATCAAGAGTTTCGGCATCGGGCTGGTGACGGGAATCGTTCAGATCGTCAAGGATGCCATTCTTAAGCCCATTGCCAAGCTGGCCGAAGGCACTAATGGCTACGCGCTACTAAAGGCTGTAATGGGCAGAGATCCCATCACTGGCGACCCGGTCCCACAAACCGCCGAGGCCATTCTCGAACCCTTCATGAAGCTCATAGGTCAGGAAGAGATCTGGGAGAACATGAAGAAGTCCAACGCGATCGGGCGCGCCTTTACCTGGTTTAAGGGAGCGCTCAGCGGGCTGATGGGTTTTGTTAACCAGATTCCCGGTTTATTTGTGGCCGCGTTCCGGTCGCTCGAGATAATGGACATAGTCCTCGTGCCGCGCGCCTTCGCCAAACTCGTGGGCGTCTTCGGCGGTTTTCTCGGAAGGTTTATTTCCTGGGCCGGCAGTACGATCTGGAATTTGCTGGAGATCATCTTCGACGCGGTGAGCCCGGGCGCCCTGGGCTACATCAAGAAAACCGGCGCCGCGCTCAAGAGCATCCTGAAGAACCCGCTCCCCTTCGTCGGCAACCTGGTGAAGGCCGCCAAGCTCGGCTTCACAAACTTCGCCGATAACTTCGGCGGGCATCTCAAGGCTGGGCTCATCGACTGGCTTACCGGTTCGCTGTCCGGCGTCTATATCCCAAAGGCGCTCAGTCTGCCTGAGTTGGGTAAATTCGCGATGAGTGTGCTCGGTATCACCTGGGCGCAAATTCGCGGCAAGATCGTCAAGGCGCTCGGCCCGAGCGGCGAAACGATCATGAAGGGCCTCGAAACCGGCTTCGACATCGTTGTCGCGCTCGTGACCGGCGGGCCTGCCGCAGCTTGGGAATTGATCAAGGAGAAGCTCACCGACCTCAAGGATCAGGTTGTCAGCGGAATTGTCAGTTTCGTGACCGAGACAGTGGTCAAGAAAGCCGTGCCCAAGCTGATCGCCATGTTCATTCCTGGCGCCGGCTTCCTCTCGGCGATCCTCTCGATCTACGACACAGTCATGGTGTTCGTGGAGAAAATGTCGAAAATCATTCAGGTGGTCACAGCCTTCATCGACTCCATCGTCACTATCGCTGCCGGCAACATCAGTGCCGCCGCCAAGCGCGTGGAAAGCATCCTGGGTGGCCTACTGTCGCTGGCCATCAGCTTCCTCGCTGGCTTCCTCGGCCTCGGTAAAGTCACTGACAAGATCAAGGAAGTGATCGAAAAAGTCCGTGCCTCTGTCGACAAGGCGTTGGACGCAGCGGTCAACTGGATCGTCGCGGCGGCAAGGAGGCTGGGGCGATTTATCGCACAAGCGGGTGTGCCGCAGGATCCGGGCACACGGTTGCGCCTGGGAATGCAAGCCGCGACGACAGCGATTAGAGGATTGTCCGGCACCACGATCACCATAGGCCTAATCTCACCGGTGCTGAGCGCCATCAAAACCAGATATGGATTTGTATCGCTTGAGGCATTGGTGCGTGGTGGAAACTGGTGGGTAAGAGGCAGAGTGAATCCGCCCGATGAAGCAGATACCGGCAGACCAGAAAAAGAAAAAACTGCCCAGGAAGCCCATGAGGAAGTGATGGCAAAAATGAGTATAAATAATAAACAACTGCTCAAGGGACATGGCAGCTTTGCTGCGGGACATGCAGGTAGAGCTTTTTCCATACCGACCAGAGACGCTGTAGATGACATTGGATATGCCTCAGGCGATCATAGTTTTCCTTCAATTAGGGAGCCGGGCACAAAGGGAGATCCAGCAACGAAATGGGGCAAGCTCGGTAAGGGCAATTGGGTGCCGGACCATCAACCTCCTGATACTCTTGCGGGAGGTGGCGCTACATTGTCGTTTAGGTTCTATCCGCATTCAAATTCTTCACGGCTATCGCAGGGCGGAGCTGTTCGCGTCTATAAAATGTGGATGAAAGAAGCGAGAAAACGAGGCGATAGCAACTGGGCTGAAGGAGTGCAAGGCAGTTGGTTCTGGTAGCAAGCGCTAACAGGAGTGACCATATGGAAACGCGTATTAACAAGTTGTTCCATATGATTTCAAGGCAGACCAATCTGGACCCGCTACCGTTCAATAAGGGATGCTCTCCCTCTGAAATAAAGCAGTTGGAGTATTCACTGAACGTAACTTTGCCCGATGATTACAAAACTTTCTTAGAACGCTGTAACGGCCAACCCGGCTCCGCTTTGACGTTTCCGCCGGATCAAGTGGTGTTTCTTTCTACTGAGGATATTGTTCGCTTGTGGAATGAATTGAATCGGCACCAGGATGATCAGTTTTTTGATCAGTTTGAGTTTGATCAAAAGATTCGTTCGGTCTTGTATCACCCGCGCAGAATACCGATCGCCTATAACGAAAGCGGGGGGGCCTATCTATTTCTAGATTACATTCCCGGCCCAAACGGGAAATCGGGGCAGTTGATCTTCAACATCAATGAAATCGACAGCGCAGTCATCGCAGATAGTCTTTATGACCTCGTCGGGACGTACGTGCAGCTTCTGGAGGTTGGCAAGATGGTTGTCAAGAGACAACCCCCGGATTCTGGGCAAGGGTACTGGTTCGTTTCCGACAACGATGAATATATCAATTGGGAAGTTTTCCAGAAACTCAAAGGAAAGACATGAACCACCGCATCAGCCGTGGTGTGATCCGAAGCTCGAAGGGGGTCTGCGGGTGACGGTGCGCCAGTAATACTACGTACATGCCCCCAGTACGCACTAACCGGCGCGCTTGCGCTTCCATGTCGATTGGCGCTTTGCCGGCTTCACTTGTCCGGTAGTGCTGAATGACGCGGGAACAATCAAAGGGGGCGAGAATTCTTTCCAAGGGTCAGAAATGTAGGAGGAGAGGAATTAACAATGTCAGAGGCTGGTTGGCAGGCGGTCTAATGCCGCTTCTCGCAATGAACACTTATGGGATCACCAAGTGTGAGGGAGGAATATGAAACCATTGGGAGTATTTTTTGGTGTGATGTTGGGTATTGCGCTGTTGGGAGCCTTGGCGGGGGGCGGCTATTTTACGATCAAGTTCGGGCTGGATCTGTTCGGTACGCTGGAACCTCAGGTGGCTACGATCACGGCGATTGCTTCGGTCGTGGCCTTGCTCTGTGCTGCCATCATTGCCGGTGGGTTCAAGTGGATGGGCCGAAAAGAAGCAGAGGTTCAGGTGAGAGCAGCAAAGGCGAATCTGTATGAGGGAATTGTGCTGATTTGGGGCGAGAAACTGAGCAATAGGACGAAGGCCATGGATCAAGCCACCGAGGACGAACTCCAAAAGTTGGAGCGACTGTTGACCCTTCGAGGGAATTCCAAGGTCATCAAAACCTATATTGAACTGCAAGTGCTGGAAAAGAATGCCGGGTTGCAAGGCCCTGAGATTCCGACACAGATTGCCAACCTTCTTCTGGAAATGCGGAAAGACCTTGGGCAGGCTGTGCTGAATCTGAGCGAGAGCGATCTTGTCAATGCACTCAACGTTGAGGGGCTTCGGGGCAGCTCCCCATCGACCTCGCATGTGGAGAGGCCGCAGGTGTCGCTGACCCAGGGGGCGTGAGCCAGGAGGGGGGTGCCTGATACTCTGGGTGATCGAGCTGGAATCCGAGAGGAGCAAGCGGAGAGAACGGGCACAGAATTCCTTGAAGGAGTGGGGGCATCTTGATGGTACTGTCAACTGAGTCCACTCTGGTGGTCTGTTTCAGGGACGTGACAATAAGGGTGACCGTGTCAGACACCACTCGGAACAATCTGTTTCTTTGACGACGATGACATGTTTCCACCTAATCTTGAACGGTTTGTAGGCACCTTCCAGGAGAACCCGAGTGCCAACATGGTTCGATGTGGATGGCTGCACTGGTCGGAAAGAGTCCTCAGGGAAGGTGGAGACTCATTGTCGAATAAGGGTCGAATAGACGAAGGGCGAATCCTTCAATGTACGGTTACGTTGAGTTTTTAGTTCCGGGAATTGTGGTCGGTGTTCTGCGAGGCAAAATATGTGGTTGAGCGGTTGTCCGACGAATTAATCGAGGTGCCATTCTGAGATGCCTATCCGATGCGTTTGGTACTATACGCATCGTTGTCGTATGTAATTAAGGAGACGGATATGCCTACGTACAAGGTTCAAGCTGGTGATACGCTCGGAAAGATTGCCAAGAAGTTCTATGGTGATGCCAGCCGATTTTCTGCAATCGTCGCGGCCAACAGTATTCGAAATCCGGATAAGCTGAAGATCGGGCAGGAACTGGTTATTCCCGATGCTGCTGCGAGTGTCATGCCAGTTGTGGTAGCGCCGCCTCCTGTCCCAATCAATTCGGGCATCAGTAGCAGCCCTCAACTCAATCCCACTGCGCGTCTCAACGAGCAACGACTCTGTGGGTTTTATCCTGCGCTGGCCATTCGTGCCCGTTGTATGGTGGAGCTCTGTGCCCATGAGGGGATTGCGATTTTGATTACGCAAGGACTCCGGACGTGGGAGGAGCAGGATGCGCTCTATGCCAAGGGGCGCACGGTTGCGCCCCTTGGGAAACAGCACATTGTCACCAATGCAAAGGGTGGCCAGAGCTTTCATAATTTCGGACTGGCCTTTGATATCGTGGTATTGGATTCGGTGGGGAAGGCAGATTGGGATGTCGCCCATCCTTCTTGGAAGCGTTCTGCTGAGATTGGGAAATCGCTCGGCCTCGAATGGGGAGGTGACTGGAAATCCTTCAAAGATATGCCGCATTTCCAATATGTTGACGATCTGACAACAGCACGATGCCGCGAGCTGTACGCCTCCGGTCTCCAGGCAATCTGGGATGAGATCGCTTGAGCTAGGTATATAAGGTGTGAGTCTCCTCATGGATGCAGGGAAGTTCGATTTCGTTCAAACAAGACTATCCCCTATTTTTTCAAGAGCTTTTGCATTAAACCGCCGACCCTTTCCTCTAGGCCTTTTGATCAGAATGGCCTAGTCCCTCTGGTGTATTGAGTCGTCCAGCTGATTTCGTTAGAATCCTCCTCCTTTATAATTGTTTCTCACCATTCTGAAGGAGTGACGTCATGGCGAAGGTGCTCGAAGGTCCCGGGATGGGGCTGATGAAGAAATGGGGCATTACGGTCCCCAACTATGTCGTCGTCACCTCGGTTGACGAACTGACGAAACTCGGCCAAGCCAATGAATGGCTGAAGAAATCCAAGCTAGTCGTGAAGGCGCATGAAGCGCTCGGCTCCCGGTTCAAGCTCGGCCTGGTGAAGGTCGATCTGGATTTCAAAGGGGCGGAAGCGGCGGCGAAGGAGATGCTCGGTCGCCAAGTGGGCAGCATCACCGTCACGCAAGTGATCGTGTCTGAAATGATTCCGCACAAGGAAGAATATTATTGTGCGGTGAAGTCCACCCGCGAAGGGACGGACATTCTGGTCGCCAATTGCGGCGGCATCGAGGTCGAATCGAATTGGGAGCGCGTGAAGCGTCTGGCCCTGGAAGTCGGGCAGCAGCCTTCGGCGGAGGCGCTTGAGAAAGTGGCCAAGGAGGCGGGCTTTACCGGCCCATTGGTCAAGAAGATGGCCGATTTCGCCGGCAAGATGTTTACCTGCTTCGACAGCGAAGATGCACAGTATCTGGAAGTGAACCCCGTCGTTCTGCGCGAGCAGGATGGTGAGTTGATCGCCTTGGATGCGGTGACGTTGCTGGATGGCGATGCCAAGTTCCGGCATCCCGATTGGAACTTTGCCTTTGCCGCGGAATTCGGCCGCGCCTATTCCAAGCATGAGATGGAAGTCATGGCTGTCGATTCCAAGATCAAGGGTTCGGTCAAGTTTATCGAGATCCCTGGTGGAGATACGGCTATGCTTCCGGCCGGCGGTGGCGCCAGTGTCTATTATTCTGATGCAGTCGTCGCCCGAGGCGGCAAGCTTGCGAACTATGCTGAATATTCCGGCGATCCGCCGGACTGGGCGGTCGAAGTCTTGACCGACAAGGTCTGTTCGTTGCCCGGGATCAAGAACATCATCGTCGGCGGGGCGATTGCCA
>CAYHQK010000010.1:0-34148 GCA_964358535.1 uncultured Nitrospira sp. | reverse complement strand
CGCCCGATGTTCCAGCACATCTTCGCGACAGCTCGCCAGCGACTCACCGAACCAACAGGCACTCGAACCAGCAAGTCCTAGTCTACGTTTTCCGCTTATGCTTGGCAGGCTGCTCACAATGGCCGTCCAGCAAGGCCGCAGCCGACGAGCGCACCGGAGGCGTAGCCCCTGGCTACGTTGAGGATGCGTTCGAGGCGAGAACGAAGCTGGCGGACTTTTCCAGCAGTCTGCTAGATATTATTTTTTGGCCTGGGCTTCCCAGTCCGCCAAAAACTTCTTGAGGCCGCTGTCGGTCAATGGATGCTTCACCATCTGCTGAAAGATCGAGAAGGGCATCGTACAAATGTGCCCCCCGATCAGCGCGGCCTCGACCACATGCTGAGGATGGCGCACACTGGCAACCAACACCTGAGTTTTATAATCGTAATTGCGGTAGATGGTCAGAATCTGGCGGATCAGTTCCATCCCGTTCGAACTGATGTCATCGAGCCGGCCGATGAAGGGGGACACGCACCAGGCGCCGGCTTTCGCCGCCAGGAGCGCTTGCGTTGGAGAGAAGCAGAGCGTGACATTCACCTTGATGCCCTCGGCGGCCATGCGCTTGGTAGCCTTCAACCCCTCCGCAATCAAGGGCACCTTCACGACGATATTCTTATGGATCTTCGCGAGCTCCATCCCTTCCTTCACCATGGCATCGGCGTCGAGGCTGACGACTTCGGCACTGATCGGCCCATCCACGATGTTGCAAATCTCAATCAGCATTTCCTTGAAGCTACGCCCTTCCTTTGCCACGAGCGACGGGTTCGTGGTCACTCCGTCGAGCAGTCCCAGGCTGGCCGCTTCCTGAATTTCTTTCACGTTGGCGGTATCAAGAAAAAATTTCATGGGTCTATCCTTTCATGTCGTCATGTCGAGATGAGAAATTCGTGTGCTCAATTAATATCGGTTATTTTATGAAGAACTCAAACGATGCTGCAACGGTCTGCCGGGTCGCCAGGTTTGACAGGTCTCTGCATGGCAGTTAAGATTCGATTGCGATCGGCCCGTTGATTGATCTATCTATCGACCGACGCCTACGACGAGGAGACCTGCTATGAAACGATCTGCCTGGCTGCTGTTCTTCTGTCTGCTCCTCACTGCCTGCGGCGGCAGTAATCCCTACCTTGAACAGTCGCTCAAACCGGCTGAGCTGCAGGGCAAAGATAAAGCCTGGTTTGAGAAAAACTGGGGAACGCCAAGCGGCAAGGCCCCGAGATTTTTCGGCGGCGAAACCTGGACCTATTACCGCATCGCCGGCGGCAAATCCAGCCTGCCTCTCTTTAATTTCTCGCCCAATGAGTGCCAGATCACGCTCAAGTTCGACAAGGAAGAAAAACTGTCAGACTACAGTTACTCTGGCTGTTAACCGGCGAGCTGCTCCTGAAACTTGTGCGCGCAGGATCGGCTGCAGAAATAATAGGTCTGCCCACCGATATCTTCCGTCACCGCTACGCCCCTTGGCACAAAAACACGACAAACTGGATCCTGAACCATCTGATCCTTGTCTGGAAAGAGCCGCTCTGGTTGGCCTTGGCCCTTAAACTCCCGCAGGGCCCTTCGAAGGAGAAAATACAGCACTGTAAGAAGCCCAAGGATAAAGATAATTCTATACATAGTGGCAACCCTTCATGGTGCCACATCCTATGGGACAGTATCTCCTCTGTCAAGAACTCCATAAGCCGTTTTAGCGCTAAACAACTGCCTTCTATCCATACTTTCTGCCCAAATGGCCTATATGGCCCTGCACGCGAGAGGGCCTACCCCCCAATAAGACCTAGCACTTTAGATGTATATGCCTCTAGCCTGCAACGTGTTACATTGTCTCCATGATGACTTGTGATAAATGCCGCGGGGCAATGTTACCGGAACGGGCAGTGGATCTGAACGCAGGGCTTGCGATCACAGTGTTTGCATGTTTGAACTGTGGTCGTCGGAAATCAGCGGGTCAAGAACCTCGGCCTATTACCGCTCGACATTAATCCGCGCGACAACAGAACCGAGCCCCCTCACGTACGACGAGCAGAGGGCAGTTGACGCTATCTTCCATAGCGAGCTGCCCAATGATTGAATCGACTCCCGACTGGGAGTTGATGTTCGTCTCATCTACGGTGATGACCACACGGAGACCGGCCGCTTCCTCACCGTCGCAGCCAGCGAGGGAATGAGAGGATTTGCCGTGTATCCATGCGATATTCCTTCGTCCGCACGCTGGCACGCGCGTAGCGGCCATCCTCCGCAACGCGCCATCCCGCCACTCAGGCTCTCAGTCTGTCTAGGAAGTGAACACGGGGGAAAACTAGCGAAGACTCAGCACATCCATCATGTCGTATAGGCCAGGAGGCTGCTGAACCACCCACCTGGCAGCACGCAAGGCGCCCCCCGCGAAGGTATCACGGCTGCTCGCTCGATGTATCACCTCGATGCGCTCCCCCATCCCGCCAAAGAGAATCGTGTGGTCGCCGACGATGTCGCCGGCACGAATCGTTTGAATCCCGATCTCACCTTTTTTCCGTTCCCCGATGAGACCTTTTCTGGCATAGACGCCGACCTGATCCAAATCGCGATTCACCGCTTCCGCCAAGACCTCCGCAATCTTGAGCGCCGTCCCGCTCGGCGCATCTTTCTTGAGCCGATGATGGGCTTCGATCACCTCGATGTCGTATTCGTCCCCCAACGTCTTCGCCATCTCGCTGATGACCTTGTAGATCAGATTGACGCCCACGCTCATATTGGGAGACATCACGCAGGGCACTTGGCTGACAAGCGATTTCACCTCTTCGAGCTGGGCAGGGAAAAACCCCGTCGTGCCGATCACCATCGCCCGCCGATGTTGCGCCGCCACTCGCAGGTGATTCAAGGTCGCTTCAGGAGAGGAAAAATCGACGACGACTTCGCCGCGAGCAAGCAGCGCCGCGAGATCGTCGGTAATCGGAACGCCCGCGCGCCCGCAGCCAGCCGTCTCCCCGGCATCGGCGCCCAACGCGCCATGGCCCTTCCCTTCAATCGCACCGGCCAGCGTCAGGACGGTCGAGTCTTTGATCAGCGCCACCAGACGGCAGCCCATCCGACCGGCAGCCCCTGCAACAATCACATTGGTCATAGCATCATCACCTGTACCGGAGGGTCCCGGCTAAATAAGGCCTGCGTCCTTTAAGACCCGCGTCAACTGGTCCTTCGCATCCGTCGCCATCTCACAGAGCGGCAACCGCAACTCCGGATCGATCTTTCCCATCATACCCAACGCCGTTTTCACCGGAATCGGATTGGTCTCGTAGAAGAGCGCGGTGAAAAGCGGCGACAGGGCGAAATGAATCCGCCGCGCCTCTTCAACCTGTCCGCTCAAGAAGGCCTTGACCAATTGCGCCATCTGGAGCGGAACGATATTTGACGTCACGCTGATGACGCCTTTGCCTCCGACTGCCATCATAGGCAGGGTCAGGGCATCGTCGCCGGCCAGAACCGTCATTCGGTCGCCGCACATATTCGCGATCTCAGAGGCCTGCTGGACCGATCCGCTCCCCTCCTTGATCCCGACAATGCTCGATAACCCGCAGAGCCTTGCCACAGTGGACGGCAACATGTTCACGCCGGTTCGACCGGGAATGTTATACAACACCTGGGGCAGGTCCACGGATTCCGCAATCAATTTGTAATGGCGGTACAGCCCTTCCTGTGTCGGCTTGTTGTAGTAGGGCGTGATGATCAAGGCCCCGTCGGCCCCTGCCTCTTTGGCATGCTTCGTAAGGGACACCGCTTCCGCCGTGCTATTGGAACCGGTCCCGGCAATCACGGGCACGCGGCGATTGACCACCTCGACCGTCAGTTCGACCACCCGATGATGTTCCTGGTGCGAGAGAGTGGCGGATTCGCCGGTGGTGCCGCACGGCACGATCCCGTTCGTCCCGTTGGCAATTTGCCATTCGATAAAGTCGCCAAAGGCCCGTTCGTCGACCTTGCCGTTCCTGAACGGGGTCACGATGGCAATCAATGCACCTGTAAACATGCTGGCTCCTTCACAAAGACGCGTCTGCCGCGCCGCTCATCAGTCGAGAAATGCCGGAATCGTTTCGCCCTTGACCAAATCCTCGTAGGTCTCCCTGGTCTTGATGACGTGAATCTCCCCGTCTTTGATCAAGACTTCCGGCACCCGTGGCCGCGAATTATAGTTGGAGGCCATCACGAAGCCATAGGCGCCGGCGCTCATCACCGCCAGCATATCACCAGGATTCACCTCCGGGAGCAAACGGTCTTTCGCCAGAAAATCACCCGACTCGCAGACAGGACCGACGACATCCACATTATGCTTGGGCCGTTTCATAACCTCTTCCGACAGTGGGCGGATCTCGTGATAGGCCCCGTAGAGGCTCGGCCTGATTAAGTCGTTCATCGCCGCATCGACGATGATAAACCGTTTCGCTTCGCCGTCCTTCCGATACAGCACCTTCGTCACGAGAATGCCGGCGTTGCCCACGATGACGCGGCCCGGCTCCATGATGAGGGTGACATTCAAATCTTTCAGCAAGGGCGACACGGCATCCGCGAGGTCCTGCGGCAGCGGCGGCGTTTCGTCCGAATAGGTAATGCCGAGCCCGCCGCCGATATTGACGTACCGGATATTGATGCCCTGTTGCTTCAAGGCTGCGACCAATGTCACCACCTTCTTCACGGCCTCGACGAAGGGAGTGACTTCGGTCAGTTGCGACCCGATATGTTTATGCACCCCGACGACATCGATGTTGGCGAGTGACGCGGCCAGCGTGAACTCTTCGAGCGCCCGGTCGGCGGCGATCCCGAACTTGCTCTTCTTGAGGCCGGTCGAAATGTAGGGATGCGTTTTCGGATCGATATCGGGATTAATGCGCAGGGCGACCCGCGCCTTGATCCCGACGGACTTCGCCACTGCATTGATCGCCTGCAGCTCAGCCGGAGATTCGACGTTGAACATGAGGATATCGGCCTTCAAGGCCTCGCGAATCTCCTCATGGTTCTTGCCGACCCCCGCAAACACGATCTTCGAGGGAGGCACGCCGGCCTTGAGCGCACGAAACAATTCCCCGCCGGACACGATATCCACTCCGCTCCCCTCCTTCGCCATAAGGCGGAGGATCGCAATATTGGAGTTGGACTTCATGGCAAAGGCAATCACGTGAGGCAAGCTCTTGAACGCCCCATCGTACGCCCGGAAATGACGCACGAGGGTTGAATAACTATAGATGTAACAGGGCGTGCCGACTTCTTTCGCAATCCGGCTGACCGGCACCTGTTCGCAATACAATTCGCCCTGTCGATACTCGAAATTGTTCATCCTGCAAAATCCTTATTGAGAAATTCGAGGCCGGTGAGCGAGACGCCCTCCGACGGCGCCATCGCGACTAACGAGTTCCCACTGGTCGTAACGGGGGAAGATCCATATCCTGCCCCTCCAGTAATGGATCCAGAGGCAGATCAGCGGACTCAGCTCCCGCTGCGGCTCTCCGCTGCTTTAACAACTCCAGCCTCTCCAGCCTCTTTTGTTGCTGAATGGTCAAATTCACCCCGACATTTTCAGGAGGAACCGGAGGCCCCACAGACCCGCAGGCCACCAATAGTCCCATCATCACCGCAGCCACGATAGATGGCGCGTTTGGCCTCTGTACCGTCACGCGAGCCTCCGTTCAAGTTCTTTGATACGCTGCTCCACTCGTGCGCTGGCCGTCCCGCCTATTTGGGACTTCTGGTCGATCGCGGCCATGACTGTCAACCGAGCGAACAGGCCCTTTTCAATGCGCGCGGAAAATTCCCGCAACTCCTGGAGCGAGAAGTCCGTGAGTTCACGGCCTTGATCCAAGGCGGCCCGCACCAAACGGCCGGTGATCGCATGCGCTTCACGAAACGGCACCCCTCGGCCCACAAGATAGTCCGCCACCTCCGTAGCCAACATCCCGCCACCCTGCACCGCCTGCTTGAGGACGTCCCGATTCACGGTGAGGCGGCGCATCAATTCCGTCAAGACCTCCACCGAAGCCGTGACAGTATCAAGGGCATCAAACAGCGCCGGCTTATCCTCTTGAAGATCTCGATTATAACTCAAGGGCAAGGCCTTGAGGGTCGTCAGCAGATTCACCAAATGACCATAGACCCGTCCCGTCTTGCCTCGCACCAATTCCGGCACATCGGGATTCTTCTTCTGCGGCATCATGCTGCTGCCGGTGCAAAAGGCATCGGGAAGATCGACGAACCGGAATTCCTGAGACGACCAGAGAATCAACTCTTCACTGAGCCGGGACAGATGCATCATCGTGATCGAGAGCACCGATGCCACCTCGATCATGAAGTCGCGATCGGACACGGCATCGAGACTGTTTTGCGTGACGGAAGGGAAGCCCAGCAGCTTGGCCGTAAACAAGCGATCGACCGGATAGTTGGTGCCCGCGAGCGCGCCGGACCCCAGCGGCAGGACATTCAATCGCGCCACGGCATCACGAACCCGCCCCTTGTCCCGTTCGATCATTTCCACATAGGCCAGGAGATGATGGGCGAACAAGACCGGCTGCGCCCGCTGCAAATGCGTGTAGCCAGGCATCGCCACGGTGCGGTTCGCCTTCCCCTTCGCCACCAGGACTCGTTGGAAATTTTCCAGAGAGACCGTGAGCCGTCCGAGCTGATCCCGCAAGTAGAGACGAATATCCAGCGCCACCTGGTCGTTCCGGCTCCGGCCCGTATGGACCTTGCCGCCAAGGGGCCCGATCAATTCCGTCAACCGGCGCTCAATCGCCATGTGAATGTCTTCATCTTGCTGCGTGAAACGAAAACGGCCCCGATCCAACTCTCGCTTCACCGATTCCAGCCCCTTCACGATCGCCTTGGTTTCAGCGGCGGTCAATACGCGCGCCTTCCCCAGCGTCTGGCAATGGGCGATGCTCCCCTGAATGTCATAGGCATAGAGCCGGCGATCGACCGCCACCGAGACGGTGAACGCTTCCACCAACCGATTCGTCTTTTGCGTGAACCGCCCGCCCCAGGCCTTTTCGCCCTTCGCTACGGCTAGGCTGCGGCCCTTTGCTCGTGCCATTAGGTCGTGGCCTTCTTTCGTTGGGCTCGGATCTTCAACCGTAACGCGTTCAACCGGATGAACCCCTCGGCATCTTTCTGATTATAGACTTGGTCTTCTTCAAACGTGGCGATGTCGAGTCGATAGAGCGAGTTCTTCGACTTGCGCCCCGCCAACGTGCAGCTCCCCTTATAGAGCTTCACCCGCGCCGTGCCAGTCACGTCCTGCTGCGCCGCATCGATGGCCGTCTGAAGCATCTCCCGTTCCGGACTGAACCAGTAGCCGTTGTAAATCAAATCGGCGAAACGCGGAATCAAACTGTCCCTGAAGTGCAGCACCTCGCGATCCATCGTCAAGGACTCGATCCCGCGATGCGCCACATGGAGGATCGTCCCGCCCGGCGTTTCATAGACCCCGCGCGACTTCATGCCGACGTACCGATTTTCCACCAGATCGACGCGGCCGATGCCATGGGCGCCACCCAGCTTATTGAGGTGGGCCAGCAGCGTGGCCGGGCTCATTCTCTTTCCATCGACTGACACAGGATTGCCGGCCTCGTAGCCGATCTCAACTTCGAGCGGCTTGTTCGGCGCCTTCTCCGGCGACACCGTCATTTGGAAAATCTCGTCCGGCGGCGATTTCCAGGGATCTTCCAAGATGCCGCCTTCATAACTCACATGGAACAAATTCAGATCCATACTGTAGGGCTTGGCCTTCGTCACCGTGACGGGGATGCCGTGCCGATCAGCATACTCGATCAATTCGCGCCGCGACCCCATCGTCCATTCACGCCACGGTGCGATGATCTTGAGATTTGGCGCCAATGCCGTGTAGGTCAGCTCGAACCGGACCTGGTCGTTGCCCTTTCCGGTGGCTCCATGCGACACCGCCTCGGCACCTTCCTGAATCGCAATCTCGGCTTGCCGCCGCGCAATGAGGGGCCGCGCAATCGAGGTCCCGAGCAAGTAACAGCCTTCATACATGGCATTGCCACGCAGCATCGGGAAGACATAGTCCTTCACGAAGGTCTCGCGCAGATCCTCGACGTAGACTTTCTTGACGCCAAGATTTTTCGCCTTGGCCTTGATCGCTTGCAGATCTTCGCCCTGCCCCAGGTCGGCGCAAAACGCAATGACCTCGCAATCATGAGTCTCTTGCAGCCACTTCAAAATCACGGAGGTATCGAGCCCGCCGGAATAGGCCAACACGACTTTCTTCTTGCCACGACTCATCGTTTGGTTCGACTCCTCTTGCCTAATAGGTTCGTTAAGATGGCCTTCTGCATGTGCAGCCGGTTTTCCGCCTGGTCGATGATCACGGACTGAGGACCGTCCAGCACCTCGGCGCTGATTTCCTCTCCCCGGTGGGCGGGCAAACAATGCATGACGATCGCATCCGGCTTGGCGCGCTGCAACAGGCGGCTGTTCACTTGATAGGGCGCCAGGACCTTCAACCTCCGCGCATGCTCCCGCTCGCGGCCCATGCTGATCCAGACGTCCGTGTAGATGACATCCGCATCCTTCGCCGCGATGTGGGGATCCTGGCTGATTTCAATCAAGGCGCCGGTTTTTTCGGCTTCCACTCTGGCCCGGTCCACAATATGCTGCTCCGGCTGATACCCGGCCGGGCAACCAAGGGCGATCACCATCCCCATCTTCGCCGCCGCCTCGATCAGGGAATTCGCCACATTGTTGCCGTCGCCGATATAGGCGATCTTGATCCCCTTCAACCGGCCCTTCTTCTCGCGAATGGTCAACAGATCGGACAGGGCCTGGCAGGGATGGCTCAGGTCGGTCAGTCCATTGATGACCGGCATCGTCGCTTCCCGCGCCCATTCCTCCACAATCGCATGGTCGTAGGTGCGGATCACGATCGCGTCGAGATAGCAGGACAGCACACGCGCCGTATCGGGAACACTTTCTCCGCGCGAGAGCTGTATCTCGCCCATAGGCAACACCAGGGCATGGCCGCCCAACTGGTTCATGCCAGCTTCGAAGGAGACTCTCGTCCTCGTCGAAGGTTTCTGGAAGAGAAGCCCTAGCGTCTTGCCGGACAGCAGAGGATGGGGAATCCCGCATCGTTGCTTCTCTTTCAGCAGGACTGCGGACGTGAGCAAACGCTCCACCTCCGCCCTGCTGATAGTGGCGATATCCAGAAGATCTTTTTTGCCGGCCGGCACTTGTACCGTTCGTTTCGTCATGCCCGTCTTGTCCAATCGGCGCGCGTACGATTCACGCGGCCTGCTTGCTGAAAATCTGCGCCAGCGTCTCGAGCAGTCGATCGATGTCCGGCTGGCTGATAATCAACGGGGGCACGAACCGCAGCACATGCTCGCCGGTCCCATTGATCAAAATGCCGCGAGCCAAACATTCGCTCACGACGACTTTCCCCTCCATGGCGAGCTCCATCCCCTGCAAGAGCCCGAGGCCCCGCACCTCGCGCACGACCCGGTGGCGTTCCTTACAGTCGGCTAACCCCTTGGCGAAATACTCACCCATCCGGCGCGCCTGGTCGAGCACCTGACCTTCCAGCAACACACGGCAGACAGCCAACCCCGCGGCGCAGGCCAACGGATTGCCGCCGAATGTCGAGGCATGGCTGCCGGGCGAGAAGGCCTGGGCCACGGAATCGGTCGCGAGACAGGCGCCGATCGGCATGCCTCCGCCCAGCCCCTTCGCCAGGGTCATGATGTCAGGCTGGACCCCCAACTGCTCATAGGCAAAGAGGGTTCCGGTCCGTCCCATCCCCGTCTGCACTTCATCGAAAATCAACAGCACGTCTCGTTTCGTGCAGAGGTCCCGCACCTGCCTCAAATACTCGCGGTCCGCGACGTGGACGCCCCCCTCACCCTGGATCGGCTCAAGCATAATGGCCGCGGTCTTGTCGGTCACCGCCTCGGTCAGCTCTTCCAAACTGTTGAAGGCAACGTAACGGAAGCCCGGAAGCAACGGCTCGTAGCCCTTCTGAATCTTATCCTGGCCGGTGGCCGTCAAGGTCGCCATCGTCCGACCATGAAACGAGTTCTTCATCGTGACGATCTCGAAGCGCCCGGCTCCATACTTGTCATGCGAATAACGGCGGGCCAGCTTGATCGCCGCTTCATTCGCCTCTGCCCCGCTGTTGCAGAAGAACACCTTGTCGGCGAACGAGTGGTCGACCAGCACCTGCGCCAGCTTCACTTGCGGTTCTGTGTAATAGAGATTCGAGGTGTGGATCAGCTGCGCGGCTTGGCGCTGGATGGCCTGGACTAAGTCCGGATGGCCATGTCCCAGGATGTTCACCGCAATCCCGCCGACGAAATCGAGGTACTCGCGCCCCTCAAAATCATAGACCTTCGTCCCCCGTCCTCGCGCAATCGCGAGTGGTTGACGCGTATAGGTCTGCATCAAATACCGTGCGGCGTCTTGCTTCAGTTCTTCTGTCGGCATGACAGACGTATCCCCTTGTAAAGTAAGGGAAGGTAGCATAGGCCGGACGATGGAAGCAACTTGAAATGGGCGACTGAAGACGGGGCCCAGGGCCGCGCTGCTTCTTTACCCAGATGACGCCTCCACTGTGATAGTCTCTGGCGGATGAAACCCTGCACGCAATGCCAACAGCAAAATCAAGAAGATTCCAAATTCTGCTACCAATGCGGAAACTCGCTGGCTGCCGCGCCTGAGGCTCCGATCGTCGCAGTCGCAGCCGCAGCCGCCACCACACCCAGCGATGAAGCCCTCTGGCGCCAATTCATCGGCCCCCACGCCGATCGCTACCTGGGACATTTCAAGAAGTTCGGGTTAGGGGATGAACCGAAGTTCGCGCTGACGTGGAATTGGCCGGCCTTTCTCTACATTTCCTTCCTCTGGTTTCTCTATCGGAAAATGTACGTCTATGCGCTGGTCTATGCCCTCGGCCCCATGCTTTCAACCTACCTGACCGGCGACTTCACTGTGGGGCTTGTCTGGAGCATCATGGCCGGAGCCACCGCGAACTATCTGTACTATTGGCATTGCCGCGAACAGATCGGCGAGATCAAAAAGAGCGCCTGGACCGATCCGGCGAAACAGGACGAGGTACTAAAAGAAGTCGGGGGCGTCCAGCCCTACGTCATCTGGGTCGGAGTCGCCTTGTACATCTTCTTTGCCTTGACGATGATCAAGCTACTGCAGGACGGTCTGCCGGATGGGGATCAGCTACCAGCCAAACCCGCGAAACCAGCGGCGACGGGCACGACGAGTACCTAAGCGAGTGAGGACCTGGCCGTGCCCCTGGGGTACGTTGAGGGTCTGAACGATGCGAGAACAACGCTGGCAGCCGTTTTCACCAGCCTGCTACCGGTTCCGCTGCCATCCGATCCAAGCCTGAAACCACCCGAAATCCTGTTCGTAGGCGGCGCCGCCCGAGTCAGAAGATTCCTGCTTCTGCTCCAGCTGCGTATAGGTGCGCGGCCAGTTCTTCTGCCACCAGGACTTCAATTCATCCGGGGCATAGGCCTGGCCGTTCGGCTGAAGGATGGCCGCCGCCGCACAGACCGGTGCAATCAGCTGCCAATAGCGATCTTTGCCGAGACCGAGGCTGCGAAAATGCTCGCGCAGCAGGAACACCACCCAAAGTTCGGCGCTATGCTTTTTATTATGTTTGAAGGGCTGGGTCTGCCGGAGGGGAACCGGATCGAATTGTTTGATGACCGAGGTATAGTCCGGGCCTCCATAGCTCCCTGCCACCTCGGCAATACCTTCCAACATCTTTCCCAGCTCGACCTCCGCGACCGGAGAAGAGGCCCCTCCCCCTCCAAGTGCCGACTCTGCCAGAGGATTCGGCGTGGTCAGCAATTCGATGAGCGGCTTGAGCTCTCGCAGGCGCACGGTGGCCGCCTTGAGAATCTGTTCTGATTCCAGCCAATAGTCTGGATCGTTCTTGGTGAGCCGCTCTCGCCCCGGCGGTGGAAGCACCGTCGGCACCCAATAGCGCATGAGCACGAAGAGGATATAGTCGGCCTGCCCGCCAGCCTGCGCGATCCGATCAAAGACACGGCCCGCTCTCATGCCTGTAAAAAAATCGCGGGCTCGATCGGCGACCTGTAGCCGCTCACCGATTCCGCTCCACCACACTTCCAGTGTGGACCAGTTCATATCGGGGGGTGGCGAGGCGGTCATACGGGCAGTCTATCCTCTCTGGAGAAAATCAGGCGGAATGGTACTGCCAGCGCCAGGCGAAAGCAACCGCTTGACTTGATCGGCTGTTCCAGTATGCTTGCGACCTGCCGCGAAATCTCTTCCGGCGCAAGAGGGATAGACCATGGCTCGATTAGTGCTGCTGCGTCACGGCGAATCACAATGGAATCTGGAAAACCGTTTCACGGGATGGGTCGATGTGCCCTTGACGCCGAAAGGAATCCAGGAAGCCAAGAATGCGGGAGAGAAACTCCGGGGCTTCACCTTCGATCGCGCCTTCACCTCTGTGCTCGAACGGGCAAACGAAACGCTCCGGCTGGCGTTGGACGTGATCGGTCAACCGAAGATCCCCATCGAGCGGGACAAGGCCCTCAACGAACGGATGTACGGCGACCTACAGGGACTGAACAAGGCTGAGACCGCAAAGAAATACGGCGAAGCTCAGGTGAAAATCTGGCGGCGGAGTTACGACGTGCCTCCACCAGGTGGGGAAAGTCTGAAAGACACAGCGGAGCGTGTGCTGCCCTACTATGAACAGACCATCAAGCCCTACCTCCTGAAAGGGGAAACGATCCTCATCGCGGCGCACGGCAACAGCTTGCGGGCCCTGATCATGGAGCTGGAACAGCTCTCACGGGAACAAGTGCTGGAGTTGAATATCCCGACCGGCGCGCCGCTGCTCTATGAGCTGGATGGAACAGGAAAGGTCGTCGATCACCGCTATCTCTGACAGGCTGCGGCACACAGGACGATTATCCTACGTCTTGCAATAACTGCCCGTAGGTGTCGACCGGCACGAAATCGATCAAGAGGGTCAGGAGGTTTCGCCGCTCCTCCTCTTTCACCAGTTGGCGCTCCTCCATCAAATCAGCCGCATCCGCGCTGATCGCCAGCGGACTCATTCCTTCTTCCACTAAACGGCTATAGCGACGGCGACGCTCCTGCCATTCGTTGAGGTACGGAGCCCAAGTCATCGATCCGACGGGAAGGGTCGTGCCCCAGCCCGCCTCCATCGTATCCAGAATGAACTCCGACAGCACGGCCTGATATTTCTGCGGAATATGCGCCTCGATCGAGGCGAAGATCCAAAACAGGTTCAGCGACAACACTTCGCTCGTAATCGCCTGGGCCTGCTCCGTCGTCGCCGCGATCCCATATTCCTCCAGCTGCTGAACGGACACCCCGGCCGGCATCGCGGCAATCAGCGCAACCGCTGCTTGCTTCGGCGTCATGGCATGAGCGGACATAGACCCATCCTTCCCTCGTTCAAGAACCAAGAGAATACGCTACTCTCACCGGCAGCCTCAAGCGACTTGTCTGCGCCGCGCGCCCCATGCTAGAGTCCGCGACTATGATTCAATATATTGCCAACTCATTCTCTCGATGGACCTGTGCCGCAGCCCTGACGGCGATCGTCGCCGCGAGCACCGTATCTGCCACTCCCGCCCTCGCCGACGAACAACGCTGGGGATTCGGAAGCGACCTGGGACTCACCTCGGGAACCGTCAACGGCACGGTCTTCACCATGGCGCTCAGCGCCGACTACTATCTCGATCGAAACTTTTCCATCGGACCGATGATGCAGCTCAGCCCAGTCGGCGATCTCTTTCAAGTCTCCTTCGCCGGGGTCGGTCGCTATCATTTTCGCTTGAAGAATGGCATCAACCTGGTGCCCTTCACGGGAATCGGCTTGATTCACGCAGATCTCGACCGGGGAACCGGCGCTGCCCGTATCGACCGCAACGACACGAGTTGGTATATCCCCCTCGGCCTCTCAGTCGAATATCAGACCGCCCATAACCTCGCGCTCTCCTCAACCCTGATCGTCAATCTCCACGATATCAACCTCGCGCCGTCGCTCCAGGAAAAAGACAGCACGAGCGTCGCCCTGCTGTTCGGCTTCCGCTTCAACCCATAGCCTTGATGAAAGATTCGAGACGGTGAGGTGAAGCGGCGCTACGCCGCTTTAGCCGGCTGCCAGCGAAGACCGATGTTGATCAATTCCTGCAACAGATCTTTATAGCTATAGCCGGCCTTCTGCGCCGAATCCGCGAAATCTTCGTCATGCGCGATTTGCGGATTGGGATTGGCCTCCAGCACAAAGACATTCCCCTGCCCGTCCATCCGCACGTCGATCCGCGCGTAGCCGCTCAGGCCGAGTGAACGATAGACACGCTTTGCGAGATCTTGAATCTCCTCGGCCTTCCCCTTCGGGAGGTTCTTGGCTTCGCCGGAATCGATCCCATACTTGTCTTGATAGGTCCGGCTCCATTTGACTCGCTCAGTCGCAATCCGCCTGGCATCATCCGGGAGCTTATCCAGGATTAACTCCCAGACCGGCAAGACCTGCGCATGGCCGTTGCCCATCACCCCGACATAGAGTTCGCGCCCCTCGATGTATTGCTCGATGAGCGCGCCAGTCCCGATGCTCGTGTGGATGAAGGCCACGCGCTCCTTGAGCTTCTCGTCGTCCTGGACGATGGAGGCCTGGGAAATCCCCAGCGACGCCTCTTCGGTCACTGACTTGACGATCAGCGGGAACGACAGGCCCTTGGGCCGTTTCACGGCCCGCCCCTGCGGCACCACTATGAAGTCCGGAAATGGAATGCGATGGAAGGAGAACAATTTCTTGGAGAGAACCTTGTCCCGCGCCAGCATCAACCCCCGAGGGCTGCACCCGGTATAGGGCACGTGGAGCAGCTCAAGATATGAGACAACATTCTGATCGTACACCGCCACTCCATCGAACTCTTCGAGCAGATTGAAGGCGATGTGCGGCTTCCACTCTTCGATGGCGGACCGAAGCACGCCAAGATCGCTCCTGACCCCGAGCGGTTTGACGTCATGGCCGAGCTTCCGCAACGTAGAGACCACGTCGTATTCCGTCCTCCAAGCGGCGCGGGTTGCATCCTGACCGCTGAGGTGATCCGGAGGAACCAGATCTTCGTGCATGAGCACGAGGACGCGAAGCCGTCTCATACCGCCACCTTATGCCGCCCGCTGCGTAAATAGTTCATCGTGTGAACCGTCAGTAGAATCGTAAAGTCCAGTTTCGCCTGCTCCTCCGCCAGCGGGAGCCGCAAATGAAGCTGGCGGCAGCGTTGAATCATGTCCTCCAGCACCTGGTCGATCGTATATTGATATTCTCCCGTCCAGGCCGACACTTTGCGGCGCACCTCTTTGCGGAAACGATTCAGGAAGGTGGCGGCGCTCATTTTGTCGGCATGGGCCGGCGAGTCGGAAAACAACCGTTTCAAATCCGGATCGTAAAACGACCGGTGCTCGATGCCATAATGTTTGCGCTTTCGCTCGTAATGCTCGCGCAGGGTCTTCTTCAGCACGGGCAGCGGATCGATTTCCTCGTTCGTCACCACCTTGGGCGGAACGCCGGCCAGCCCCTGCATCAACCCGTTCACATACTGCAGCTTCCTGAGGACCGGCCAACCCTTGTAGCGATCGGCCCAGGTCGAATCGGGCGTGAGCCAGACCGCAAAAGTTTCGGCAAAGTCTTCATCAGGATGGCTTTGCGCATACCACACGTCGAGGTGGCGCACGAAGCTCCGGCTGTAGGGTCTGGGACTGTAATATTTCGGGTAGGGATCCGACGAGCGGCCGAATACTTGCTGCCGGCTGCGGAGACGGCGGAGACGATAGGCATTTTCAATGGCATGGCCTGCCTCATGCCGCAAGATACGCATACACCATTCCGAGGTCCCTCCCTCGACCTCGAGCATCTGCCCCATTTCAAGTTTCGCGAGGCGCGGATGGGCCAGATAAAATGGAATGGCGATTCCCGGCACACCGTCAGGGGTAAACCATTCGTTCGACAACCAGAAGTGGGGGCGAAAGGTGAGCTGTCGGGCTTCGAGTTCGGCGTAGAGTTGGGCGATCTGCTCTGACAGGAACCCTCCATCAAGGGTAAGACCCAGGCGACAGATGGGGAGAGCCAGAATCTTCTCGTCCGACCACGAGACCCATTCAGGCTCCGGCTGGCCTCCCTCTGACTCTGCGACCGCCTGTATCTGCGCTCGATGCATGGGCACAATCCTCCGGCCGGTACTCTGCAAGAGTCCCTCTAGAGAATATAGCAGGTGTTTCAGGATTGGCCTGACTCAGGAGGCTATCCTGCTCGCAAACCTGCAAGATGGAGAAAAATGTCCGATTGAGTTCAAGAATGAACCGGTCTAGCAGTTTGTTGACAAACTCATTGAGAAGGCTGGGTGTGGGGAGTCAGCGCCAACCACGAGCCTGCCCAGAATCATGTGCAGGCTGTTCAGCAGGGCCGCAGCGAGTGAAGAGGCGAAGCGTTCTCTCTGCCGTACGTTGAACCTCTGAGGGACGCGAGAACGATGCTGGCAGCCTTTCTCAACAGCCTGCTAGGCAATATATTCCGTCAAACCGAACTATCGGAGGCGGGAAAGGAGGGTCGGCGCCGTCGCCCAAATGCTATCCATCACGGACCAGACATAGGCGCGAGCCTGTTCGGGATCGGTCTTCCACTCCGGCATCACTTCGTGGAGATCCAGAATCGGCTCGTCCTGGCCGAGACAGGCCTGATTAAAAAGCGGAACATCCAGCCCAAATTCCTCTCGAATAAAAATCTGGTGATCGCGCCCCATCGCCATGACGAGGTCGGCAGCTTCGAGCATCTCTCTGGTCAGTTGTCGTTGAACATGGCTGGTTGGATCAGCGCCCTTCGCGCGCAACCGGGACTGGACCCAGTCATGCATCGGCTGAGGCTTGACGTCGATTCCGGCTGAACTGACGACGCAGGAGCTGTCCGCGCCAAGTCTGGTCTTGAGCGCATATTCGGCGGTCACACTCCGAAAAATGTTCGCCGTACAGACGAACAGGACGGACTGCAGCCTCCCGCCCGAGCCTCTCTCATCCTGTTTCATAATGCCTCCGCCTGGTGATCGACAGTTGCGCGGCTGACCGAGTAAAATGCCGACCCATGTCGCAACCAACAATCCCCTCTCGCGCACTTCACAAACTCGATGCGGCCACCGAGCAGTTGCAAACCAAACTGCTGCGCCTCGTCGGGGGAACCGTCGGCGAATACGGCCTCATCGAAGAGGGCGACAAAATCATGGTCTGCCTCTCAGGAGGAAAAGACAGTTATGCCCTGCTCGACTTATTGCTAGTCTTGCAACGCCACGCCAAGATTCATTTCGACCTGGTCGCGGTAAACCTGGATCAAAAACAGCCAGGCTTCCCGGCCCATATACTCCCCGACTATCTCACGAAGATGGGCGTTCCCTTCCATATCGAGGAGCAAGACACCTATGCCATCGTCAAACGACTCATCCCTGAGGGACAAAAAACTTGTTCCCTCTGCTCCCGACTCCGACGTGGCATTCTCTACCACGTCGCCACGAAATTGGGAGCAACCAAGATCGCGCTGGGCCACCACCGTGATGACATTGTCGAAACCCTGTTCCTGAACCTGTTCTACACCGGCAAGCTCAAGACGATGCCGCCGAAACTACGCTCGAAAGACGGCAAGCATCTGGTCATTCGCCCATTGGCCGCCGTGCGGGAGAGCGATCTCGCGCGCTATGCGAATCTGCGCGCATTCCCCATTATTCCCTGCAATCTCTGCGGCTCACAAGAGGATCTCAAGAGGAAAGAGGTCAAAGAGTTTTTACGGGAATGGGAGCACCGCTCACCCAGCTGCACGGATAGCATGTTTGCCGCCCTGTCGAACGTATCGCTGCCGTTTCTGCTGGACCAAAAACTGTTCGACTTTAAAGCGCTACGCACATCGGACCAGGCAGCGGGGCACGACGATGCCTGGCTGGACGAGTGAACCAGTTCGCCCGGCATAGCAAGATCTGAGAGTCGAGGCAGGCTATGATTTAAGCTTTGCCGTGAACAGCTTGCGAAACTTGATGACCTTGGGCAGGACGACTGCAGTACAGTACCCCTCAAAGGGATGCCGCATAAAATACTCTTGATGATAGGGTTCCGCCTCGTACCAAATCCCAGCCGGTGCCACTTGCGTCACGATGGGGTTGGGATAGAGGCCCTCTTTGGTGATCGCCGCAATCACGTCCTCCGCCACCTGTTGCTGCTCCGGAGTATGGTAGAAAATGGCGGAGCGGTATTGTGTCCCGATATCATGCCCCTGCCGGTTGAGCGTCGTCGAGTCATGGATGACGAAAAACACCTCGAGCAGCTCGCGATAGCTGACGGCGGCGGGATCGAAGGTGATGCGCACCGCTTCTGCATGGCCTGTTCTTCCGCTACAGACCGCTTCATAGGTCGGGGCATCCACCTGGCCGCCGATATAGCCGGACTCGACTGACACCACACCCTGCATCTGGTCATAGACCGCTTCAAGACACCAAAAACACCCGCCGGCAACGGTGGCAATTTCGTATCGCGAGACTGTTGGTGGCACTGCTTGCTCCATCCTATGGACCCCTCGCTCTCTGCGTGAGAAGGTAAGGTATCAAAATCGAGGCATCGTGAGGCCAAATGCTACGGAGGCCTTATATCATAGCGCGACTTTGGCTCGCGAATAAATTCTGGGATGAACGGAGGAGGCCTCGTTCATACCGGGCAGGCGATTCGTCCGACCTATCTATATTGAATGGCACGAAAAACCGGGGTGAGAAAAATTACGCAATGCCTTCTGCATCGAGGTTGGTAATGACTTGTTTGAGTTTCGCCTTCTCCTCGGCCTGAATCTTGGTGAAGTGGATCCCAAAGGTCTTGGCCTTCACCCAACGCACATGGGCTTCGTCGATACGCAGGGGCCAATCGAGCCCTGGAACATAAATGCGGCATTCGAAGGACGTGCCCTCGACAACCGGAAAATCCGTTTCGATCATACAACCGCCGATGGAGAGGTCCCGCGTCCGGCCTTGACCTTCTCGTTGTCCGCCCGAGAAGGTGCTTCTGAACTGTGATGTAAAACGCGGCTGCTGGCGCTGTTCCCTGAACGATTCTTCCTTGCCGGCGCGGGGCTTCGATTTCTTCGCGCTGGTTTTGGCGGAACTCTTGATCATGGCCCAGCCCCCTTCTGTCCAGCTCAAACAAGAAGCCCCGGCGTCTCGCGACTGAGCAGGCCGGGGCTTCTCGAACAGAACAAATCTTTTCGCTACTGCTTCAGATTCAACAACACATGCCCGCGGCGATTCTGCTGATAGCAGGATTCATCTTGGTCCCTGCAGAACGGACGCTCCTTGCCGTACGACATGATCGCCACCTGCTTGGGACTCACCCCGGACTCAACCAAATAACTGCGGGCAGCTTTCGCCCGCTTATCGCCCAGCACCACATTGTAGTCGGCCGTCCCCCGTTCATCGCAATGGCCCTCCACCTTCATCACAGCGCCAGGATGGTCCTTCAGCCACTGTGCATCACGGTTCAAGGCGGCCATTCCGCTGTCCGAAAGCAGCCACTGGTCGTATCCGAAAAACACATCTTGCAAGCCGGCTTCGATGGCCGCCTGTTCTTCTCTGGTTAACTCCGCGCGCTGACGGGCGCCCATCCCGGAGGAGGCGAGCGATGCGATATCTCCACCCCGGCCCAAACGCTCTTCCATGGGATTTCGAGAGAAACCACTCAATCCTCCGTCCGAACGACCTTGCGTCAGACCGCCTTCGGCTCCCGTCTCTCCATCAGACTGCAGCCATTTCATACTACAGCCCTGCCCTGCCAACAGGACAAGCCCCATCGCTATTACAACACTGGTCTTCGTCGGACGTCCGATCATGATTGTTCCCCTCCCTTGGAATAAGATTTCGCCTATGTAGGTAAAATATAGCACCTGAATGAAAAAGCGAGTCCACTAACGGACAGCGACAATTTCACCAGAGTTATCAAGCTATTGGGAGTGATAAATATGGAATTGATGCGGGAAGAAGCACGCCGGTAAGTGAGCAGGCCTTCTCTCTCAGCAGCCAGAAATGAGGTGGCAAGAGAAGAAGCTATTTAGAAGTGGGTCAGCCTGCGATCAGCCCACCGTGGCGGATGCATCACAGTACTCAATGCAGCCACAGCGCAAATAAAGGCCAGCATGGCCAACCCCACCATCAAGAAAAACCCAGCCCGGACATCGTGAAGAACATCGTGGTTCATCATGGCCTCTCCTTCTTGGCTGCGCTGTTCGTCGCGGCTCTGTTATCCGTAAAAACAGATCACCACATGATCGTTAAAATCATACTACAGCAATCATCGAGTGCAATAGGAATAGTGCTGCCCCTGGCACATAGTCTACGACCGAGAATCCCTTCACCCAAAGGCTCACGAGGTCCTGTCAGTATAGCATCCCAGGGAAGGCGTGAATTCCGCTGGTTCGCGTGGACAGGAAACTGAAAGCGATTGAAAGCTATGACGTTTACGAGCCATGACCCGCTCGAAACAACTGGAGATCCGAGCCCTACTCCGTTGATATTGCAACGGTTCAGGCTGGACGATTGACCGGATTAATTGAATGGTGCGCCCGGAGGGAATTGAACCCCCAACCCCCGGATCCGAAGTCCGATGCTCTATCCAATTGAGCTACGGGCGCAGCTGGCTATTTCAAACACTTCGAGTGAGACCTTGTCAAGAATAGAGCACCGACGCCCTTTCATTATCAGAGCAATGTGAAAATCGTCTCGACCAATTGATCGATCGTTCGACCGTCCGTCGGGATGACATGGTCGGCGGCCGCTTGATACTTCGGCTCCCGCTCACGCAACACATCCTGAATTTCCTCGATGAACGATTTGGTCCCCGTCAGCGAGGGGCGCTGATTATCCCCGCCGATGCGCTTCGCGATCGTCTCGACGGAGGCCGTCAGCCAAAACAGCTTGCCGCTCTTCTTGAGCGCCTCGACATTCTGTGGGCGGAGGATGGCCCCACCTCCTGTATCGAGCACAAGCTGGTCGCGGCCAGCAAGATCACGGCAAACAGCAGACTCCAGGTCGCGAAAATATTCCCATCCCTCCTGGGCCACGATCTCCGGAATCGTCCGCTTCGCCCGGGTGACGATCTCCGCATCGGTTGACAGACACTCTCGTCCCAACCGCGCCGCAAGCCGCTTGCCCACCGTACTCTTGCCGGTCCCCCGGTAGCCAATCAGGACGATGTTCATGAGAAGCGGGACTCCAGCACGGCGCGCATGACGTCAGTCGGAGCAGCCTGATTGGTCCAGAGTTCGAACTGCGCCGCGGCTTGATGGAGGAACATCTCGAGCCCTGGAATCGTGCGGCAGCCCGCCGCCCTTGCATCCTTCAGCAGCCTGGTCTCCCGAGGGTTGTACACGATGTCCATGACCGTCAGCCCCGCATGGAGCAACGGAGCCGGCACAGAGGTCCCCTTTATGTTGGGCGACATGCCCATCGGAGTGCAATGGATCAGCACCTGCGCCTCCGGCAGGACCTGTCGCAGGGTCGCTTCATCAAGAGGCGCTGCCTGCACGGCTAGCCCTGTCTTCGATTGGAGATCTTGCGCCAGAGCTGTGCGTTCCCGTTCGTCGATTCCCAAGAGGGTCAAGCGATCGATCCCCGCCTCTGTTCCGAGCGCAAAGGCGATCGCGCGGGCCGCGCCTCCGGATCCGAGCATGACCACATGCTGCCCCTTCAAGGCCACACCTCCCTCGCAAAGCGCGCGCAAGGCGCCGGTCGCATCGGTGTTATAGCCTGTCAGGGTTCCGCCCTCTGCCACAATGGTATTAATCGCGCCGATATGACGGGCGGTCGGTTCGACAGAATCGAGAAAGGGAACGGCCGCCACCTTATGGGGGATGGTCACGCTGGCGCCACGAAAGTTGCCCAGGGCGCGCAGACCCTTGATTACGTCGCCGATCGCTTCCACCCGGAAGGCCAGATACACGAAGTTCAACCCGAGTTTCTGAAACGCGGCATTATGAATCGCGGGAGAGAGCGAATGTTCGACGGGATTGCCGATGACGCCGCAGAACTGAGTATGTGCGTTGATATCCATAGGTTCGAGAATCGCCGCGCCTCAGGAAATGGTCATGCCACCATCGACCGGGAAGGTTCCGCCTGTGACCCAGGCTGCCTCGTCGGACGCGAGATAGAGGACCATGCTGGCCACTTCTTCCGGCTTCCCGACTCGCCGGATAGGATAGTGCGCCAGAATGGGGTCCAGTTGCTCGGGATTGCTCATCAGAGGAGCGGCCATCGGCGTATCGATCAGTCCTGGGTTCACCACGTTGCAGCGGATGCCATCCTTGGCGTAATCGACTGCGAGGGCTCTGGTCAGGGCATCCAGCGCTCCCTTGGACGCGGCATAGGCCGGCAAGGTAGGGAGCCCGATCAGACTCGCAATGGAGGAGATATTGACGATCGCGCCAGTCCCCTGCTTCAGCATCTGCGGCAAAGCAGCCCGCGTCATGCGAAACACCCCGTTCAGATTGACGTCGAGGATCTGCGCCCAGGTTGCATCATCGGTCTCGTGCAGACGTTTCCCAAACTCTCCGATTCCCGCATTATTGACGAGGATGTCCAGCCGCCCGAACTGCTGCAGCGCCTGACGCACCGTTTCCTGGACATGAACTTCATCTGTGACCGATCCGGCAACGGCAACGGCCTGGCCCTGCTCCTTCACAATGTCGCTCACGACCCGGTCCAGCTCCCCTTGCCGTCTTCCCGTGATCACGACCGAGGCCCCTTCGCGCGCAAAGGCTTTGGCGATTGCTTCACCGATACCGGCGTTGCCCCCCGTAACGATCGCGACCTTTCCACTTAACCGATTCATCGCGCATCGTCCTCTTGCTCGTCACGATCATCGGCAGCTTCGTCCACAGCCTCCGCCGCTTGCGCGGTGGGCCATAAACCAGACTCGATTTTCCTGGCCACGGTAATGAAGCCTGAATGGGCGACCATGCGATGATCGGGCCGGACGCTGCGGCCCTGAATCGACCAGGTCCTCAAAAGCGTTTCAAACGTTTCGATCATGCCGAAGACCATCGCTTTCTCAAGGGCCTCCACTGTCTGCACCACTTGAGGAACGGTGGGCACAAAACTCAAATACATGCCGCCGGAACGAAGGACCTGGGCTGCATGAGGGACCACCTGCCAGGGCTCCGGAAGATCGAGGACGAGACGATCGAAGGGCAGGCCATCGTCGAGCAGGCTGATCCCCTCATACACGTTCCGGCGAAGCGGGATAAGATTCGGCATCGGGCCCATATACCGTTCAATGTTCGTCATCGCCGTTTTTGCAAAATCCTCGCGGGCTTCGTAGGTCACCACCAGACCGCGCGGGCCCACAGCGCGCAAGAGGGCCATCGTCAGAGCTCCGGAGCCGGTCCCCGCCTCGAACACGCGCGCGCCGGGATAGACATCCGCCCACATGGGAATGAGCGCCAAATCTTTTGGATACAGCACCTGCGCGCCACGCGGCATCTTCAGCACATAATCGCCGAAGGTCGGCTTGAGCGCCAACATCGTCTTATTGCCGGAGAGCGTAACCAGAGAGCCGTCCGGCTTTCCGATGAGGTCGTCATGATCAATTTTGTGACCGCTCAGTTGGTAGCGGTCTCCGGCCTTCAAGGTCAGGGCATACTGCCGCCCCTTCTTATCGACCAAGTGGATACGTTCGCCTGATTGAAATTGTGCCATAGAAGCCCATTCTAGAAGCGCTGCGCCTGGTTTTCAACCAGACAAACAGCCAGGCTCTTCCCTCTCGCCGCTTTTGACAACGGCTATTTCAACAGCATGAATTGTGGCAATTGAGCCTGTTGCCCTGTCGTCGCACCACACACTTGTAGCAAGGTTGCCCCACCGCCTCTCACATCTCCTCATTAAATCACTCTAACAGTCCTGCCTTTTCGATGGATTACGCTCTACCGCTCTCATGAACAGTTCCAGCACAGGATTTGCTGCATAGATAGAAAGACAATGGGCAGAGCCAAGAATGAATCCTTTCACGAGTCACTGTCTCTCATGTAGTAGAGCAAAGAACACAACCGACCGAGGTTACGACCATGCGGAGCATAACATCAGATAGTCAGAGGAGGGGCGACGAGATGAGAGAACATTTATTCCCAACCCCTGAGCCGGAAGAGCTGGTCGCGATTGCAAAGGACGTCGATGCAGACGATCCCGAAGCAAGCGGCCTGCTGGATGTGATCGGTCGCGATGCCTCCGAAGAAGAAGAGTCTGACGTACCACCGGTAAAGGCCGTGACTCGTACCGCTGTGAGCGGCGGTCCCTTCATGTTGGAGTCACTCTACTTTCGCTCCTTCGGCGAACGGGCCTTGCTGACCAGAGAAGAAGAAGTCGAGCTGGCAAAAAAGATCGATGGCGGAACCAGCACCATTCGGAAGGCCCTCCGTCGCGCTATCCAAGCGGTCCCCAAGCTCAAACGGTCTGATTCTGTGATCGAGGCGCTCCAGACGCTCCAGCTCGTCAAAGGGTTGAGCGGACTCTCAGCCACGTCGCTCGATAAGGCCGAACAGAGTCTGACCGAGATAATCTCACAAGGAACGGGACAACAAAAACTTCCGGCGACCATAGTCAAGCAGCTCAAGGAAGAGTTGGCCACCCTCCGCTCCGCCCGGATCGTGCTCGAACAGGCCAAGGACGAATTGGTGCGCTGCAATCTGCGGCTCGTGGTGGATATCGCCAAGCACTACACGGGCCGCGGCTTGACCCTGCTGGATCTCGTGCAGGAAGGCAATATCGGGTTGATGAAAGCGGCCGAACGCTATCAATACCGCAAGGGATTCAAATTCAGCACCTATGCAACCTGGTGGATCCGTCAAGGCATCACCAGAGGGCTGGCGGATCAATCGAGGACCATTCGCATCCCGGTTCACCAGACCGAAGCCTCGCACCGCATCCTTCGCGTGACCAGACGGCTCGGACAACAACTGGGCCGTCCGGCTCGGATTGAAGAAGTGGCCGAGGTGCTGCGGATGAGACCGGAGCGACTCCACGAAACCGTGCAGGCCTTTCAAGAGCCGGTCGCTCTGGAGAAGCCGGTGGGTGACGGGACCACGGAATTCGGGGAACTGCTCCCGGATCTGCAAGCAGTCCCGCCGGACACCAATGTGCACCTGACGGAAATGGCGCAGCAGCTTGAGCGGATTCTCGGCATGCTCACGCCGCGAGAACAGACCGTCATCCGGCTACGCTTCGGGATCGGCTACGATCAAGCCTGCACGTTGGAGCAGGTGGGACAGAGCCTCTCGGTGACGAGAGAACGGATTCGCCAAATTGAAGCGAAAGCGCTCAAGAAGCTAAAGACCCCTCAGGTTAAAGAAATGTTTGCCGCCATCCAGTAAGCGCGGCTCATCCGGCAAAAAGGGGCGAGGATCATCCTCGCCCCTTTTCTCTTCTACGGCTTTCCCCCTGAGAGCACTTGTGCGACAATGAGGCCCTCTCGAATAGACGAGGCCCCATGATGACTGTGCGTACAATAACGATCCGCTCTCTCCTCTTTCGCTTCATCACAATTCCATTCCTTCTTGCCAGCGCCTGGGCACTGGAGGCGTCGATTGCCTCAGCTGAGCCAGTGATGGGATCGGCCCCCCCCCATGAAAAATCTCTCTCGGTCCCAGCCGTCGTAGCAAAAGTACGCCCTTCGGTCGTCACCATTCTGACACGCGGCGTGCCTGCCACTCCCTCGCAAGCCCAATCCGGGTCCGGGTCCGGCGTCATTATCGACGAGGGCGGATACATCCTGACGAACAATCACCTGGTGGCGGGCATCAAGAGCCTGGTGGTGGGGCTCTCAACCGGCCGGCTCACCCCCGGCCGTGTCGTCGCCCGCGACTTCTTACTCGACCTGGCCCTCGTCAAGATCACGGCGACGGACTTGGTGCCAGCCACGCTAAGCCCTTCTCCGGCGCTTGAGATCGGCGAGTCGGTCATCGCCATCGGCAACCCCCTCGCGCTCAAGGGAGGCTCGACCGTCACGGTCGGTGTCGTGAGCGCGGTCGATCGCTCGGTGCTCACCCCGGACGGCGAAACTCTCTACGATCTGATCCAAACCGATGCCGCCATCAACCCGGGCAATAGCGGAGGGCCGCTCGTCGATCTGTCCGGCCATGTGATCGGCATCAACGTGGCCATCGCCCCCTCCGCTCAAGCCATCAGCTATGCGATTTCGATGGAAGCCATCTACCCCCATATTCAATCGATGATCGCCCGCGGGTCGGTCCTCCGTCCCGACATCGGATTCACCCCTGTCACCATCACAGCCAGCATCATGGCCAGCTTCGAACTGGAAGGCGACCGCGGGGTCCTGGCGCTCAATGTCAAACCGACAGGGCCTGCTTCCGTCGGCGGGCTCCAAAACGAAGACATCATTACCGCTGTGGAGCAACATCAGATTTATAATCTCGGAGACTTCTGGCATGCCCTCCGGCGGTCTGGAGACCAGCCTATCTTGCAACTGACCATTCAGAGAAAAAACGTCCAGTCCACGATCTCGATTCAGAAACCCGCACTGCTGAAGCCTGTCCCATGAGTCACGATTTCCCGGAACAGAAGAAGGAGCCTCTCTCAATTCCTGCCCCGCAAGTGGGGAGGCTCGTCCGATTCTCCGAGCCAGTCCCCTATGCCGAGGCCTGGACCATTCAGCAACAACTACAAGAAGAACGGATTGCGGAACGGCGGGGGGATACCCTGTTGCTCCTTGAACATGCGCCGGTCTATACCCTGGGCCGTAGCACCAAGCCAACCCATTGGAACTGCGGAGAAGAGGTTCTTCGCCAGACAGGTGCCAGCCTCCAGTCCGTCGATCGCGGCGGCTCGATCACCTACCATGGACCGGGACAGGTCGTGGGTTATCCCATTCTCAAGTTGTCAGATTATTGTTCAGGGCCGAAACAGTATGTGCGGATGTTGGAAGAGGTCCTGATCCATACCCTCGCGCGGTGGGGGATTGACGGCTATCGCCTCGACAAGAAACCTGGCGTCTGGGTCCGCTGGAACCATGCCGATGCGAAAATTGCCGCGATCGGAGTCCGGATCGATCATGGGGTCACGATTCACGGATTTGCGCTCAACGTCGACCTGGACCTCTCCCCCTTCTCCCATATCCTGCCCTGCGGCCTAGCGCAATGTCCCATCACCTCCATGACGGAGATCCGGCAGTCTGCCCTATCCCCTATAGCCGTTGCACAACAGGTCGCAGTAGAATTTGCGCGAACGTTCAACATGCAATGGATAGATCTCCCGCCTGATCCCCTGAGGCAGGAGCACCATGACCGCCGGCTCGCAGCGACATCCCAACTGCACACCTGACCAAAGGAACAACCCATGCGTGAATTCGACACACAAACGTTCCGACTGGCGGTGGCCCAGTTCGATCAAGCAGCCGAGGCGATGGAGCTGGACCACAATTTACGCGAACGACTGAAACTTCCGCAGCGGTCGCTGATTGTCAGCGTGCCGGTTCGCATGGATGACGGCCGGGTCGAGGTCTATACCGGCTATCGGGTACAACACGATTCGTCCCGCGGCCCCACCAAGGGCGGCATCCGCTACCATCCGGATGTGAATCTCGGGGAAGTCGCAGCACTCGCCATGTGGATGACCTGGAAATGCGCGTTGACCGACCTGCCCTATGGCGGAGCCAAGGGTGGCGTGGCGGTCGATCCAAAACAGTTGTCGCGAGAAGAACTCCAGCGACTGACCAGGCGCTATGCAGCGGAAATCTTCCCGCTGATCGGGCCGGAGCAGGACATTCCCGCCCCGGACGTCGGCACAGACGCCCAGGTGATGGCCTGGATCATGGACACCTACAGTCAGCAAGTGGGGTACTCGGTGCCGGGCGTCGTCACAGGCAAGCCTCTCTCGATCGGTGGCAGCCTCGGCCGTGAAGAGGCCACCGGCCGCGGACTGGCCTATGTCACCATCGAAGCCCTTCGTCATCTCAAGCTCGACATGCGGAACTGCACCGTGGCCATCCAGGGATTCGGCAATGTGGGAGCCCATACCGCTCGCATCATGCAGGAATGCGGCGCCCGCGTGATCGCCGTGAGCGATGTGACCGGAGGCATCCATAATGCGAAGGGGCTGGATATTCCGGAGCTCCTCACACGTTACCAGACTGACGGCCAAACCCTCCGTGAGACCAAGCTGGGAGACTGGCTCTCCAACGACGACTTGCTGCAGCTCGACTGCACCGTGCTAGTCCCAGCCGCGCTCTCCGAACAGATCACCGAACGCAATGCCGCGAAGCTGCGCTGCCGGATTCTTGCCGAAGGGGCGAACGGTCCGACAACTCTGGAAGCCGACAGAATCTTACAAGACAAGGGGGTTTTTATTATCCCTGACATCCTGGCCAACTCCGGTGGCGTGATCGTGTCCTACTTCGAGTGGGTGCAGGATGTGCAGCGATTTTTCTGGAAAGCCACGGACATTCAAGATCGGCTGCAAGATATTCTGACTAACGCCTTTCATCGGACATTACAGTTTTCCCTCTCCAAAAAAACGTCCATGCGGATGGCCGCCCTGATGAGCGGGATCGATAAAGTGGCCCAGGCTCATCTCCATCGTGGACTCTACCCGTGAACGCTCAACACCATGCAGGCAGGGATCGCGCATGGCCGAGGGCTCTCGATTGAAGGACTATGCCTTGGCCGCCCTCGCCGGCATTTGGTTGACCGACGGCATCACCCTGCTGATTGCTCCCCGCTTTATCATCACGCAGGTCCGCGAGTTACTACAGCAGTCCCCGTCGATATTGCGGTGGGAGCTTCTCGCAATCATCGCGGGCACCTTCTTGCTTTTCGCCGCGCAGGACCTGCCCTACCGATGGCTCTGGGTGGTGACGGCGGGAGGCATGGTCGCCAAGGGACTCTTCTTGTCGATTGGAGCTCCCTCCTGGCGTGGACCGGTCATCGCGTGGTGTATTGGTCGGGACGACATCGACTATCGATTCTGGGGGCTGGGTCTCTGTGCGCTTGCGGCCCTGTTGCTCCATGCGCTAGGGTGGATCGGTCGGAACTGAGCCACGCACCATCGCAGAGGATTTCGAAATGGACCGGGATGCCGTGCTGACCCTCTGGGCAACCCACAAGGAAGCACGATGGCCTCAGGTGGGCAGCCTTCAAGAAGGCCCACTGATGACATTGGATACGGTGATCAGCGGCTGCGTGGTGTATTGCCTCGATAGCCCCGAGGGGCTCGATGCGCAGCGACTTGCGATCGTCGAAGATTGCCTCGCCGACCTGGACAACCTGGCCGTCGAGCTCGACGAAGACTGTCAGCCCTACTTTCAACGGCTCCGTCACCTCGGCGCCCTCCTCATCGCCAGCCACCGCACCGACTAAACACCATTCCTTGCAAGTTCCCAGGCCGTTCGATAAAATGCGCGCGGATTGCATGGCCAGCCGATTTCGCCAATAGATTGTACGCACCAGAGAGCTCTCGAAACCCAGGGGTAAGGAGAAGTCGATGAAGGATGTATTGCGAGTTGTCACGCTGACCTGCCTGGTCATGGCCGGAATCGGCCCATGGATCTCTTCCGGCTATGCCGAGCCCTACGAATTGAGCAAGAACGACGTGATGGACGCCAAGCTCCTGAAGAGCACCGACGTCTCACTGTTCGGCGTCAAACTGGGAGACTCCGAAGCCACCGCACTGGACTCGCTGGTGAATGAAAAAATTCCCGGAATTAAAGTGGAGCAGGAAGCCCTATTTATTTTCTTGCTCGACCAACGCAAACCGACCGGTCCGATGGCCGGCGTGCGGATCCAGGACGGCAAGGTCGATCTCATCTTTATCAATAACCGATTCTCCTATAAAACCCGCGGCATCTTCCGCAATGTCTTGAACAGTGAGAGCCCTGATGACGTGCGAAAACTGTTGGGACAGGAAGAATACGGAGATGAGAACGTGATGGGCGCCATCCTGGCGTACGACAAGCAGGGGTTCGTCATCAACTATCTCGGGAAAGACGTCAACGTCGAGTTCTCCCCTCTTCGGTAGCAAATCCGGCAGGGGCTTGGCCCCTGCCAACTCGCGCGCTCCTCGCCTTCCACACAAACCAGGCCTGACGACCTTCACCGCTCCCTAGAGGGATTACGCGAACAAGCGCAGTGGCGCAGCCATCGGGTCGCGCCTCAGCGTATGTCGAGATCATCACACAGGGGAATTCAGTGGGGGACTTCAGAGACCCGGAGCCCGTAGCTAATGAGGTTCGTCGCGGTATTCCAGCGGCGATTCGAGTTGAGAATCACCAGCAGCAGATCGCTCCCATTTTGAGAGACCTTGGCAATCAGGCACCGCCCAGCCTTGGATGTAAATCCCGTCTTCACCCCTTCGACGCCGGGGATGCGCCCCAACAATTTGTTTGTGGTGTGCAGGATATATGCATGCTGCCCGTTGACCGGCATGATGATCGCCCGCTCCTCACGGACCAACTGCCGGAAGATCGGCTGATCGAGGGCAATGACACTCAACGTCGCCAGATCTTCGGCCGTCGAGTAGTGGTCCGAGTTATCGAACCCGCAGCCATTGCTGAAATGCGTATCGGCCAAACCGAGGGCTGCCGCCTTGGCATTCATGAGGACCACGAACTGTGCCTCGTCGCCCCCCACATGCTCCACTGCGGCAAGACAGGCATCGTTTGCGGACATGATCAACATGGCCTTCAACAGATCTTCCAACCGGAAAACCTGCCCTGCCTTCACGCGCAAGTGCGTCTTGTGAGCTCTGGCGGCATTGGGGCTGATCGTCACGAGATCATCCAGCTGCCCCTTCTCCAGAATGACCAGCGCCGACATAATTTTCGTGAGGCTGGCTGGGGACATCCGCTTCCCGGCATCGTGTTCATACAACACCCGACCGGTCTTGAGGTCCTTGAGCAGAATGCCATGGGCTGGAGCGACTCGCCAGGGAGGAAGCTGATGCGTAGCCATCGCGGGTTGGACATGCACCGGTTGAGCCGCGACGCTTTTCGTGAGCGCAAGGGAGGGAGTGGCGGTCGCCGCACTGATTATCGCAAGACCAACGAGCAGCCTCGCAGTATTGGCGAGGGATATCCCGCGAGAGGACTTCTCATCGTCTCTTGTCATCATGCGCGTATCACTCCTGCTCATAGGGTAAATGACTCCCGCACCTTTCCTCCGCGAAACCCGCTGTCGATCACTTTATGGAAGAATCGGAGCAGGTCGGCAAGGTCAATCCAGAATCCACAATTCAAACAACGGGCATAGAGGCGTCGGTTGACCAGCGTATAGTGACGCTCGACCATCATGAAGCCTTTGCATTTCAAACAGTCCATCGACGTGCCCTAGTTCAGTCGTCGGTCTCTACCGAAGTCGTTTCATCACCAGCGCCAAACAGCCGGCCAGCAAGCCTCCGCCGAAAATCGTCGTGCCGAACGAGAGGTAGGGGCTCGCCCCGTTCCCGGGAGCGGCTCCATCAAGCAGGTCTCGCACTCCCCCCTGAACCATCAGGATCGACAGTGTGAGCAGCGCACCGATAGCAAACCACCACCCAAAGGATCTCACTGATATCCTCAAACCGAGCACTAATAGGCATAAAATCGCACTCTTGGCCACTCTAGCCGAGGGTCGATGGGCTGTCAAGCGGACGGCCCTTTGCTGTCACTCTCGTCATCGGTCGAGTTGGGACAAACCTTACTGCCTGTCCGCAGCGGGGGCGGTCACAGACTTCAAGCCTCGATGCAAAAAGATGGAGACGCTGCCATTGCCGTTGTCCGCCGTCACAAGCCCCGGCTCTTCCTCTTCCTTCGTCGTGACGCGGAACGTCGCAAGGGCAAAGGGGCCCGGCTTCGTCCCATAATTTTTGGGTGGATACTCGAAGGTTCCATCGCCCCGGCCAAAGAGAATCGACAGATCGCTCGACTGGAGATTGACAATGGCGACGTCGATGCGATGATCGCCGTTGAAGTCGCGGGCCAGCCCGAAGTTCGGCCCGGCATCGGCGCCGGAATCATGGCCGGGCTGGAACGTCCCATTCCCGTTACCGAGAAAAGTTGTGAAGCTATCCTTCTCGCCGTTGATCACCAGCAGATCGTGGATCCGGTCATTATTGAAATCGGCAAAGCTGACCCCGAGCGGGCGCTTGTCCGTCCGATAGTCGGTGGGAAGGCGGAAGGTCCCATCCCCGTTCCCGGCCCAAATGGACACAGCGTTCGACATCGGCCCCCCGTTCGTCACAGCCAAGTCGATCGTCCCGTCGCCATTCAAGTCTGCCAGCGCGATGGATGTCGGCGTATCGCCATATTCATACTGCGCCCCAGAGGTAAAGTCGCCGGTGCCGGCCCCCAGGAAGACTTTGATCTTGTCGTTTCGCAATGCGACCACGAGGTCCGGCGCATGATCGCCGTTCAGGTCGGCGCTAGCGATGGCAATGGGAGTCCGATGGACCGGATAGCGCGGACCTTCTTCAAACTTCCCGTCGACGCGACCAAGAAGGACCGACACTTCGTCGCCCCCTGAACAGGCCAATGCCACATCGGGATAGGAGTCGCGATTGAACAGCCCCAGCGCAAGCGAGCGGGGCTCCTTGCAGACATTCAGTTGGACTTGCTCGCGAAAGGTGCCGTCACCGTTGCCCAGAAGAATCGAGAGCGTATTGCTGCCGATGTTGGTCGTCAGCAAATCGGTCAGCCCGTCTTGATTGACATCCGTCGTGGTCACGGTTGTCGGGCTCTTGCCGACTTTATAGCTGGCAAAATAATAGAAGAGATCAGGCGGGGTATAGGGATCCTGTTTGGTGCAGCCACTGACTATAAGGAGAACGAGACCGGTCGCCACGACCGCCAGATTCCAACGCCTGCGCCCGTTATGGCCGTCGCCCCTTCTGCTCACGCAGGACTCCTCACGTAGGGACCCGGCGACAGGGAAATACCTCTGCATACATATGCCCTTCACCATGCCGTCCAGTCGAAATACGTCGCGCCAGTATACAGACCAGCGCTTTCTCCTGGCAATCAATCCGCCGTGCAGTAATCCCCGCCAAACCGCACTTTCCCCAGTCCTGGCGGACGTAGCAAGGCTTTGAAAACGGCGTTGGGTTTGGGATATACTGTATCCTTGGCAAGGAGGACCCATGAGCAAGATGATGAAAATTGATCTGTCGATGTACGGAATCGCCGAGATACTGCACTGGTGCCACGACCGCAATAAGGGTCGCATCCCCGGAGTGGACACGGCAGGATTTGAGAAGATGAAGGCGCTCTTGGCTGAGAAACCCCAGTCAGGAGATTATTTCGCTCTCGATCAGTTCTGGAAGACGAGAGTCCTCCTGGAACTGACCGAAGAAGAAGTCGCAACGATTGATCGCTGTCTCTACGATATCCCCAATTTGGACAGCGAACCTCTCCCGCAAATCCGTCATAAGTTCTGGCCGCAACAAGCAGCGGCAGTCTAGCTCAGAGAGGGGCCGTCTACGACGGCCCCTGCTGCCTCAATAGCAATTCGCCAAGCCTGTCTGTCTACAACGTGGCCGAGAACCGCGTGAGTAATCTATTGCGTGTTAGTGCAAACTGGCAGGATGAAGAAACTGCCCTTGCAGGATGCTCAAAAAGGCCGTCCCGCAAGGCCGCAGCGAACAATCAAAGATGGTCCTTCCGAGCTTGCTCGTGTACGTTTCCTATGATGGCCCGGATGAGTCCCCCACTGCGCGCGTCCAACGAGGGTCTTCTGAGACCGCGCGTTGCGCGAGCACAGGGGACTCACCGGGTCAGCCTTCCCCTGCTGGTGGCCTTTTTCAGCATCCTGCCGCTAGAGCGACCCTTCGCCCTTGAGATACCGGCGAAAGCGTCCCATCAAATCGGCGCCGAGCGTCCCACCTTCCGGTTTCTTCACGTCCGGATCGGCAAAATGCCCGCGAATTTCCTGAAGGCGCTTTTCCGCCTGTTCATTCCCCTGCAACCGCTTGGTCTTCTCCAGCGCCGTATCGAAGGCCTCAAACGTCAACTCGTTGTATCCGAATGAGCGAATCCGTTTGACCGCTTTCATCATGGCCTGATTC
>CAYHQK010000009.1:0-34821 GCA_964358535.1 uncultured Nitrospira sp. | reverse complement strand
TTCAGGGCGTGGTGAAGCGGCATCATTATGCCGGCGGTCCTGAGTCTCACGGGTCTATGTTCCACCGTCATCCCGGCTCGATGGGTGCCAGTTCGTATCCTTCTCGTGTCTGGAAAGGGAAGACCTTGCCGGGGCACATGGGGGCAAAGCGGATTACGGTTCAGAGATTGAAAGTCATTGAATCCAGGCCTGATGAGAACTTGCTGTTTGTTCGTGGAGCGATCCCCGGCGCGGCAAATGGACTGATCATGGTGAGAAAGTCGAAGAAGGGGTAGGGCATGCCCACGGTTGATATCGTTGATTTGAAGAAGCAAAAAGTCGGTTCAGTCGATCTTCCCGATGAAGTGTTCGGCTGCAAGCTGCACACGTCCTTGGTGCACGAGGCGGTGGTGATGCAGCGCGCCTGTGAGCGTCAGGGCACGGCATCCACATTGCGCCGCGGAGAAGTGGCTGGGTCAGGAAAGAAGCCTTGGAAGCAAAAGCATACGGGGCGCGCGCGAGCCGGATCGATTCGCTCTCCTGTATGGCGCCACGGCGGGTCGGTGTTCGGACCGAAACCGCGTGATTATTCCTACAGCATGCCCAAGAAGAAGTATCGCGCTGCGCTGCAGAGTGCGCTCTCGGCCAAGTTGGCTGATGGGCAGATCGTGGTGGTGTCGAATCTGTCATTGGCGGAACCGAAGACGAAATTGTTGGCCAAGGCGTTGGAGAATTTCGGCGCCGGTGCCTATGCCTTGATCGTGGCTGGCGCAGGCCATGCGGGATTGGCTCAGGCGGCTGGCAATTTGCCGAATGTTTGTGTGGTGGGCCCTGAAGGATTGAATGTCTATGACATTGTCCGGGCGGAACTGATTATGATTTCTGAGCGCGAGTTGACGCGGCTGAAGGAGGTCTGGGCATGAAGGCTGGTCTCCATAGCATTCTGTTGCAGCCGTTGTTGACGGAAAAGATCACGGCCATGCGGGAAGCCAATAATACGGTGGCCTTCCTCGTGCATCCGGACGCAAATCGTGTCCAGATTAAGCAAGCGGTCGAGACGTTGTTGAAGGTGAAGGTCGAGCGCGTGAACGTGATGAACGTCCGCGGCAAGGTGAAGCGCCTGGGGCGTTTCTCCGGCAAGCGATCTGATTGGAAGAAGGCCTTCGTCAAGCTCAAGGCCGGCGAAAAATTGGAGCTCTACGAGAGCGCATAGTAGGACGTTGCGCCGGGCTGAGCCTGGTGTGCTGGAAGGACGACTGTAGCATGGGAATAAAAGTATATAAGCCAAGAACTCCGGGCCGTCGCGGGATGACCGCAGTGACGACCGAGGAGCTCTCGAAGAAGAGGCCTGAGAAGTCGCTGACGTCAGTCAATCGGAGCACTGGCGCCAGGAACAACGATGGGCGGACGACGGTTCGTTTCCGTGGGGGCGGGCATAAGCGCCTCTATCGGAAGATTGATTTTAAGCGGGATAAGTCTGGCATCCCTGGCTCCATCGCCGCGCTGGAGTACGATCCGAATCGTTCGGCTCGCATTGCCTTGGTGCATTACAAGGATGGCGAGAAGCGCTATATCCTGGCTCCTGTCGGGCTTAAGGTTGGCGACGTGGTGCAGGCTGGTCTGGGAACCGAGGTTCGTATTGGCAATGCGTTGCCCTTGTCCAGTATGCCATTGGGAACCACGATCCATAATATCGAGTTGAAGCCCGGGAAGGGCGGCCAGTTGATTCGTAGCGCGGGCGGCTCGGCTCAGGTCATGGGGCGCGATGGCGAGTACATCCAGGTGCGACTCAGGTCCGGTGAAATGCGCCGCATCCTGGCGACCTGCATGGCGACCGTCGGGCAAGTTGGCAATACGGACCATGAGAATGTTAATGTGGGCAAGGCGGGCCGGAATCGATGGCTGGGGCGACGCCCGCATGTGCGAGGTGTCGTGATGAATCCGGTCGACCACCCGCATGGTGGCGGCGAGGGAAAGTCTGGGCAGGGTAATCCCCATCCAGTCTCCCCATGGGGTCTTCCGACCAAGGGGTATAAGACCCGGAACAACAAGGCGACCGACAAGTTCATTATTTCCCGTCGCAAGTAGGAGTACGAGATGCCGAGGTCTGTAAGTAAGGGCGCATTCGTTGACGATCATCTGCTTGAAAAAGTAGATCGGATGAATCAGAACAAGGATCGCAAGATCATCAAGACCTGGTCGCGACGGTCCACCGTCATTCCAGATATGATCGGACATACGTTCGCGGTTCATAACGGGAAAAAGTTTATTCCGGTTTTCGTGACGGAAAACATGGTCGGGCATAAACTTGGGGAGTTCGCTCCGACCAGGTTCTTTAAGGGGCATGGGCACGCCAAGACGGAGAAGTCAGTCGCCCTCAAGTAAGCGGCTGATCGCGGTCTCGGCAAACTCGATTGGATTGGAAGGTTATGGCTGAAGCACAAGCAGTTTTGCGTTTTGTACGTGTCTCTCCGAGGAAGGCGCGCCCCGTGATCGATTTGATCCGTGGGCAGCAGGTGCCGATGGCTTTGGCATTGCTCAGAAATACACCGCGTCAGGCGTGTAAAGTGGTGGAGAAGCTGTTGATGTCTGCCGTGGCCAATGCGGAGCAAAAAGAGATGGGCGACAGTGAGTCCATGGTCGTCTCGAGGGCCTTTGTCGATTGTGGGCCGACGCTGAAGCGCTTTCGGGCTCGCTCGCAGGGGCGCGCGAATGCCATTCAGAAGCGTATGAGCCACATCACCGTCGTCGTGTCGACGGCAGAGGTCAAAGAGCAGAAGTAGGGGCGGCTAACGGAGCCGATTCATTTCCTGGCTGAGTGAGGCATAAGAAGTTATGGGGCACAAGACACATCCGATCGGTTATCGACTAGGATATAACGTCAACTGGAGTTCCCGGTGGTACGCGAGCAAGGATTACGCGAAGCTCCTCCATCAGGACATCAGGATTCGCAAGATGGTCAAGCAGCGTCTGTTTCATGCTGGTGTGGCCAAGGTCGAAATCGAACGATCCGGTGACCAGACGCGCGTAATCATTTCTACCGCGCGTCCCGGCATCATCATCGGCCGCAAGGGCGCTGAAGTTGATAAGCTGAAGGCGGAGCTGGAGAAGGCCTACTCCGGCCAGGTGTACATTACGGTGAAGGAAATCAAAAAGCCTGAGCTGGATGCGCAACTGGTCTGCGAAAACGTCGCGACCCAGCTGGAGAAGCGTGTGGCATTCCGTCGGGCGATGAAGCGCAGCGTGCAGTCCGCGCTTCGTCTCGGCGCCCAGGGGATCAAGATCATGGTCGGTGGTCGTCTTGGCGGCGCGGAAATCGCGCGCTCCGAGTGGTACCGTGAAGGACGCGTGCCGCTGCATACGCTCCGGGCGGACATTGATTACGGGTTTGCCGAAGCGCATACGACGATGGGACAGATTGGGGTCAAAACGTGGATCTACAAAGGCGAGGTCCTTCCGTTGCAGCCCATTAAAAAAGAATCAGCATTTGAGCGCCGGCTCGGGTAACTGAAGAGGATATTGTGTTAGCACCAAAGAAAGTTAAGTTCCGCAAAATGATGAAGGGGCGTATGACCGGCAAGGCCTATCGGGGCGGCCAGATTACCCTCGGAGAGTTTGGATTGAAGGCGTTGGAGCCCGGCTGGATCACCAGCCGACAGATCGAGGCGGCGCGCATTGCGATCACTCGCTGTGTGAAGCGCGGCGGCCAGGTCTGGACGAGAATCTTCCCCGATAAGCCGATTACCAAGAAGCCGGCTGAAACCCGCATGGGTAAAGGGAAGGGCAATCCGGAGTACTGGGTGGCCGTGGTCAAGCCAGGTCGTATTATGTACGAGATGGACGGTGTCACACCGGAAGTCGCCAAAGAGGCGTTCCGATTGGCGTCGCATAAGCTGCCGATCGCCACGAAGTATGTCGTCCGCGGCGAATTTTAACATCGATTGAATCGGGCGTAAGGGTAGGGAGCGAGCGCATCCATGGATCTGAAGGAATTACGGCAATTAACGGCACCTGAGCTTGCGGAGAAGTCGCAGCAGCTCACACAGGAACTCTTCAACCTTCGCTTCCAGATGGGGACGGGGCGGCTGGAGAACCCCATGCAGTTGCGAAAGACGAAGCGGTCCATTGCACGGGTCAAGACAATCCAACGCGAGCTCGCGCAGGTCGAGCCAATTTCTAGCACGGCGAAGGGGGCCTGAGGATGGCTGAGTCAGTAAGCAAGCGGCGTGAGTGGGTTGGCCGTGTGGTCAGCAATAAGATGGACAAGACCGTCGTGGTCGAGATCGAGCGCTCGGTGATTCACCCGCTCTATCGAAAGGTGCTTCGACGGGTGACCAAGTTCAAGGCGCACGATGAAGAGAACGCCTGCAAGATCGGCGATCGTGTGCGCATGATCGAGACGCGGCCGATCAGCAAAGATAAGCATATGCGGGTGATCGAAGTTGTGGAAAAGGGACAGGGCTCGTAGGCGGAGATCGTTCGAACGGTAGAGGGAACCAGGGACTATGATTCAAAGTTATACATACATGGACGTGGCCGATAACTCTGGCGCCAAGCAGGCCATGTGTTTTCATGTCCTCGGGGGAACGAGACGCCGGTATGCGTCCCTCGGCGACATTGTCGTGGTGGCCGTGAAAGAGGCGATCCCTGCGGCGACAGTCAAGAAGGGCGACGTGAGCCGTGCTGTGGTCGTGCGGACGACCAAGGAAGTGCGCCGCGAAGATGGCTCCTACATCAAGTTTGACCGGAACGCATGCGTTCTGATCAATAAGGATGGGGATCCTGTCGGCACGCGCATCTTCGGGCCGATCGCGCGTGAGTTGCGGTGGAAGAAGTTTATGAAGATTATTTCTCTAGCTCCGGAAGTGCTTTAACGAGGGTGGAGATGGCGGGATGAATAAGCAGGCATTAGCAAAAAGTCGAATTCGTAAGGGCGATACGGTGGTCGTGATCTCCGGGCGTGATCGCGGCAAGTCCGGGAAAGTGCTCTCGGTTGACCCGGCAGTGGGCAAGGTTGTGGTTGAAAAGCTGAATATGATCAAGCGCCACACCAAGCCGAATCAGAAAGTCAAGCAAGGTGGCATTCTCGAACGGGAAGCGCCTCTTGCGATCTCCAATGTGATGTATCTGTGTCCCGTGACGCAGAAGCCAACCCGCCTGGGCGTGCGAACGCTCGATGATGGCCGGCGGGTCCGGTTCAGCAAAAAATCGAACGACTCAGTCGAGTAGGAGTGAGGACGCCAGATGGCGAAGGTTGAATCAGGAAAAGGTAGCAAGACGTCTGAGAAGCGACCGCCCAAGAAGAAAGAGGCGTCATCGGCTCCGCAGGCGAAGGACGAGGGCAGCGAAGAGTCCAAGTTTAACCCTCGGATGCGCGAGACGTATCTGCAGAAGGTTGTGCCCGCACTCATGAAAGAGTTCGGTTACAAAAACGTCATGCAGGTGCCGAAGGTCGAGCGGATTGTGCTAAACGTGGGAATGGGTGAAGCCATTCAAAACGTGAAGCTGCTCGAGAGCGCGGCGAACGAGTTGGGCTTGATCACGGGCCAGAAGGCGCTGATTACGAAGGCGAAGAAAGCCATTGCGACGTTCAAGCTGCGCCAAGGGATGCCGATCGGCACGAAGGTGACGCTTCGGAGCCGGCGCATGTGGGAGTTTTTTGATCGTCTCGTGACGTTGTCCTTGCCGCGTATCAGAGACTTCCGTGGCGTGTCGCCGAAGTCCTTCGATGGACGAGGCAATTACACGCTGGGCCTTAAAGAGCAGCTTATCTTCCCTGAGATTCAGTACGATGAGGTCGCGTCGATCCATGGGATGGACATCACGATCGTCACGACTGCCAAGACGAACGACGAGGGCCGGGCGCTGTTGAAGCATTTAGGGATGCCATTCCGGACGACGTAACGTCAAACGAAGGAGCTGTAGGTGTCGAGATTAGCGCTGAGAAATAAATCGTCCGTCAAGGCGAAATTCCCGGTTCGGGACTATCACCGGTGTGGGCTCTGTGGGCGCGTGCGAGGGTTCTTGCGCCGGTTTCGTATGTGTAGAATTTGTTTTCGGTTACTGAGCCTGAAGGGTGAGATCCCTGGGGTTCGGAAGTCGAGTTGGTAGATTATCCGCCTTCCGTGTCACTGGGCTGTCATACACGTCTGGTTACGCGAAGCGTGTTGGTGAAAGGGTTAGTATGGTTACAGATCCGATTAGCGATCTCTTGGTGAGAATACAAAATGCGCTGCGGCGACGTCACGATGTTGTGAGCATTCCGGCATCCCGTCTGAAGCGCGAGCTGCTTCGCATCCTCCAGAACGAAGGCTATATTCAGGGAGTCCAGGCGGACCTTGCGGATGGGCATCCCGTGCTGAAAGTGCAGTTGCGGTATGTGTCCGAAGGAAAGCCTGTGCTCACGGGTGCGCTACGGGTGAGCAAGCCGGGCCGTCGTGTGTATGTCGGGATTAAGGACATTCCGCGAGTCAAGAACGGCATTGGCGTGGCGATCTTGTCGACCTCCAAGGGGTTGATGACGGATCAGGAGTCGCGCCGAGCCGGGTTAGGCGGAGAAGTGCTGTGTTCGGTCTGGTAAGAGTCCAAGCGAACCAGATTGTTATTGTGTCGGCTTGCTAGAGGAACGAGGAATCGATGTCACGCATAGGAAAGAAACCAATCCAGATTCCAGCAGGAGTGGATGTCAAGGTCGCCGGCCCGATCGTTTCCGTGAAGGGCCCGCTCGGGAAGCTCGATTGGTCTTTGTCTCCCGGCCTTGGAGTCGCGATTGCTGATGGAGTGCTTGTGGTCAATCGGCTGACCGAGGACCGTCACGTTCGTGCATTGCACGGATTGACTCGCGCAGAGCTCAGCAACATCGTGCAGGGTGTGACCAAGGGCTATGAGCGTAACTTGGAGCTCACCGGGGTCGGCTACAAAGTCGCCCTGCAGGGACGGACGATGAGCTTTAACGTGGGCTATATCAATCCGGTCCTGTACCCGGTCCCCGTCGGGATCGACGTGAAGGTGGATAAGCAGACGCTGATCAATGTGAAGGGAACCGATAAGCGATTGGTGGGGCAGGTCGCCGCAAACTTGCGCGCGATCAAGCCGCCTGACGTCTATAAGCAAAAGGGCGTTCGCTATGTCGGGGAAGTGTTGCGTAAGAAGGCTGGAAAGACAGGGAAGTAAGGTGATCCATGAATAGCGCAGATAAAGCAGAACAGTTAACACGCCGGAAGCAGCGGGTGCGGAAGCGGGTCGTTGGAACGGCCGAGCGGCCACGTCTCAACGTGTTTCGCAGCAGCTCTCATATCTATGCCCAGATCATTGACGATCTCAAGGGGGCAACGCTGGCAGCGGCGTCTTCCCTGGACAAGTCTCTGCGCACGTCGGTGAAGTCCACGGGCAGCATTGAAGGCGCAAAGGCAGTTGGAAAATTATTGGCCGAGCGGGCCAAAGCCGCGAAGGTTCAGACCGTGGTGTTCGACCGTGGTGGTCGGATGTATCACGGACGCGTGAAAGCGTTGGCTGAGGCATCGCGTGAAGGCGGTCTGCAGTTCTAGGTCGCACCTCGATTCCGTGACGGTGGTGGAGCGAGGGGAACAAAGAGGAGAGACGTTACGTGCGAGTTAATCCAGATGAATTAAGCCTGAAAGACAAAGTCGTCTTTATCAATCGCGTCGCGAAGGTCGTCAAGGGCGGAAAGCGGTTCAACTTCTGCGCGCTGGTTGTTGTCGGAGATGGACAGGGGTGGGTTGGCATCGGGAAAGGCAAGGCGGCTGAAGTGCCCGTCGCGATTGCGAAGGCGGTTGAGCAGGCGAAGAAGAACCTGGTCCATGTCGCCCTCACGTCTGGAACGATCGCGCACGAGGTGGACGGGCTGTTCGGCGCCGAGCATGTTCTCTTGAAGCCCGCGAAAAAGGGTACGGGCATTATTGCCGGTGGCGCTGTCCGTGCGGTCGTGGAGGTCGTGGGCGTGCATAACGTCATCGCCAAGACCCTGGGCCGTGGCAATCCATTCAATGTCGTGCGGGCGACGCTCAACGGCCTCTGTCAGCTCAGAAATGCCGAAGACGTGCTGAAGATGCGCCGGAGCGCAGTGGGCGACGCGCAGAACAGGGTGAGTGCCTAATGCCTACACCGAAGATCCCCAAGGTCACCAAAAAAGGGTTTGTGATTACGTTACGGCGGAGCCCGATTGGGACGCCGCAAAAGCATCGCCTGGTGTTGAGTGGCCTCGGCTTGAGGAAGATTAGACAAACCGTTACTCGTCCCAATACGCCGCAAGTACGAGGGATGATTGACAAAGTTGGATATCTATTGGAAGTGCAGCCACAATGAACTTACATGAGCTCGGTCCTGCAAAAGGATCCAGAAAAAAGCGTAAGCGTATCGGCCGTGGACCTGGTTCAGGCCATGGTAAAACAGCGGGTAAGGGTCACAAGGGTCTGTTAGCCAGATCCGGTGGTCGCAGCCGGCAGGCTGGTGGATTCGAGGGCGGCCAGATGTCGCTGATCCGCCGCGTGCCGAAGCATGGCTTTACGAACATATTCCGCAAGGAGTATTCGATCGTCAACCTGAGCAGCTTGGGTGAGATGACGGTCTCGGGCACCATTACGCCGCAGGCGCTGGTCGATGCAGGCTTAGTTAAGCGCAAGACGTTGCCGATCAAGATCCTCGGAAACGGAGATCTGACCAAGGCGATCGTGGTGCAGGCGCACAAATTCAGTAAGTCCGCAGAGGCAAAGATTCAAGCAGCTGGAGGGAGAGTCGAGGTCATCCCCGGTGTTTGAGAGGCTTCTGACCAGTTTTCAGAATATTTTCAAAATTCCTGAGCTGCGCACGCGCATCCTCTTTACCATGGGGATGCTGGTGGTGTATCGGATCGGGGCCCATATCCCTACGCCTGGAATCAACGGCGAGGCCCTTTCAGAATTTCTCCAAAAGCAGGGCGGCGCGCTGCTCGGATTTTTAGATATTTTTTCGGGTGGATCACTCTCGCGGCTGACGATCTTGGCCTTGGGCATTATGCCCTACATCAGCGCGTCGATTATTCTTCAGCTTCTGACCGTGGTCGTTCCGCACCTCTCGAAGTTGGCCAAAGAGGGTGAGCGCGGCCGAAAAAAGATTATTCAATATACTCGGTTCGGGACGATCGGCATTGCGGTGATTCAGGGCTTCGGAATCGCCGTGGGTCTCGAGCAGATGAATCAAGGCGCCTTCGTGATGAGCGCAGGGTGGGGATTCCGTCTGATGACGGTCATCACCTTGACCGCTGGGACGGGCTTCTTGATGTGGCTGGGTGAGCAGATTACCGAGCGAGGTATCGGGAACGGTATCTCGTTGATCATTTTTGCGGGAATCGTCGCGCGCTTGCCTGCCGCGGTTGCCCAGACATTTGATTTGTACAAGGTCGGGCAGTTAAGCTTCGTCCTGCTGATGGCGCTTGCGCTTCTCATGGTCGTCGTCGTGGCGGCTATTGTCTTTCTGGAGAGCGGACGCAGGAAAGTGCCGGTTCAGTATGCGAAGCGGGTCATTGGGCGACGTGTCTTCGGTGGACAGAGCACCCATATTCCGTTGAAGATTAATACGGCTGGAGTGATCCCGCCGATTTTTGCGTCCTCGATTATTGCGTTCCCGGCCACAATTGCCGGATTTTTTGAAACGCCGTGGGTGAAAGCCTTTGGTGCGCAGCTCGCGCCTGGATCGCTGTTGTACACCTTGATGTACGTCGGCCTGATTCTGTTTTTCTGCTTTTTTTATACGGCCGTGGTCTTGAACCCGGTGGACATGGCAGACAACATGAAGAAGTACGGGGGTTTTATCCCCGGGATTCGGCCTGGAGTCAGGACGTCCGATTATATTTACAAAGTGTTGACTCGCATTACGTTTGCCGGATCGATTTACCTCGCGATCGTCTGCGTGATCCCGGAGTTTTTGATCTATAAGCTGAATGTGCCCTTCTATTTCGGTGGGACCTCGCTGCTGATCGTGATCGGTGTCGGTTTGGATACGGCCCAGCAGATTGAGTCGCACATGTTGATGCGGAACTACGAAGGATTTCTCGGTAAGGGCATGGCTCCCCTCCGTGGGCGGAACGGGTAGGAGGATCCATGCGTGTGGTATTTCTCGGCGCACCAGGCGTCGGCAAGGGCACCCAGGCTGAGCGGATTGCGGCGCAGTATCGGGTGGCGAAGATTTCAACCGGTGATCTTCTCCGCGAGGCGGTTCGTACGCGGACGCCGTTGGGACTCGAAGCGAAGAGCTACATGGATCAGGGGAAGCTCGTTCCTGATGCCGTGGTGATCGGGCTAGTGCGGGAGAAGTTAGCTGATCCCAGCTGCGCTGCCGGATTCGTTCTGGATGGATTTCCCAGGACCGTTCCGCAGGCGGAAGAGTTGGAGAAGGCGCTCGCGTCGAAAGCCATGGCCCTTGATCAGGTCGTGAATTTTCAGGTGTCACGGGAAGACGTGGTGCGGCGTTTGAGTGGGCGAAGGAGCTGCCCGAAGTGCCAAGCGACGTTTCATGTGGATTTTGCCAAGCCCAAGGCCGACGGGATTTGCGATCGCTGCGGCGAATCACTCGTCCAGCGCAGCGATGACCAGCGCGAGGCGATTGAGACGCGGTTGAAAGTGTACGACGAGCAAACGGCCCCGCTGGTGCGCTATTATGACGAGCGGCAGTTGTTGTCGTCGCTGGATGCGTCTGGCGCCGTGGATGTGGTCTTTCAGCATCTCTCCCAGGTGTTGGCGCCGTATCAGATGAGATGATCATTCTCAAGACGGTGGATGAGATTGCGGTGATGGCCCAGGCGTCACGGGTGGTCGCTGAGACATTAGAAGTGCTGAGGAAAGCTGTCCAGCCCGGGATTACGACCGATGAGCTGGACCGGTTGGCGGAGCAAGAGATTCGGGCTCGTGGTGCGCGGCCGGCCTTTAAGGGATATCGCAGTTATCCCAAGACCCTGTGTGCCTCGGTGAATGAGCAGGTCGTGCACGGAATTCCCTCCAAGCGAGTGCTGAAGGAGGGGGATATTATCGGGCTCGATCTTGGCGCGATCGTGGAGGGGTTTTACGGAGACTCGGCGGTCACAGTGGTGGTGGGGCAGGGGAGCGAACGCAATGCCCGCCTGGTTCGAGTGACCGAAGAGGCGATGTACCTCGGGATTAAGCAGGCGGTGGTGGGGCATCGGCTTTCAGATATTTCGCATGCGGTTCAGCAGCATGTGGAATCGGCTGGCTACTCGGTCGTGACAGAGTTCGTCGGTCACGGCATCGGTCGTCAGTTGCATGAAGAGCCGCAGGTGCCGAACTACGGGAAGCCTGGACAGGGCCCTCGGTTGCAGGCTGGGATGGTCCTGGCGATCGAGCCGATGGTCAATGTGGGGAAGGCGGCCGTCAAGGTTCTGGAGGATCGGTGGACCGCCGTGACGGTCGACGGAAGTCTCTCGGCGCATTTTGAGCATACGATTGCGATTCAGCCGAGTGGGCCTCCGCGTATTTTAAGTCAGTTGTAAGTGATCGTGGGGTTGGGGCAGAAAGGATAGAGGTACGTGCCGAAAGAAGACGTAATTGAAATACAAGGCACGGTGAACGAAACGTTACCGAATGCAATGTTTCGAGTGTCATTGGACAATGGCCATAAGATCCTTGCACACATTTCAGGAAAAATGCGCATGCATTTTATCCGTATTCTTCCTGGCGATAAGGTGACCGTCGAGCTCTCTCCGTACGATTTGACTCGCGGGCGCATCACCTATCGGTTTAAGTAGGAGCGCGAAACAGACATGAAAGTGAAATCATCCGTCAAGCCGATCTGTGCCAAATGTAAAGTGGTTCGCCGCAAGGGCGTGGTGCGAATTCTCTGTGAGAATCCACGTCACAAGCAGCGCCAAGGATAGAGGGCGGCCGGGGGTTATGTGGCCTCCGTGCTCGCCGAACGCGCGCGATGAAACGGCGCTCGTTCGATGCGCGCAATTGAGGCTCGCCAAGCCACGGCCTGTGAGAACGTAGAGGGAGAGGGTAGGAGGAACTATGGCTCGTATTTCTGGAGTGGACTTACCGAAGGACAAGCGGGCGGATATCGGCCTGACCTATGTCTATGGCATTGGGCGCGCAGCCGCACTCAAGATCCTGGGCAAGGCGGGGATCGATGGCGCCATTCGCGTCAAGGATTTAACCGAAGATCATATCGTCAAGATCAGAGAAATCATTCAGGAGAGCTATCAGGTCGAAGGCGATCTGAGAAAAACCTTCTCGATGAACATTAAGCGGCTGATTGATAGCGGCACCTACCGCGGTCTGCGCCATCGGAAAGGGTTGCCGGTTCGTGGCCAGCGGACCAAGACGAATGCGCGGACGAGAAAAGGCCGTCGCTCCGGGGTGGGAAGCAAACCGAAACCGCCTACACGTTAAACGTAGTGCGTGACCGTTACTTGAGTAGGGAGCCTGTATGAGCGTCAAAAAAGGGAAGAAAAAAGAGCGCCGGATCGTGCAGAGCGGGGTGGCCCATGTTCAGGCCTCCTTTAATAACACGATCGTCACCATCACCGACATGAGCGGCAACACGATCGTGTGGGCCAGCTCAGGGAACCAAGGGTTCAAGGGGTCGCGCAAGAGCACGCCCTTTGCGGCGCAGCGGGCGGGCGAGGCTGCCGCGCGCAAGGCGATGGAGAGCGGGATGCGTCAAGTAGATGTTTATGTGAATGGGCCGGGGTCCGGTCGTGAATCGGCGATTCGGTCTATCCAGGCCGCTGGCATGCGGATCAATATGATTCGCGATGTAACCCCGATTCCGCACAACGGATGCCGTCCTCCTAAGCGGCGGCGCGTCTAGGGGCGCACGTCGGAGCGTTGAATACACGAGAATTGTTGGGCGCACCCCTGTGGTGATGTCCGGTAACCGGAGGTAGAGCAGTGGCAAAGTATCGCGGTCCCGTCTGTCGGTTGTGTCGACGAGAGGGTGAAAAGTTATTTCTGAAAGGCTCGCGCTGTATGACGGCGAAGTGCGCCATCGAGCGGCGAAGCTATCCTCCTGGACAGCACGGACAAAAGCGCCCGAGAAACTCAGAATACAGCACTCAGCTCAGAGAGAAGCAGAAGCTGCGCAGAATCTACGGTTTGATGGAGTGCCAGTTCCGCGGCCTGTTCGAGCGCGCGGAAAGCCAATCCGGTATCACCGGCGAAGTGCTCTTGCGGTTGCTGGAATGCCGGTTGGACAATGTGGCCTACCGGTTAGGCTTTGGCGCCTCACGGAAAGAAGCCAGGCAGCTGGTGAGCCACGGGCATTTGACCATGAACGGCAGAAAGATTAATGTGCCGGGTGCACAGGTCAAAGCAGGCGATATCATCAGCATTCGTGAACGGAGCCGCAATTTGATCTCGATCCAGACAGCCTTAGAGGCGGTGGATGGGCGAGGCATTCCTGAGTGGCTGGAGCTGGACAAGACGGCCTTCAAAGGTGTGGTCCGTGCCTTGCCGACGAAGGATCAGATTTCGTTGCCGGTGAATGAGCAGATGGTGGTGGAGTTGTATTCCAGGTAGTACGTGTGGATTTGGGCGCGGGGGGTTGGTCTCTGTGGCGCGCGGGTGCCGTGCAGCGACTGTCTACTCGATGAGATGAAGGGGGAGTCATGATTAAAGCGATGAAGGACTTTCAGATCCCGATGCGGGTGGAAGTCGATAAGGATACCCAGACTCAAACGTTCGGCCGATTTACGACGGAGGCCTATGAGCGTGGGTTCGGGACGACCGTCGGCAATGCCTTGCGACGTGTGTTGTTGTCGTCGCTGACCGGCGCGGCCGTGACCACCGTGAAGATCGAAGGGGTGCTGCACGAGTTCTCTACGATTCCGGGGATCACAGAGGATGTGACCTCTATTATTTTGAACGTCAAGGGGCTGCGACTCGCGGTCCATACCGATAAGCCTAAGACGCTCCGTCTGAAGAAGAAGGGCCCCGGCGAAGCCAAGGGGTCCGACATTATTCATGATGCAGATGTGACCATCCTGACGCCAAACCTCCATATCGCAACCTTGGACAAGGATTCCTTGTTCGATATGGAAATGACGGTGAAGCATGGGCGGGGCTATGTGCCCGCTGAGCGAAATAAGGAAGAGGGGCTGCCCATCGGTGTCATCGCCATCGATTCGGTGTTCTCACCGATCAAGCGCGTGAATTTCCATGTGGAAAATGCCCGTGTCGGACGCATGACCGATTATGATAAGTTGACCTTGGAAATCTGGACGGATGGCACCATCTCACCGCGGGATGCCCTGTCCACGGCCGCTGGCATTATGCGCGACCATGTGGATATCTTCATCAACGCCGACGAGCGAGTCGAGGGGCGCGCGGATCTGGGGAGCGATGAGGCGCAGCGTGAGGTCAACAAGCATCTGTTCCGCAGTGTGAATGAGTTGGAGTTGTCGGTCCGCGCCGCGAACTGTTTGAAGAACGCGAACATCAAGACCATCGCCGACTTGGTGCAGAAGACCGAGGGCGAGATGTTGCGGACGAAGAATTTCGGCAAGAAGTCGCTGAACGAAATTAAAGAGATCCTGACGGAAATGGGCCTGGGGCTCGGCGTCAAGTTGGACGCGGTGCAATCCACGAGCGGTAATCCCAAGAGCGAGTAACGAAACAAGAGGCTACCCGTGCGTCACAGAAAAAATGGCAGACAGCTTGGACGAAAGACGAAGCACCGATGGGCTCTATTCCGGAGTCTCGTGACGTCCCTGCTCGAACATGAGCGGATCGAGACGACTGAGGCGAAGGCGAAGGAAATCCGTGGGTTCACGGACCGGATGATCACGCTCGGCAAAGAAGGGTCATTGCCGGCTCGGCGGCAGGCGCTTGCATTTATCCGCAGCAAGGACGTCGTCTCGAAACTATTCAGCGATGTTGCGGCCCGGTTCAAAGACCGTACCGGTGGCTATACGAGGACCGTCAAGACGCGCCGCCGCATTGGCGATGCGGCGAAGATGGTTGCGATCGAACTCGTGACTCGCCCTGATGCGGTGCCAGCGAAGAAGTCAGTTTCTACAGAAGCAGTTCCAGCGAGTCCCACTGCCGACTAGGTCTCCTGTCGAGGAGATCTAGTCGCGCGTGCGACGTCGTCCTCTCGTTTCGACGATTCCATATAAGCCTTTTTGCTCTCTTGACCGAGTAGACTCTCCCGGATGTTCTGGGATGAGTTTACTTGGTTTTGGGCCCATGCTACTATCGTGCCAATCTCGTTTCTGCTACGTGAAAAAGGAATCACGCACATAGTGTGGCAACGCTTAGTCAGGCGCGGTTTGTTAGCGCTCAGTGTGGTGTTGGCCTGTTTCCTGGCTTATCTCCTCATGACTAATTCAACAGCCGTTCCTCCTCCAACTGCGACAGCGCCTGGTTCCATGGATAGATCCGATGCCACGATTTCACAGTTTACCTTCACGCAAGCAAAGGGTGACGTGGTGCAATGGCAGGTGGAGGCGCACGAGGCTCGGCTCTTTGAGCAAGATAAAAAGACGATGTTGAAGGTCGTGGCGGTCACGTTGTTCGGCCGGCAGGGGAAGGAATTGACGGTGACCGGCGATGACGGAGTTTTGAATACGGAGACCAAGGACTTTGTGTTATCCAACAAATCGGAACCGCTGGTAGTGCATATCGAAAGTGGCTATGTGATCTACACAAACCATCTGGCGTGGACTGACAAGACACGAGAGATCCGCACGAAGGATCCGGTCCGTATCGTGGGGCATGGCTTAGAGGTGACGGGGCGCGGCTTGCTAGGGCATTTGGATACAGAGGAATTTGAAGTACTTGAGGATGTACATGTGGATTTGGCTCCTGCTTCTTAATTTGTGTCCGTTTGGTGTGGTCTCATTGAGCCATTCGGCTGACGCGCCGCTGTCCAAAGGCGTGGCCGCGCCAGCAGCCAGCACGACCATTACCTCCAAGAAAATGACCGTGAAAAATCAGGATAACCAGGCCGTATTCGAAGGGACGGTGGTGTTGATCCGTGGCGCGTTGATTGTCCATTCCGATCGGATGGTGGTCATGTTTCGCGGACAGGATGCGCCCGCCAGTGCTGACCAGAATGGGCGTGGGGCCGTCAAGGGCGCCGTACCTTCGAAAGGACCTGATGCGATGCCGGCGGTGTCGAACCGTTCGATCAATCAAATCGTGGCGACCGGGCGCGTGAAGATCAAGAAAGAGTCCGGGAGCGCGACCTGTGAAAAGGCCATCTATTATCAGGATGGAGACAAGCTCGTGCTGACCGGTGACCCGGTGGCCTGGGACAAGGGCACGAGGGTCAGTGGCAGGCAAATCACGATGTTTCTCGCGGAGGACCGGAGCGTGGTGGAAGGAAACTCGCATGTGCGGCTCGAGTCTGAGGGGGAGGCGGCCAAGTGAGTGAGGCGGTGCAGGGGACTGTTGTAGCAACTGGCTCTCCGGTGAATACTGTCGAAGGTGCGGGTTTGCGCGCGACGGGGCTGGTGAAAAGCTTTCGTACCCGCAAGGTCGTAAAAGGCGTCTCGATCGATGTCCACGCCGGTGAAGTCGTGGGGTTACTGGGCCCGAACGGGGCGGGGAAGACCACGATTTTCGACATGATTGTTGGTTTGTGCAAGCCCGATGAAGGGGAGATTTTTCTCGGCGACGAGGCGATCACGGATCTGCCGATGTACCGGCGTGCCCGCAAGGGTATCGGCTATCTTCCTCAAGAATCGTCGGTGTTTCGACGGTTGTCGGTGGAAGACAATATTCTGGCAATTCTTGAAACGCTGGACTACTCTCGGACAGAGCGGCGTGAACGGGCCGATGCCCTGCTCAAAGAGCTGGATCTCAGCCATATCAAAACGAGCATGGCCTATGCGCTGTCGGGCGGCGAACGTCGGCGATTGGAAATTACCAGGGCGCTCGCAACCAATCCGTCATTTATGTTGCTGGACGAGCCCTTTGCCGGGATCGACCCGATTGCCGTGGCGGACATTCAGCACATCATCATTCGTTTGAAGGAAAAGGGCATTGGCATTTTGATCACCGATCACAATGTTCAGGAAACGCTCTCCATCACGGATCGGGCGTATATCATCAACGAGGGGTTGATTCTCGAGGCCGGGTCTCCCGAATCTATCGTCAAGAGCGAGAGGGCTCGGGCCATTTATCTGGGGGATCGATTTAAGCTATGACGCGTGAAAGTATGTTCGCATGAAGCTCAGGCTCGATCTCAGGCTGAGCCAAAAGCTCATCATGACCCCGCAATTGCAGCAGGCGATCAAGCTGTTGCAATTGTCGCGGCTCGAGCTTCAGCAGAGCTTGACCCAGCATTTGATGGAAAACCCGCTCTTGGAGGAGCTTCCGGCTGAGGCGGAGGACAGCGAGGCCGGCAGCGTCGAGGAAAAGGCTGAGGAAGAGGCGGCGTCCGCGAGCAGCGACTCGGCGGCGGCGGGGGAGTCGACTTTGGAAGAGCGTGATACGCCGGATGAGGCCTCGGCCGCTGGATGGGAAGAATATTTCGGGAGCGATCGCCGGATCGGCGGATCTGAGTCCTCCTCGTCCTCGCAGGACGATTTCCCATCCTATGAACAAACCATGGCGAAAGCGGCATCCTTAGAGGACCATCTCCTCTGGCAGCTGTCGTTTTCCGGGTTGTCGGAACGTGAAAAGGCGATCGGACGGTCGATCATCGGGAATCTCGACGATGACGGGTATCTGCGTATGTCTCTTGCGGAGATGGTGAGCGGAACCGACTTTACGGAAGTCGAGGCGGAGTCGGTGTTGAAAGATGTGCAGAGTTTCGACCCGACTGGCGTGGCGGCCAGGGATCTTGCGGAATGCCTGCTTTTGCAAATCGGGCATTTAGGGAAGAGTCCCATGGGATCACTAGGGGCCCGGCCCGGCGCGTTGAAGGGGTCGATCGTTGAAGCCATCGTGCAGCATCACCTCAAAGATCTTGAGAAGAAGCAGTATGCGAGGATCGCCAAAGCTTTAGATGTCACGGTGGAAGAGGTCTTCCAGGCCACGAAGGTTATCGAAGTGCTTGAGCCGAAGCCGGGGCGGCCATTTTCCAATACCCAGAATTATGTGATTGTGCCTGACGTGTTCGTCGTTAAAAACGAAGGCGAGTGGGTGGTGCTATTGAACGATGACGGGCTCCCCCGCATGCGGATCAGCCCCTATTATAAGCAATTGATGGGGGCCGGTGAAGGCGGGTCGGGGGAGACGAAAGCCTACCTGGATGAGAAATTGCGCGCCGCGCAATGGGTCATTCGCAGCATCGAACAGCGCAATAAGACGATTGTGAAGGTGGTGTCGAGTATCGTGAAGTTTCAGGAGCAATTTTTCGAGAAGGGCGTTCAGCACCTCAAGCCGCTGGTCCTTAAGCAGGTGGCTGAGGATATCGGGATGCACGAATCGACCATCAGCCGCGTGACGGCAAACAAGTATATGTATTGTCCTCAGGGCATGCTAGAGCTGAAATTCTTTTTCAATGCAGGCCTGCAGCGAGCGGATCAGCCTTCCGACATGATGTCGTCCGTGACGGTCCGAGAGATGATTCGGATCATGGTGGCAGAGGAGGATCCTGCCCACCCCCTGAAAGATGAAGAGATTGCGGCACGGTTGCTCACGAAGCAGGTGGTGATTGCGCGGCGGACGGTGGCCAAGTATCGGGCGGAAGAGCATATTCCATCGGCCACCCAACGGAAGCGGTTTTTTTAGGCCTGTCCCATTCATTCCGCGCGTTCCCGCCTGAGTTTGCCGTTTCCCCTGCTGTGAGGGTTGTCAGATTCGATGCGCATCGTCGAGGGTGAGTCGCACGGTCGATGATTATGAGCATGAAAGGATCAATGCCGATGAAAATTACAGGACGACATCTCGTGGTGACGCCGGCGCTCAAGGCGCATGTGGAGAAACGATTTGAGCGGCTGGCGCGGTATGATGTGAAGCTGAGCCATCTGGAAGTCATTTTGAGTGTGAGCAAGCTGCAGCATACGGCAGAGGTGGTCTGTACGGTACAGGGGCGCCGGATTCAGGCGAAAGCGACGACGCCGGAAATGTATGCGACGATCGATCAGCTGGTGACCAGGCTGGCTGCGCAGATCCGTAAGTACAAGGAGCGCCAGGCCGATCATAAGGCGCCGGTCAAGAAATTAGCGCGCAAGGCTGCGCGTCCCGTTGCGCCTCAGGAAGAGATCGAGCCGGAGCTAGAGGTCGTTCGTCCCGCGAGAACGGTGTTGACGCTTGAGGAAGCGAAGCGCAGGCTGGATCCTCTGCCTGGTTCGTTGCTGGTGTTTACGCTGCGCGCATCCGGGAAATTGCAGATCCTTCAGCGTGTCGATCGCGATCGCATGGTGCTGATCGATCCGTCGTAAGGGGTAGGTTCGCATGGCCGGACTCAAGCTAGTCGTGATCAGCGGTCTTTCCGGTTCAGGGAAGTCGCACGCCCTCAAATGTTTCGAGGATGTCGGATACTTCTGTATCGACAATTTGCCGCCGGCGCTGCTGCCGACGTTCGTCGAATTGTGTCATCAGCAGGGGGGCGAGATTAAGAATGTCGCGCTCGGCATCGATGTCCGTGAGCGCGTATTTTTTTCTGATCTCGTGGGAATCCTTGAGCAGGTCAAGGCCCTGGGCCATTCGGTCGAGTTGATGTTTTTCGAGGCGCGCGAAGAGGTGCTGGTTCGGCGTTTCTCGGAGTCCAGGCGGCCCCATCCGTTGCTGCAGCATCTCCCCATGCTGGAAGGGGTGCGCTTCGAGAAGGAACATCTTGCCGATCTGCGCCGCCACGCCGACCGCATTATTGATACCTCTGATTTGACGGTGCATGAACTGCGAGAGTTGTTGGCCAAGCGGTTCGGGCAGGAGGGGACGCCTCGCCGGTTAACGATCTCGCTGGTCACGTTTGGCTTCAAATTCGGCGTGCCGGTCGATATCGACCTCTTGTTCGATGTCAGGTTTTTACAGAATCCATTCTTCGTGCCAGACCTCAAGCCATTGACCGGGGAAGATCCCCGAGTACGGAGTTATGTGCTGACCGATCCTGACGCGGTCGCCTTTATCGGGCAGCTTGAGGGCCTCTTTAAATTCCTCGTGCCCCTCTTCGAGCGAGAGCGCCGCAGCTACGTGAATGTCGGGATTGGTTGCACCGGCGGCCGCCATCGGTCGGTGGCGATTGCCGGCCGGCTTCAAGAAAGCTTCGCGGTAATCGGCTATCAAACAACCGTCACCCATCGCGACATCAATAAGTAGTAACCCTCGTATCGCACCATCACGATTTCTCCGCCAAACGCTCCAGCGCAGCCTCTCCGCTCGTCTAATGCAGTAAAGTCCATTTTCTTGACAGGTGGGGCATCTGGACTATACTTGACCTGTGTATGAGAAGAATCGCCAATATGTAAGCTCTGTTCACACGTTAGGGGTAGAGGCTGCCTGCGGCAGGCTGTCCCTTAGCCTTTCGCGTCGTGCAGTGATGTGTTCGTCAGGGGCAGCCCTGGTCATGCAGAGGCACCAATGTTGAGTTCTTTTACATCGTTCAAAGGGTTGGCCGAAACCGATCTGTTCTCGATGCTCACCCCGAAGCGACAGCTTGTCGGGCTGGATATTGGGTCGAGCGGGATTAAGCTCGTTCAGTTGAAGGAGAGCCGAGGGCGGTACATTCTTCAGAAGTTTGGCTTTAAGCCGCTCGAGCCGGAAGTCATCGTTGATGGCACGGTGATGGATGAAGGACGGGTGGTGTCGGCGATCAAGGAATTGCTTGAGGAGACGAACGTCAAGGTGAGGCAAGTCGCGGTGTCGATATCCGGCCATGCCGTCATCATCAAGAAGATCAGCCTTCCTCTGATGCCGGATGAGGAATTGGAAGGGCAGGTGAGGCTTGCCGCTGAGCAGTACATCCCCTTCGATATTAATGAGGTGAACATCGACTTCAGCGTGTTGCGCGCTTCCGAGGCCGAGGGCGCTGCCCAGGGCGAGATGTCGATTATTCTCGTGGCCGCGAAGAAGGACAAGATCAACGAGCTGACGGAATTGGTCAAGGGGGCGGGGTTATGTCCGTTCGTTATGGATGTGGATGCCTTTGCGATTGAAAACATGCATGCGATCAATTATCCCGTTTCGCAGGACGATACCACGGCGCTCGTCAATATTGGCGCCAGCGTGATGAATGTCAATATTGTTCGAGGCGGCGCCTCGTTGTTCACGCGCGATATTCCCATCGGGGGGAATCGCTACACGGAAGCCATCCAGCGCGAAACGGGCCTGTCCTATGAAGAGGCGGAAGAAATAAAAAAAAGCGAGAGCTCGGCAGCGAGTAATCAGGTTGCGGTAACCACGGTCATCAATAGTGTGAATGACGAGGTTGCCTCTGAAATTGCGAGAACCATCGATTATTTCAAGTCCACCACCCCTGATGCGGACGTTCAGCATGTGCTCTTGTGCGGAGGTGGCGCTCAGGTCACGGGACTCGTCTCACAGCTGAGTGATCGCATGCAGGCGGTCGTCGAGATCGCAAATCCGTTCGGTGAAATCGATATCTCGGGGAGCGACTTTGATCAGGAGGCCTTGGCCGCGCTGGCGCCGCTGGCTGCCGTGGGGGTTGGGTTAGCCCTTCGATCGGTAGGGGATCGATGATTCGGATTAACTTACTGCCAGGGCCGAAAGGGCATCGGGCGAAGCCCCAGTATGATGTCAGAGCACAGGCGTTGTTGGGTGTGGGGTTGTTGCTCATCACGTTGGCAGGCTGTTGGTGGTATGCGGCATCGCTCGATGAGGAAATAGAGGCGCGGCAGACTGAAAAGCTCGACAAGGAGAAGCAGGTTGCGCAGTTGAAGGAACAGGTGAAGCAGGTTTCCGACTTCGAAAGCCGGAAGAAAGTCCTGGAAGACAAGAACCGTATTATTGACCAGTTGGAAAAATCGCGCGTCGGTCCCGTCAAGGTGCTCGACTATGTCAGCCAGAGCCTGGAGCCGCTCAAAGTGTGGCTGGTGAGAATCGCGGTCACCGGGAACGACATCGATCTTGAGGGTCGTGCGGCGACCAATGACGATGTGGTGGAGTTCGTGAACAATCTGCGCAGGACCGACTACTTTACCGATATCAACCTTCAGGAAAGTCGCGCGGCGGTGGAGAGCCAACTGAATATCTATCAGTTCAAACTTGGCTTCCGTCTCAAAGGGTAAGAACTATGAATTTGCCTGTAGTGAATCTTGATGTCTTGCGGTCCATCCCCTTGCTTCAGAAGATCGGGCTGCTTCTGATGGTTTTGGCGGGGATTCTCGCGGGATTCTATTACTACGTGGCCGAGCCGAAATCTGTGGAGATTGCAGGGCTCCAAGGAACGATTGGCACGCTCGATAGCGAGATTCAAATGTTGACCATTAAAGTCAAACATCTTGACGAACTCATTGCCGCCAATACGCAGCTGGAGGTTGAGCTCGCGAAGAGAAAGGAACGATTGCCGCCTGAAGAGGAGGCGGTCATGTTGCTCAAACAGGTGTCAGACTTTGGGCTTCGCCTTGGACTCGACATTAAGTTATGGAAGCCGAGTGCCAAAAGCGAGGATCCCTCGAAGCTCTTCGTGCGAATGCCGGTGAACGTCGAGGTCTCCGGTGGCTACCATACTGCCGCCTTATTTTTTGACCGAATCAATGCGTTGCCTCGGATTGTGACCGTGTCCGGCCTCAAGATGGGGTCTCCCAAGTTTGAGAAGGGCCGGATTGTCACGCAGACCGTATTTGACCTTGTTGCCTATGCGGCGCCACAGGAGGCCAAGCTGGCGGTGGTGGCTCCGGCGATTCCTCAGAAGAAATAGCACGCAGAGTTTTGGATAGGTGTGAGGCCATGAGCGATGAATGCCATTTGTAAGCACCGGTGGGTGGCCGTGAAGACGGCAACGGCAGTTCTCGTCGGATCTGGCTGCCTGCTCGTTGCAGTTGGATTGGTCTGTGCCGAGGCAGGGATGAGTTCTCATGCCCGGCAAATGAGCCCCCTGCGGCAGGATTCTTTGAAAATGCCCTCTCTCGCTGAGGTGTTGAAGCCCCTGTCGGCTCCACCCGTCGCCGCGGCAGCCGTTGATGAGAATCCACAACCGGCTGCATCCAATTCGATGGTGGAGCCAGTGGGCACCCATTCGTATGACCCTTCTGGTCGGCGCGACCCTTTCGCGCCCGTTTTGCAACAGCTGAGCCTCGGGCCGATTGACCCCACATTGCCTCCGCTCCAACGGGTTGGGCTCATGGAGATGAACTTGATCGCGGTGGTCTGGGGCGCCTATGGCTATGCGGCGATGGTTCAGACGCCGGACGGGAATGGCTATACGGTGCGTCGAGGCACGCGTATCGGTCCCAATAATGGTGTCGTGAGTGATGTGACCGAGAAAGGTATTGTCGTGCAAGAACGGTTTACTGATGTGTATGGGAGCAAGCAGGAGCGGGAGTATGTCAAGCTCCTTCACCCGAAAGAGAGTGCAGAATGAGACCTAAGTTGATACAGACAGCGACGTTGGCTCGTCTCTTCTCGGTGGTGGGAGCGCTCAGTTTCCCGATGGCTATGACTTCGACGGAGGCAGCCGATTTGTCTGTTGTCGATTCAGGTCTGCCCTTACGAGTCGAGGAGGAGTTGGCGAAGACCCTGACCCGCATCGATGTGCAACGCGGGATTGACGATGTCCGGGTGGTCATCTCGGGGGATGGCAAGTTGTCCTATAGGGTTATGCGCTTGGATGAACGGCGTCTTGTGATCGATCTTCCCCATGTGACGTCCGCCATGCGCCAATCGATCATGCCGGTGAATCACCAGATGTTGCAGCGAGTGCGCATGGGATATCATCCCGACAAAATGCGCGTGGTTTTGGATCTTGTCGGTCAGGTTGACCACTCGTTCGAACCGCAAGGGGCAAGTCTCGTCGTCACGCTTCGAGGCGATGCAGGGATCGATGTGCTTACGGATGCGGAGTATTCCCGCCACGCGGCGGCCGAAACGATTACGCTGGAGCGGTCGGCACGGAAACCGATCAAGGTGGGCGCGAGTCCTTTGGCGGCGCAGACAGCCGTGGCCGCTGTTCGGCGGTCTTCGACGAAATTTTATGTGCGGCCGGTGCAGTTGATTTCGGATGCAGATTCTGGCGAGAAAAATACGCCGAAGGACGATTTGGTTGTCGGGGAAACCCGGTACATCGGCCGGCGTATTTCGCTGGACTTTCAGCAGGCCGAGATCAGCAATGTATTGCGCCTGATTGCCGAGGTGAGCGGGTTTAATATGGTGGTCGGTGAAGGGATCAAGAGCAAGGTGACGATGAAGCTCGTGAGTGTCCCCTGGGATCAGGCGCTCGACATGATCTTGAAGATGAATGGATTGGGCAAGATCCGGCAGGGCAATATCATCTGGATCGATTCGCTGGCGAACCTTGCGAAGCAGCAGAATGAGGAAGCGCAGGCGAAGGATGCGAAGGCGAAGGCGGAAGAGCTTGTGGATCGGGTGTTCTATGTGAGGAACCTGCAAGCGTCGGAACTCATGACGGCGCTGCGTCAGTATTTGAGCCCGCGAGGGTTGATGCAGGTCAGTCAGGGGTCGAATGCTTTGATTGTTCGGGATACGGAAAGTAAGATGGGGGTGATGAAGCAGCTGGTCGACGGGCTTGACCTCGAAGTGCCGCAAGTTCAAATCGAAGCTAGGATTGTCCAGGCGGATACGAATTATTCACGTTCGCTCGGCGTGCAGTGGGGGATGCAGAATGTAAATCCGCTGGGATCTGCCCAAGGCGTGGCGAATTTCAGGACTGGTACGTCCGGAGCAATTGGGCACCAAACGACTGATTATCTAGTGAATCTTCCCGCTGCGGTCGCCGGGTTGGCGTCAATTCCTGGCGTTGGGTTTACCTTTGGGAGGACTGACGGAGGTGGCGCACTGTTGGATGTGCGGTTGTCGGCAGGCGAGATGCTCGGTCTGAGCAAAGTCATTGCTGCGCCGAAAGTGACGACCCTGGACAAGCGAGAAGCCAAAATCTCACAGGGAGAATCGATCCCCTTCCAGACGACCTCGCTCCAGGGGACCCAGACCACCTTCGTGGATGCAAACCTGGAATTGAATGTGACCCCTCAGATCACCTCGCGTGATCCTAAGGAAGTCGGCAAACAGATCATGTTGAAGGTTCGTGCAACCAGAAACGCGGTGGGGTCCAGGAGCAATCCGGCCGGTCCGAGTATCGATCGCCGCGAGGCTAATACCCAGGTTATTATCCGCGATGGCGAGACCATGGTGATCGGCGGGGTCTTTATCGACACGCAAAGCAACAGCTCGGGTGGTATTCCCTATCTCTCTCGCGTGCCTGTTCTGGGATGGCTCTTCAAGAACAAGACCGAGTCTGTGGCGAAGCAGGAGCTCCTCATTTTCTTAACGCCCAGTATCGTGAAGAGTTAGACGCGAACCTGGCCTACACTGGTACGGGCGCGCATAATGATAGGGCTGCTCCCTCGGCGGCTCCTTCAATCGCTTAAGAGATCCCTCTGATTGCTTCTGCCGAGACCAATGCAGATGTGAATCTTCTAGTTTCAATACCGTTGTGATACCATCCTGCCGATTGTAGCCTTCGCAACTCCGCATCATATCAGGCGCAGTGTGTTGTGAGCCCCGGCTCTCCTGTTCACGCAGAATCGGGGAGGGCTGCCGGTATATTGGGTCAGGGGGAGCGTCCTTAAGCATGACTGCTGTGGCAGAACAGATCATATCGGTGACGTTGGGGGAGCGAAGTTACGACATTGTGCTCCGCCCAGGACTCCTTGCCACTGTAGGCGATCGGCTCCGGGCCTTGACCACCTCTCCGAAGGTCGGGGTGGTGACGGACCGGCATGTGGCCAGCCATTATCTTCAGGGCACCCTCCGCTCGCTTCGTAAGGCTGGCTACGATCCCACTCCGATTATCTTGCCGCCGGGAGAGCGCACCAAGACGCTTGGCACCATTGCCAAGGTTCTCGATGTCTTGGCCCGGCACAAGTTCGAGCGTCAGTCCCTCTTACTGGCCCTCGGTGGCGGGGTCATCGGCGATATCACCGGCTTTGCCGCCGCGATCTATCAACGAGGCATCCCGTTTGTGCAGGTGCCGACCACGCTGGTCGCGCAAGTTGATTCCAGCGTCGGAGGCAAGACTGGTGTGGACCATCGGCTGGGCAAGAATCTGATCGGGGCCTTTTATCAGCCGCGAGCCGTCCTGATTGATCCCCTCACGCTACGCACCTTGCCGCGCCGCGAATGGATCGCCGGTCTGGCCGAAGTAATCAAGTACGGCATTATCGCCGACAAGGAGTTTTTCGCCTTTTTGGAGCAGGAGATGCCCGCGATCTTGAAGCTGGCGGACGCGCCAGTCATCCATGTGATTAAGCGATCCTGTGAGATCAAGGCGGAGGTCGTTGCCGGGGACGAGCGGGAAGCGGATCGCCGACGCATTCTCAACTATGGCCACACGATCGGCCATGCCTTGGAGTCGCTTGGAGGCTATCGCGGGTTGATCCATGGTGAAGCGGTGGGGATCGGCTTGGTGCAAGAAGCGGATTTGGCCTGTCACATGGGGCTCTGCGCTCGTGAGGTGGTTGAGCGGATCAGAAGCCTGGTGCAGCGCGCCGGTTTGTCCGAACAGGTCTCCCAAACATCCTTTGGCCCCATTTGGAAAGCGATGCAGCATGACAAGAAGGTGGTCGGGGGGCAAGTCGTCGGGGTGTGGCCTGTGAGGATTGGGGAGGTGACGATTCAGCCGATCGAGCAACAGATGTGCGCCGAATGGTTTCAGGTCAAACATGGCCGTGGGAGAAAATCACCGAGTGGCAGCCGGCAAGGCAAGGCTCCTGTCCGTCGCAAGGTTCCTGCGAAAAGGTAAGTATCTATGACGACGACCAAACGCACGCCCTCCGTGGCTCATCTTCAGCAGGCTTTGCGAGAGAAGACACGCGAAGTCGATGTGCTCCATCGGATCACGGAGTCCATCAGCAACCAGCTGGATCTCGAAGCGGTCCTCCGGCATATCGTCGAAGTGGTCGTCGAAGTCACCAAGGCGGATGCCTGTCTCTTGTATCTCTTGTCGGACGGCCAAGACGAACTCATCCTTCGAGCCTCAAAGAATCCCCATCCAAAATTGATCGGCCGCATCACGATCGGGTTGGGCGAGGGCATCACCGGATGGGTGGCCCAAGAACGTACCCGCGTCGTGATTCCGAGCAATGCGAGCGACGACCCGCGCTTCAAGTTTTTCCACAATCTGCCGGAAGACCGCCATCAAGCCTTTGTCTCTGTGCCGATCATGGCCAAGAAAGAAGTGGTCGGCGTGATCAATGTCCAGCACAAGCGCCCTAAGCGCTATCGGCCGGACGAGATCGCGCTGTTGTCCACCATTGCCAATCAAGTCGGCGGCGCAATTGAGAATGCGCGGCTCTACGATCAAATGAAACGCAAGGCCCTACAGGTGGAGACCCTGTCGCTGGTGTCGGAAACGGTGGCTTCGAATCGATTGATCGAAGATGTGCTGCAACTCCTGGTCACGATGATCGCGCAAATGATGAATTCCAAGATCTGCTCGATCATGTTGCTGGATCAGGTGAGCGGAGAGTTGCGGATCGAGGCGACGCAAAGCCTCAGCGAGCAATACCGCCGGAAGCCGAACCTCAAGGTCGGGCAGAGCATCAGCGGGCGCGCCGTGCAAGACCGGCGGCCGATCATTGTGGCCGATGTGACCAAAGAGCAGGACTATATGTTCCCGGATCTGGCCAAGAAGGAAGGGCTCTGCTCGATGGTCTCTGTTCCGATGATGGTGCGGGAGAAGGCGGTGGGCGTGATCAATAGCTATACGGCCGTGCCTCACGTGTTTACCAGTGAAGAGGTCAAGCTGCTTCAGGCCATCGCGAATCAGGCGGCCATCGCCATCGAACATACGACTCTGATCGAGAAATCCTTCGAGATGCAGGAAGCGCTGGCGGTTCGAAAGCTCATGGAGCGGGCCAAGGGTTATCTCATGCGTGCGAAGAAGCTGACCGAAGAAGAGGCCTTCAAGCTCATCCAACGCCAAAGTATGGATCTTCGGAAATCGATGCGCGAGATCGCTGAAGCGATTCTCCTCGCGGGCGATATCGAAGAACGGGCCGATCGAGTCAGGCACTAAGGGGGCTATGCGTACGTTTCGTATTGCCATGGTGCAGATGAATCCGACGGTCGGGGATCTGGCCGGAAACGTCCGCCGGATCACGGCCTGGCTGCGTGAGGCGAAGAAGGCGAAGGTCGACTTAGTCGCATTCCCGGAGTTGGCGATTACCGGCTATCCGCCAGAAGACCTCTTGTTGAAGCCTCGTTTTATCGCGGACAACCGCCGCGCACTTGAGGAAGTCGTTCGTCACTGCCGGGGCCTTGCCGCGGTGGTGGGCTACGTTAGCCAGAGCGATGGCATCGATCCGAAACCGGCTCGTTCGTCGGTGGTGCCGGCCGGTTCACACGAACTCTACAATGCGGCGGCGTTCATCGCCGATCAAAAACTCGTCGCGACCTATTGCAAGTGGTATCTGCCGAACTACGGGGTGTTCGACGAGAGCCGCTATTTTCATCCAGGCCGGCGGTTGCCGCTCATCCGTTTGCGAGGCACGGTGGTCGGGGTCAATATTTGCGAGGATGTCTGGGTGCCGGAAGGTCCGACCCGGTTTCAGGCAGCGGCGGGCGCCGAAGTTATCGTCAATATCAATGCCTCGCCCTTTCATCTGGGCAAGAGCCGGGTGCGCGAGCAGATGTTGGCGACCCGCGCGAGGGAAAACGGGGTGGTGCTGACCTATACCAACGTGGTCGGTGGGCAGGACGAGCTGGTCTTCGACGGGAACAGTGTGATTCTCGATCATCAGGGTGAGGTCGTCGCGCGAGGGAAAGCCTTCGAGGAGGATCTTATCGTGGCTGACCTCAATATGGAGGCGGTCGCGCGGGCGAGGCGTACGCAGGGCCAGAAGAAGCTCCTGCCGAGACGGGTTGCCTCTGCGGTGGAGATGTGTGTGGCGTCGCTTCCGGCTGTTCCAAAAGTTCGCGCGCGGGCGGTTCCCGATCTGGTGGCGGTCCTGGACCCACTGGAGGAAGTGTATCGGGCCCTCACGCTTGGAGTGCGCGACTACGTGAGGAAAAACGGATTTACACGGGTCATGATCGGTTTGAGCGGTGGAGTGGACTCGGCCTTGACCGCCGTGCTGGCCGTCGATGCGCTGGGCGCCGAGAACGTGTGGGGCCTGTTCATGCCGTCGCCCTACACGTCGCAAGACAGTTACGAGGATGTGGCTGAATTGGGAAAACGGCTTGCGATTTCCGTTCGCACGATTCCCATCACGACGCTGTTTGATACCTATCGGCAATCGCTCGCGGAGACGTTCGATGGCCGCGCGCCAGATACGACGGAAGAGAATCTCCAGGCCCGCATCCGGGGCAACCTGCTCATGGCCTTCTCCAATAAGTTCGGCCATCTGGTGCTCACCACGGGCAATAAGAGCGAGATGAGCGTGGGCTATGCCACCCTGTATGGGGATATGGCCGGCGGCTTTGCCGCGATCAAAGATGTGCCCAAGACGATGGTTTATGACCTGGCGAAGCTGCGCAATCGTCGTGGCGCAACCCCGGCAATCCCCAAACGGACGTTAGATCGACCGCCGACCGCCGAGCTGAGGCCCAATCAAAAGGATGAAGACTCGCTGCCGCCCTATGAGATCTTAGACCCCATTCTCCAAGCCTATGTGGAAGAAGACCGGTCGCTCGAAGAGATCGTTGAAGCGGGGTATGACCGAACGACGGTGGCCCGTGTGATTGCGTTGGTGGATGGCAGCGAGTACAAACGCCGACAGGCGCCGATCGGCATCAAGATTACGCATCGGGCTCTGGGCAAGGATCGGCGGATGCCGATCACAAACGGCTATCGTAATTTTTAGCAGGATGCTGAAAAAGCCCGTCAGCTTCGTTCTCGCATCGTTCAGACCCTCAACGTGCCCTACGGGCACGCCTCGGCCCTTCACTCGCTGCGGCCTTGCTGAGCGGGCTTTTTGAGCATCCTGCGGGATGAGTTTCAGGCAGTAGCTGCACAAATATTTGAATGTCAGAGGGGTTGATTACGGGGCGCTCTGCCGGGGTTTCAGCGGGCGGGTTTTCGCTTCTGGTTATCGAGTTGCTTGCGAACTGATTGCAGTTCCTTCCTGATGATTTCCAACTCCAAGTCTTTCTTCACCACGAGATCTTTTAACGTGCGAATCTCCGCTTCGCGCTGAGCCAGGGGCTCTGCGGTGCGGGATGGAGTATTGGGTGGCGTGACTCCCGCGAGAGGCTCGCGAGGCTGTGCGGCCCGTTCCACCTGAGGCGCAGGTTGCTCAGTGGTTGTTGCTGCTGCTGGCGCGGTCTGTTGCAGCAGCTGATAGTCGATGACGAGAAACCGGTCGGTCGAGCTTCCGCCTGTCGACCGGTTGAAAGTATCGGACCGTTGGGCAAGGCTTGGAGTGAACGACAGGGTGCGATTTGACAGGTTGGACGAGTCTGGCAGCTTCCGGTGGGCAAGCCCGTCCGTGTTCGCTTGGGTCGGCGCATGTCGATATTGAGCGAGCGTCACATACAGCGAGAGGCCATAAGCGTAGAGAGAGCCTGTCGTGGTTTCGATGACTGCATGTTCCAAGCGGCCAGTGTTTTGGCGAGGGCTCGTGACCTGGAATGATACGGCCTCTCCCGTTGAGGCGGTCGTGAGGGCTTTGGTAATCCTGGGAGTGAGGAACTGGACTTCTTCGGGCGAAAAGACCGGCAAGGCGGAGGCCGATCCACCCAACATCTCTTGGAGGGTCCGTTGGCGTTCCTGGACTTGCATGCCGCTCAAGACACGGGCGATGAGGGCTGGCTCCAGGCTGATCGGGTGACTGGCCTGAATCGATTGATCTGGCATCCGGTGCAGCGTCACCGTTCCGCGCGGGTCTTCGAAGAGGACTCTGTCGCTCTGGTCGACCATCGTACAGGCGGCGCAGAGAAGACAGAGGAGGACCAGGGAAAACGCAGACTTGCGTGGCAACTTTATCGGCGAGGATGGCGATGAAAGGAGCATAGTATGAGTGAATCTAGCACAGACGATAGGTCCTGGCCAGGCCGGAGTACATGACAGGCAAAGACGTTGACAGATTTTCCCGCTACATGATACAAGGTGGCCCATCGGACAGGGGAACAACGGCGTTTCCCACCGGCCTCAAGATAGTACGGCATGGACAATGGCGTCCTCCGGCCCCAGCGGGCTAGAGGGCGTTTTTTTTTGACTACATTCGAGCAGGCTGAATCGCGTGGAAAATCTGAGAATCGAGATGGATCGGTTGACTGGTGGAATCGATCTGGACGTGAGGGGAGAGAGGTTGCGCACAAGGGCGTGCGTGGCGACGACGTCGTCGAGGTGAGAGCGGCAAGGGGCATGAGCAACGGAATCACCAATCGGACGAGGGAGGATGTCACTATGTCAGTACGCAGTCTCATCGGTATAGGATTGTGGGCGCTGTTGCCGCTGCTCGGCGGCAACGCAGTATTTGCCCAAGGGCCAGCGGCGGCGCCGGCTCCGACCCCGACCGTGCAGGAGCGGCTGGATTCCTTAGAAAAGAAAGTGGATGCGCCGTCCATCTGGAAGACCTTGGGGTTTAAGGCTTCCGGATTTCTGGACGTGGCCTATACCCACAATTTCAATAATCCCAACACCAATCTCAATCAACTGCATATCTTCGACACCGATGCGAATTCCTTTTCAACTCACATGGTGCAAATCATGCTTGAACGGCCTGCTGATGGAGGCGGGAGCGGCATGGATCGGCTCGGGTTCCGTACCAGGCTGAACTTCGGGTTGGATGCCAGGGTGACGAGGGCGCGCACGAATTTCGCGCCTGGCACCAGCAATAACGAGCTCGATTTTCAGGAGGTCTACGGAGAATACATCGCCCCGATCGGCAACGGTTTGAAGATTCAAGCAGGGAAGATCAATACGTTGATCGGCTATGAGGTGATCAATAGTTTCGAGAATCCGAACTTTTCCCGCAGTTTCATGTTCGGCTTAGGCCAGGCCTTCACGACCACCGGCGTCCGGCTTAGCTATACATTCAATCCGATCGTGAGCGCGTCAATCGGTGTGATCAACGGCTGGGATAACGTGACCGATAACAACAAGGGTAAATCGTTCGAGTGGCTCCTGGCCCTGACACCGCATGAGAAGTTCGGTATGAGTTTCTACGGGTCCTACGGCGCAGAGCAATCCAACAGCCAAGGGACGGCACCTGCCTCCACCGGAGCCGATCCGACGGCCAAGCGGACGGTGGTGGGGACGATTATGACCGTCAAGGCCACCGACCAGGACACCATCGTTCTAGAGCCCTACTACGGGAATGAAGGGAACGCGAGCACGGTCAACCGATCACGAAATGCCCGCTGGAATGGGCTGGCCGGCTACCTGACCCATGATTTCACCGATCAATGGAGCGCCAGATTCCGCGGGGAAATCTTCGAGGATGCGGGAGGGGCTCGTACCTGTAGTGGAACCTTTGGGTTTGCCGGAGGCACCAATACCTGTGCGGGGGCGACCGCGACGGTCGCGGCCACACCGGTCGCTCAAACGCTCTGGGAAAACACCTTTACGCTTCAATATAAGCCGTTTCCTTCGCTGATTACGAGGACCGAGTTCCGCTACGACAAGTCCGATAAGAACGTGTTTCTCTATGGCAGCCGCGCAGTGAACAATCAAGAAACCCTGTCATTCCAAATCGTTTACCTCTTCTAAGCAGGGGAGGAAAGGAGCTCATCATGAACCGATTTATACGTATCATGACTGCGATGCTTCCCGTCCTGGCCTGCGCTATCCTGATTGGGGCGACGGGTCTCTATGCGCAAGACGCGGGGGCTCCGGCTCCAGCAGCGGTGGCGCCTCTTGTTCCGGAGGCGGCTCCGGCTGCTGTGCCGGCCCCGGCAAAGATCGATACGGGCGATACGACCTGGCTATTGGTCTCGACGGCATTGGTGCTGGCGATGACGGCGCCAGGTTTGGCCCTGTTTTATGCCGGCATGGTTCGCTCGAAGAATGCCTTGGGCACGATCATGCAGAGCTTTATCATCCTCTGTCTGATCAGCCTCCAGTGGGTTTTGTGGGGCTACAGTCTGGCCTTCGGGCCGGACAAGGCCCATCTGATCGGCGGGCTTGAATGGATCGGGCTGAACGGCGTCGGGTTGGAGCCCAATGTCGATTATGCCGCGACCGTGCCCCATCAAGCCTTCATGATCTTTCAAATGATGTTCGCGGTGATTACGCCGGCCCTCATGACCGGCGCCTTCGCCGAACGGATGAAGTTCGGCAGTTTTCTGGTCTTCACCTTGCTCTGGGCGACGTTCATCTACGATCCGCTCGCCCATTGGGTCTGGGCGGTCGGGGGCTGGGTTCGTAACTTGGGGGCGCTGGACTTTGCCGGCGGGACGGTCGTCCATATCAGCTCCGGCGCCGCGGCCTTGGCCTGCGCCATCGTGCTGAGGAAGCGGTTGGGCTACGGCAAGGAACATATGGCCCCGCATAACTTGCCTATGACCGTGCTGGGTGCCTCTCTGCTCTGGTTCGGCTGGTTCGGGTTTAACGCAGGCAGCGCGGTGGCTTCCGGAGCTCTGGCGACTAGCGCCTTCGTCGTGACCAATACGGCAGCAGCCACTGCAGCGCTGGCCTGGATGGTCGTGGAGTGGCTTTATCGAGGCAAACCAACCGTCTTGGGCGCAGCTAGCGGTGCAGTGGCAGGATTGGTGGCCATCACGCCGGCTTCGGGATTCGTCGGCCCGATGGCGTCGATCGTGATCGGGCTGGGGGCGGGAGTTCTCTGTTATGGAGCGGTGTTGTGGAAGTCCCGGCTGGGCTACGATGACGCCCTCGATGTGGTGGGGATTCATGGAGTCGGAGGCATCTGGGGCGCGCTGGCGACCGGGCTCTTCGCCTCGAAGGCGATCAATGCAGCAGGCGCTGACGGGCTGTTCTACGGGAATCCGGCGCAGTTGGGCATTCAAGCGCTGGCCGTGCTGATCTCGGTGGCGTTTGCGTTCGTGGGAACGTTCGTCATTCTGAAGCTGGTCGATGGGCTGATGGGGCTGCGTGTGAGTGAGGAGGAAGAGCGAATGGGCTTGGACCTCAGTCAACATGAGGAACGGTCCTATTCGTAAGCAGGGGTGATCGATGAGAAGGAGGGGATGGTGATTGACCAGGAACGAGACTGTAGTCGCAAGCGTACGCGCCAACGGACGCTCCTGTCCGTAGGTCTGAGCATCGCGGCCTTGCTGGTGGGAGTCATGGCGGCCTTTACTGGGCCAGTCGCGGCTCAGGACACAGCGGTCGCACCGGTTGAAGCGGTCGCCGCTGCCGCAGCTCCTGTGCTCAAGATCGATACAGGAGACACGGCTTGGGTCCTCATGTCCACGGCGATGGTCTTGCTTATGACGATGCCCGGCTTGGCCCTTTTCTATGGGGGTCTTGTTCGAAGCAAGAACATCCTGGGGACGATCATGCAGAGCCTCGTCATTCTGTGCCTGGTCAGTCTGCTCTGGATTCTTGTCGGGTACAGCCTGGCCTTCGGCCCCGATAAGGGCGGCTTCATCGGAGGCCTTGAGTGGGCCGGGCTCAGCGGGGTGGGCAGTGAGCCGCATCCCGTCTATGGCCCGACGATTCCCCATCAAGTGTTCATGTTATTCCAGCTCATGTTCGCCGCGATTACGCCGGCTCTGATCACCGGGGCGTTTGCGGAGCGGATGAAGTTTTCCGCGCTGCTGCTGTTTGCGGCCTTGTGGTCCCTGTTGATTTATTCTCCGGTGGCCCATTGGATCTGGGGCGGTGGATGGCTGGGGAAGATGG
>CAYHQK010000008.1:0-34983 GCA_964358535.1 uncultured Nitrospira sp. | reverse complement strand
GGAGCCGCGATAAAACGATCAAACTGTTCGACATGCCCAACATGACGGAACAACGCACCCTGAAAGGCCACACCGCCTGGGTGCGCGCCCTCGCCGTCACGCCTGACAACAAAGTGCTCATTAGCGCCGGCGACGATGAGACGATTCGGTTTTGGGATTTATCGAACGGCCGTTGCTTCAGAACGCTTAAGGCCCATACCGGCGGTATTCGCGGGATCAGCCTCTCACCGGACGGCATGACATTGGCCAGCGCGTCATGGGATCGCACGGTGAAACTGTGGGCCGGGGGAATAGAACCAGCCGAGTAACGTCCGTCGAGCTGCGACGTTTGGCAGGATGCTCAAAAAGGCCGTTCAGCATGTTCATGCTGAGCGGCCTTTTCACTATCCTGCTACGCCTCCTCTGGTTCGTCCTTAGCTGACGGAATCCCGTAGCGTTTGCACTTTTCCCAAAGGGCTTTGCGCGAGAGACCGAGAACCTTCGCAGCCGTCGTCCTGCTGCCCTCTACCCGACCGAGAACCGACACAATATATTCACGCTCGAACTGTTCCCGCGCCGTCGCCAGCGAGGTCAGCGGCCGCTCCTCGCGCTTCTGCCCCGTCAGCCCTTCGCTACAGAACCCGCAAGACTCTTGAGGGAGCCCTCCCGTATAGGGACAGGACTGGAAGCCACAGAGGTCAGCCGGTTGAATCGCCTCACGATCCCGCCCCAGCGCCACCGCCCGCTCGACCATATTCTCTAATTCCCGCACATTCCCGGGAAACGAATAGCGCAAAAAGAGCTCGCGCGCCACGGGAGAAAGCCCCTTCACCGTCTTATTCATCTTGCTGGCGCAGGTCTTCAGCACATGCTCCGCAATGACCATGATGTCTTCCTGCCGTTGGCGCAACGGCGGGATCACGATATGCACGACATTGAGCCGGTAAAACAGATCTTCGCGAAACCGTCCCTGCGAGACTTCTTTCCGCAGATCTTTTTGCGTCGCGCAGACCAGACGCACGTCGACGTCGATCCGGTCGTTCCCTCCGACACGCTCGAACTGCCGTTCTTGAAGCACCCGCAAAAGTTTCACCTGGATGACCGGAGAAATTTCCCCGATCTCATCGAGGAACAGCGTCCCGCGATGCGCCAGCTCGAATCGTCCGCGCCGCTGCTTCATCGCCCCGGTGAAAGCCCCCTTCTCATGGCCGAAGAGCTCCGCCTCCAGCAAGGTTTCCGGCAAGGCCGCGCAACTGACCTTGATCAAGGGATATTGGCTTCTGGCGCTATTTTGATGGATGGCATTGGCCACCAGCTCCTTGCCGGTGCCGCTCTCTCCCAGAATCAAGGTCGTTGAATCCGTGCCAGCCACCAGCTTGATCTTGTCGAGCACCGCGCGCATTTGATTATTCGTGCCGAGAATGCCCCCGAAGCTGAACTTATCCTCCAAGGCTTCCTTGAGGTCCTGATTCTCGCGCCGTAGCGCCACCACACGGCCCACTCGTTCGACGATCAATAATAATTCGTCCATCTGGAACGGTTTGGTGATGTAGTCGAAGGCGCCGAGCTTCATCGCGCCAACCGCCGTTTCCACCGACCCGTGGGCGGTAATCACCACAACCTCCGTGGGGGGCGATTGCTCCTTGGTCGCGGTGAGCACCGTCAGCCCATCCGCGCCTGGCAATCGCAGATCGGTAATCACCAAATCGAAGGGCCGCCGACGGACGGCTTCGAGACCTTCCGTGCCGGAGGCCGCCGCTTCCACTTCATGGCCGACGGCCTCCAGCGCATCGACCATCGAGAGTCGCATCAACGGCTCGTCATCCACGAGCAGAATTCTGAGCCCCTTCATGACACCCTCTCCAGCAACGAACGTTCGCGCGAGACCGGCAGATAGAGGGTAAAGGTCGTCCCCTTCCCCACCTCGCTATCCACCACGATCCTTCCTCCATGGCGCTCCACAATGCCGAGGCTGACCGACAGGCCGAGGCCGGTCCCTTCCCCTTCGCTCTTCGTCGTAAAGAAGGGATCGAAGATGCGAGGCAGGACCGCCGGCGGAATGCCCGACCCCGTATCGCGGACTTCGACCAGACAGACTCCTTCGACGACCACGGTTTGAATCGTCAGCGTCCCGCCCTCTTTCATCGCTTGCACCGCATTCAACACCAGGTTCATCAAGACTTGCTCGATCATATGCCGATCGACCATGACAGATGGCAGCCCATGGCCTAGCACCGTCTCCAAGACAATTCGGTTCGGAGCAAAGAGGTGCGTCGTCAAGACCAAGACCCGGTCGACGATATAATTGATATCCGTCAAGGCGAACTCCGGCTCATGCTGCTGGGAAAAATCGAGCAACTGCCGCACGATCTTTTGCACCCGCTGCACCCCGTCCTCCATAGAGGCCCGATATTCCTCCTGCCGGCTCGCCGACAAGGTGCCCTTCCGTAAGTTGTAGAGGCAATTGAGGATGCCGCCCAGGGGATTGTTGATTTCATGGGCCACTCCGGCGGCCAGCCGTCCAACCGACGCGAGCTTCTCCGAGTTCCTGATCTGCTGCTCCAGCTTTTTGGTCTCGGTCATATCCCGCGCAATGCCCAACACACCGAGGAGCGTCCCCTCGACCGCATGCAGGGGGGAAACGCTGACCATCACCGCCCTCGGCTCCCCCGTGCGCGTCACGACTTCAACCTCATAGACCTGTTTGGCACCGATGTCCAAAGTGCTCTTCAACCGCCGCCCCCGATGCCGCTTGGACAGCAGGGCCAGGTAAGGACGGCCGATCAGATCCTCTTTCCGATAGCCCCAGGCTTCGATCTTGCTATTTACATAGGTAAACCGTTGCTCAGTGTCGAGGGTATAGATGACATCGTTCGCGTTCTCGAGCAAATTCTCCAGATACTGTTTGGTCTCCTCGATTTCCCTCGTGCGCTCTCGCACTTTCTGCTCCAACTCTTCGCGATAAGTCTGCAGCTGCCGCTCAAGCTTCTTCCGGCCAGTAATGTCGCGTAGCTGCACCATCACCAACACTTGGTCGTCCGCTCCGACTCGAATCAAGTCCATTTCGACAGGAGTTTCCAGGCCGTCGGCATGGCGCACCATGATCTCTTGCGTGGCCACTTTCCGCTGGCCAGTGATGATGTCGGCAAACCACCCGCGCAAGGCATCATGATGCCCGGCAAGCACGACCTCGAACAGGCTCCGGCCGACCACCGTCGCCTCCGTATAGCCCAACGCCTGTTCCTCACGTTTATTGACGGCCACGATCGTACCGGACTCGTTCACCATGAACACGGAGTCCGCCACCAAGTCGAACAACGCCTTGTAGCGCGCCTGCGAAGCCACCAACTGTTGGGTTCGCTCCGACACGGCCTCTTCTAACTTTGTCGTATATTCTTGCAACTGCTGCTCAAGCCGGCGTCGTTCGGTCACGTCGCGCACGAACGCGCGTGAGTAAACCAGCCCGCCCCGCTCTTGATCGATCAGTGCCGTGGCATGAACCTCCACATCGATCGGGTGACCGTCTTTCGCCAGAAACACCGTCGCCATTGAACTGCGCCCCTGGGCCACCAATCGTTCCAAATACTGCAAGGCGAGTGATTCCTGCCCTCGCGGCACCAGATCCCACAGCTTCATCGATAACATCTCGTCAAGCGTGTATTTCAGTTTATCGAGCCCCGTCTTGTTCACATGGACGAAGCCGCCGCTCCGGTTCAATTGGCAGATCATCTCCGGCGAATGCTCAATCAAATCGCGATACTTTTCCTCCAACCGATGCACATCCTCCATCCGTTGTTCGATCTGCCCGAACGACCGCTGGAGATTCGTGGCCATCTGATTGAACGCCTCGGCGAGCTCTTCAATTTCATCGCCGGTCTTCAGTGCCAGCCGCTGGCCCAATCGTCCGCTCCCGATTTCCCGCACCCCGTCATGTAATAACTGAATCGGTCTAGCAATCCGACGTGCGACGACTATCCCGGTCCCCCACAACACGGCCAGCACGAGCAACCCATAGAGCAAAACTTTCGCCACCAGTTCGGCAAGTGGCGCATAGGTCTCCTGGGGATCCTGCCGCACCACGGTCACCCACTGTTTGCCTCCGAGACTTCCAGGCGCCAACCTCTCGCTGAATCGAACGGGCGCGAATCCGATCAAAGCCTGCTGGCTTCCATGCGAATCGTCCGCCACGACGGACCAACCGGCTTTCAGCCCGCCGAGGGCGCTGATGAACTCAGGCTTGATCGAATGTTCTTCCGGAGCCAGAACCGGACAAATCACCAAGCCTCCATCGGAGCTGAACAGCATCGCGTGGCCAGTCTCCCCGACCGTGACATCGGCAATGGCATGAAAAATCGTATCGCGACGCAACAAAATCGTGACGGCGCCGATCGCCGACTCCTTCGCATCGTCCAGAATGGGGACAGCGACCATAATCACATGGGTCCCGAAGCTGGGGTCGAACGCGATCTCGCTCACGTAGCCGCTGGGGCCGGCCCCTTTCATCACCGCTTGCCACCAGGGCGTCTTGCCGTAAAAGTACTCCACCTGCGGGATGGAGCTCACCACCAGCGCGCCCTGCTGGTCGGTGACCAGAATCCCGACATAGTCGGACTTCCGGATGTCGTGCCATCGGATGAGATAGTTGGTGACGATACGATTGATGAAGAGAGGAAACTCGCTGCGCTTGTCCCGCTGGCGCCACCGCTGCTGCCAATCCTTGATCATGCCCTGGATGCTGTGCGCATCCTTCCCCTCGTACGTGCGATTGGATTCCGTGACGGCGGTGCGAAGAAACGGGGTGGTCGCGAGCTGCTGGGCCTCATTCATCCCGCGGCCGACCTGCATTTCAATGCGACGAGCGGCTTCCACGGCGACTTCTTTGAAGTTCGCGCCGGTCATTTCGCGAAGCGCGCGCCGCTCTTCGACGTAGGTGAGGGCAAGCAGAAGTGTCAGGGGCAGAAGGCCGACCAGCACGATCGCCGTGATGATCTTGCGCTGGAGACTGTGAGACCGACTCCAGAATGTCATGGGCATGCCAGCGAACAGCTGCTGCGACCGGATAGCCCGGTCGCAGCCTCGTGTCTCTCCGCCAACGGCTGCAGACTAGCTCCGCTTCAAGAGCCGCCCGGACGCTCCGGGCCACAGCAGCAGTAACGGACTCGCGACGAAAATGGATGAATAGGTCCCGAAGATCACGCCCCACAACAGAGCGAGCGAGAAATCATGCAAGACCTCTCCTCCGGCCAGCGTCAGAGGAATCAACACCAACACGACGGTCAAACTCGTGACGATCGTGCGGCTCAAGACCTGGTTGACCGCATTGTTGATGATCGTCTCCTCGCTGTCCCGCCTCCGCATCCGGAGATTTTCTCTGATCCGGTCGAACACGACGACCGTATCGGTCATCGAGTACCCGGCTAAGGTCAGCAGCGCGGTCACCACCAGCAGGGTGATCTCTTTATCTAAAAGGTAAAAGGCGCCCAGCACCGCCAGCACATCGTGGAAGGTCGCCAAGGCCGCAGCGATGCCGAAGCGAAACTCAAATCGCCCCGCCACATAGAGGATGATCCCGACAAAGGAAATAAGAATCGCAATGAGGGCGTCCTCTTGCAGCTTTTTCCCGATGGTCGGCCCGATCTCCGTGCTGGAATCGACCACAAAATGGTTTGAAGGAAACTCCTTCGTAAAGACCGCCACGACTCGTTCGGCCACCTTTTCCTCGATGGTCGTCGAGGCCTTCAGGCGGATCAGGAGCTTGTTTTCCTGACCGAATTCTTGGAGTTCGGCGTTGCCCAGGCCATTCGCCTCCAAGATTTTCCTGGCTTCGTCGATCCGGATCGCTTGATCGAACTTCAGCTGCACCGCGGTCCCGCCCGCGAAATCGATGCCGAGGTTTGCCGACCCTCGGCTAATCTGCACGACTGCCACCAGCCCCAGCATCACCATGATGCCGGAGAACAGAAAGGCCCAGCGGCGCTTTCCCATGAAATCGATATTGGTTTTTCCGAGAATCTCTAACATGCCGGCTCCTTCGGACTAGATGCTTAACTGTTCGACTTTGTGTCGTTGATTCATAAGGTCGAAGATGACCTTGGTGCCCACCAGGGCCGTAAAGAGATTGATCCCGATGCCAAGGCACAAGGTCACGGCAAACCCTTTGATCGGCCCCGTCCCGAAGAGGAACAGCGCCACCCCCGTGATCAGCGTCGTCACGTGCGAGTCGACGATCGTCAACAACGCCTTCTCGTAGCCTCCGTCGACGGCCAGCCGGACCGCTTTCCCCGCTCGCAGCTCTTCACGAATACGTTCGAAGATGAGGACGTTCGAGTCGACGCCCATCCCGATCGTGAGCACGATGCCGGCAATCCCCGGCAGGGTCAAGGTCGCGTTCAGCGCCGAGAGCGCCCCCATCAAACAGAGGAGATTCAACGCCAGCGCAAAATCGGCAATCACCCCGGACGTCCGATAATAGACCATCATGAACAGCACCACCAGCGCGCCGGCAAACAACGTGGCCTGCACGCCCTTGTCGATCGAATCTTTCCCCAGCGACGGTCCGACCGTGAGGTCTTGAATGATCTTGAGCGGAGCCGGCAAGGCGCCGGCCCGGAGGACGATCGCCAAGTCGCTCGCCTCTTGCATCGAGAAGGTTCCGGTGATTTGCGCGCGGCCCCCGGTAATGCGCTCCTGAATCACCGGCGCCGAGTAGATCGTATTATCGAGCACGACGGCCATGCGCTTCTTGACGTTGTCGCCCGTGATCCGATCGAACTCCCGACCGCCTTTGGCGTCGAAGGTGATCGACACGTAGGGATCGTTGAATTGGCCGATCGAGACCCGCGCATCGCTCAATACATCGCCGGTCAACATCACCCGCTTTTTCACGAGATAGGGAATCCGATACTCGCGGCCGGTGTCTTTATCGACCGCCCGTTCGAACAGGATCTGGTCGCCGACCGGCAGCTTCGCCTCGGCCTGCTTCAGCACCTCCGCCTCTTTCTCTTTCGGGATACGGGCGGGCAGATCCATCTTCACCTGGTTGTCTTCGTCCAGCAGCTTAAATTCAAGCAACGCCGTCTCTTTGATCAGATCCTTGGCGCGCTTGGGCTCTTTGACGCCAGGCAGCTGCACGACGATCTGCTTCAGCCCCTGCCGCTGCACCATCGGTTCCGCCACGCCAAACTGGTCGATGCGGTTCCGGATCGTTTCCAACGCCTGATTGATCGCGGAGTCCTTGATGCGCTTAACCTCCAGCTCCCGCAGCTCCCACACCAGCATGTTGGCCGATCCGGATGACTCCGTCTCGATGAACGTCGGATAGTCCTCGATCATTTTCTGGATCTGCGCCTTGAGCTCGGCGTTTTGGAATTGGATCGTCACCTGGGTCGGGCCTGTTCTCGTCACAGACTCGACGGGGATTTTCTTATCCACCAACAAATCTTGGAGGGACACGACCGATCGATCCACGGCAATCTCGACCGCGCGATCTTCGTCCACTTCCATGACGAGGTGAATCCCGCCCTGGAGATCCAATCCCAGCGTAATGCCTTTATTCGGCATCACCGCCTTCAGCCAGGCGGGCAACGCCTGGTAGAACGGCTGATAGGAGGGAATGAAGAAGATCACCGACAGCACCACCACCAGCGCCAATACTATTAACCGCCCACCCACTTTTTTCATGTTGTCTGTAACCCCTTTGTCACTCGCGGTCTACGAGTCCTTGTCCTTGTCCTCATCGTCGGCGCGTAATCGCGCAATATGTTCCCTCTGAATCCGGATCTTCGCACTGTCGGCAATCTGCAGCGTCACGGTCTCTTTTCCGAGATTCGTGACCGTGCCCCAGATGCCGGATCCCGTGATCACCTTATCGCCCTTCTTCAAGGCCTCCAGCAAGGCCTTCTGCTGTTTCTGGCGTTTTTGCTGCGGCAGAATGAGCAGGAAATAGAAAATGACGAAAATCAGCACGAAGGGCACGAGGGACAAGAGCGTCCCGGAGCTCGACCCCGAACCCCCGCCACCGATTCCTTGAGCCCATGCGACCGATTGCATTACCATACGAACCTATCCCTTCTCCTCACAGTTAATCTGCCGCGTTTCGCCGATGGTCCTCGGCCTCCGCTGCGACAGTCAGGTCACGGGACCGATAAAACTCTTCTCGGAACGACCGCAGGCTGCCCTGCGCAATCGCCGAACGGACCTGCCTCATGAGATCGGCAAAATACCACAAATTGTGGATCGTATTCAGTCTCGACGACAGCATCTCTTTCACCTGATAGAGATGATGGAGATACGCCCGCGAGTAGCGCGCACAGACCGGACAGCCACAAGCCTGGTCGATCGGCTGCTCATCCCGCACATACCTCGCTTGCTTGATCACCACCCGCCCGAAACTCGTAAAGAGTGAGCCGGTCCGTCCATGGCGCGAGGGGACGACGCAATCAAAGAGATCGATCCCCCGGGCCACGCCTTCGATCAAATCCTCCGGCATCCCCACACCCATCAAATACCGTGGCTTCGACACCGGCAGTTCCGGCACAGTCACATCCAACATGGCATACATCTCGGGCTTCGACTCTCCCACCGAGAGTCCTCCGACCGCATAACCCTCGAAACCGAGCGCGACGAGGTCACGCGCCGACGTCACGCGAAGATCCCGGTCCAAACCGCCCTGCACAATCCCGAAGAGGGCTTGGTCCGTGCGTCGCCGGCTGTCCTGGCAGCGTTTGGCCCAAAGGGTGGTCCGGCGCACCGCATCACGCACCACGTCCTTTTCGGCCGGCAAGGCGACGCAATGATCGAAGGCCATCATGATATCGGCCCCCAGCGCTTCTTCAATCTCAATGGCCGTCTCCGGCGTGATGAAATGCGCAGACCCGTCGAGATGGGACTGAAAGCTCACCCCATCGTCCGTCACCTTACACAGTTTCGCAAGACTGAAAATCTGAAATCCACCGCTGTCCGTCAGAATCGCGCCAGACCAGCCGGTGAACCGATGCAACCCGCCCATCTCAGCCACGACCTTGTGCCCGGGCCGCAGATAGAGGTGGTAGGCGTTGTTCAGCATGAGCCCGAAGCCGAGCTTCTCCAGGTCGGCCGGATCGATGCCCTTCACCGGCCCCAACGTGCCAACCGGCATAAAGGCTGGCGTGTCGATCGCGCCGTGGGCGGTGCTGAGTCTCCCCAGTCGCGCACTCGTCTCACGATCTGCCTGCTGCACGGAAAAGTCCACAGTCCCTCTTGCTCCCTACATCTGATCCGGTGCAGAAATTCCGAGCACAGCGAGTCCGTTCTTCAACACCTGCTGGATTCCTCGCATCAACGCCAATCTCGCCGCAGTCCGTTCTGGGGACAACACCTCTTTCGGCAGCCCCTCCCCTGGAACCAATCCCTCCGGCGTGACCGCCAAGAGATCGCGATCCGCAGCGGGAGGCAAAATCCGGTGCTTGTTATAGAACGTATGTAACAGCCCGGCCAATTGCTGCAGGTAATAGGTCATCCGGTGAGGCTGATACTCCATCGCACTGCCCTGTAAGACAGAGGGATAGGCGGAGAGCTTGCGAATCAGCCCCAACTCATCCGGGTCCGTCAATACGGTGAGGTCCGCCTCGCTCGGCAGGGGGCAGACGATGCCTCTGGAGGCCGCAACACGCCAGAGGCTGGCGATCCTGGCATGGGCATATTGCACATAGTAGACAGGATTATCAGAAGACCGCTGCTTGGCCAGCTCCAAATCGAAGTCGAGATGCGAATTGGAATCGCGCATGAGGAAAAAGAACTTGGCCGCGTCCGCCCCGACTTCATCGATGACTTCCCGCATCGTGATGAACTCGCCGGCCCGCTTCGACATTTCCACTTTTTTCCCGCCGCGCAACAAATTCACCATCTGGACCAATACGACCTGAAGGCGATCTTTCGGATGGCCATAGGCCTGCACCACCGCTTGCATACGGGGAATGTAGCCATGGTGATCCGCGCCCCAGACGTCGATCAGCAAATCGTATCCACGCCGCAATTTGTCTTGATGGTAGGCGATATCGGAGGCCAGGTAGGTATATTCGCCGTCCTGCTTCCGGACGACGCGATCCTTCTCGTCACCGAAAGCCGAAGACCGGAACCACCAGGCTCCTTCCTCTTCGAAGAGAAACTGCTGCGCTTTCAATTCATCCAAAACCCGCTGAACTGCCCCTGAATCCACGAGGGAGGCCTCGCTGAACCAGGACTCGAACTCGATCCCGAAGGATTTCAGATCTTCGCGAATCAGACCCAGCAACTCCTGATAGGCAAACGTTCGGCAACGCGCCTCCACCTCTGTCGCCTCACGCCCGGCTAGCTCGGCCCCGAGCTGTTGCTTCACTCGCTCAGCCACGGCAGTGATGTAGGCCCCGTGATAACCCTCTGTCGGAAATTCGACCGGCCGATTCGAGAGCTCCTCGTACCGTGCATAGACCGAGGATCCCAACAATTTCATCTGCCGGCCTGCGTCGTTGATATAGTATTCGCTCACGACGTCATAACCGACCGCCTTCAGCATATTCGCGACCGCCTGCCCGACCGCTGCGCCGCGCCCATGGCCCACATGCAACGGGCCGGTCGGATTCGCACTCACATATTCCACCAACACGCGACGGCGCTCCCCCACTTCGGCCCGCCCGTAGGCCGATCCTTTCAGCTCGATTTCCCTGAGCACTTCTTGCCAGATGGCAGGCTTGAGCGTGAGGTTGAGGAACCCGGGCCTGGCAATTTCGACCCGGTCGAAAAGTTGCTCGTCCTGAGAAAGATTGTCGATGATGATTTGGGCAATGTCGTGAGGCGCTCGTTGCTCTGAGGCAGCAAGAGACATGGCGACCGTTGAGGCAAGGTCTCCCCATTCAGGCCGTTTGGGAGCATCCAGACTCAGCTCGGGCCAGGCTTCCGTCTTCAGTTGGCCTTTTTTCTTGGCTCCATTGAGCGCTCCAAGGAGCGCACTGGTGACCTTTTCCTGCACGACTCCACTAGACAAAAAAAGCTCCTAAGTCCTTACCAATGAAAGGAAAAACGAACTGGTCACTCTAGCATACGGAATAGGCAGTGACAAGACAGCCAGCGGGGCTTCTCTATCGAAATGCGGCCTCTCTAAGGTGAGCCAGACAGACTGCTTCAAGGTGGGCCTGCGGCATCTTGAGACAAGGCTTTCCCTCGCACCGGCTGACATCGTTCCACGACTGGCAAAGACAGGGTGCGCCCTGCAGCACTGTGACCTTGGTTCCGCTGGGAGCCCAACGAGCCGGGTCGGTTGGCCCAAACAAAGCCACCGTCCGCACCCCTATCAGACCTGCCAGATGGGTGGCGCCTGAGTCCTGCCCGACAAAAAGGCTCGCCTGAGCCAGCACCCCGGCCAGAGTGAGAAGATCCAGGCCCTTCAGGACGATCGGTGAGCTTACGCAAGACTGCATCAGCCGCTCGGCTGGCTCACGGTCTGCCGGTCCTTCCAGAATCACTGGGATCGCCCCGGAGGTCTGAATGGCGGCCACGACGGAGGCCAAGACCTCAGGCGCCACACATTTATGAGCGCTGCCACTCCCGGGATGAATGACGACGAGTAGCGATCCGACCGGGAATCCTGCATCGTCAAGACAGACTTGCCCAAGATGGAGAAGCGGCTCCGGCACCGTCAGCAGGGCAATCCCCGCTCCCTCAGACGGCATCTCATGGATGGCCTCAAGAAACCGGTCACGTTGATGGATCGCCTGAATCGTGGGCGAGAAGGGAGACCGCACGACCGCCTCTCGAGCGCCGACCATCCTGAGCCTCTCGCTCAAGGTCCCATCGCGATCCTCCATCCAGCCAATGGCAAGATCGCAGACCTCCAGCCAGGCTTGTAACTGCCCCCTGACCGAGTCCGCCCCGGCGAACAAGTCCGAACAGGCTCGCCCCTGCACAGAGGTCCAATCATCGACGATGCCATAGGCGAGGAGCAGCCTCGCGACCTGATCCTCCGCACAGAGCACCATTCGATGGTTAGGGAAGCGGGTGCGCAACCGAATCATGGCAGGGACAGCCAAGAGCACATCGCCAAGGCCGCCTGGATGAATGATGACGATGGTCCTTGTCACGGCGGCACTATAAGGGCTTGGATGGAGGCAACTGAGCCAGCAGTGCACGTGCCACCTCAAGATCGGCCGGGGTATTCACGTTCTGGAAAGAACGTCCGGAGGGGTCGATGGCGCGCACATCATCCTCCGTGACATATCGCACATGGAGAGACCGGTCCGATACCATCTCCTGGATCTTGAGCTGCCGCGCCTGAATCATCCGTTCAACGACGGGCAAGCAACGTTTGCTGTACAGGGCATGCATCGGATGTACGCGGGAGGCAAGTTTCGCGATCACGATGTCGGCGTTGGCTCGTCGACTTGTGAACTGGGCAATGACTGCAGAATCGAGAAACGGCATATCGCAAGCCACCACGAATATATAAGGCGTGGTGGCCTGCATCAACCCCGTGTAGAGCCCACCGAGGCTGCCGCAATCAGGGACCAGGTCGCGCACCACGTGAGCTTCGACGTCGAGCGGAGGGCTGTCCTGCGCAATGACCACCAGGACATCCTGAAAGACTGAGCGGAGCACTGCCAGCCCTCGCTCAAGGAGGGTCTGTTCCCCCACGAGAAGATGCCGTTTATCCTCACCCATTCTCCGGCTTTTGCCCCCGGCGAGCAGAATGCCGGTTATCTCGATCTCCATCGTGCCCTCAATGCAGCCGTACAAAAAGAAAGAGGGGGTGGGTTACCCCACCCCCTCATACTTCTTCAGACTCTCTCGTTCACGTGAACGTTAGAGGGTCTTTCCCTTCCGCTTGTTCGAGCGTCTGGTGAGAACCCAACCTTCCAGCAAGACCACTCCGAAGGCGATCACAACCGGGTAGATGTAGGCTTCGCGAGGCGTCGGCGGCTCCAGGAACGTGTAGTAGAAGGCCGACACGGCCATCTTCCGTCCTGCGTCACCGTTGTGGCCATCCCAGGCGAAGAACACGGTAGGAATGTACTGTCCCATTTCGAAGAAGGTATCTTCGTCGTAATCCTGATCCTTCTTGTTGCCCAACGGACGTTGAATGATCACCGTCCATCGGCCATCTTTCCACTCTGAATGGAGGACCTTGATGTTCTCTTCGTACGTATCGCGTTCTGCGAAGTCCTTGTCCCAGCCCGTGCCTTCAAAGGCACGGAGGGAACCGTCGGCTTCCCACTTCACAATGTCGACCGGGTACTGCTCGTTGCTGCCGAACAAATACCGCGGCTTAATCGGAGCGGGAAGCTCTTTCCACTTCACAGCAGTTTCCATGGCGATCGCATCGTTGTAGACCGTGTAGTTGTTCTGATGCGCGGCAATCGAACCCTCTTCGCCCGTCTTCGGGTCCTGTTCCTTCACATCGATGTTGACCTCGGTCGGAGCCCAAGGCAACTTCCCTGTCGCAACGCTCTTCGTCCGGTCATCCCACTGGAACATGAACACGACATGCTTGTCGTTGTAGAGCGACTTCACCCAGATATCGTCGATCCGGTTCACGAAATTTCTGGGCTTATGGGTGATCTGCCCGCCCATCGCGACATACCGGCGAGCCCGGTTCTTCCACAGTTCATGCTCTGGATCAGCAGGAATCTCTCCTTCGACCACCCCTGAGGACACCACGAAGTTGATCTTCGGCTTGTCCGCCAACGGGTCGATGGCGAGAGGCGTACCGTCAGCCTCGCGCTCACACAGCGAGTTCACGAAGTTGGCAATGTGCCACCGCTCTTCAACCGTGCTGTTGTCCGCAAACGAGGGCATCGGGGTCCCGTTGATTCCGGTCGAAAACGTCCGGAAAATGTTCTTGACGTTATAGGGATCTTGCCGGCTGCCTCTGAAGTTCCAGCACTTGTGCCAGTCGGCAGGCTGGATCGAGAAGCCCCAGTCGTCCTTCAGATTGAACGCGTTGCCGTCGCCACGGCCATCCGTGCCGTGACACTCGACGCACTTCTTCTCTTTAACGAGCTCCGCGCCCTTTTTCACGCTCTCCTCTGTCGCAGGAATCGGCTTCAGATCGTCCAACTGCAATACGGTCTGAGCTTCGGACTGCTTGTCGGTAAACTTCCGGTCCTTCACCAGCTGGGTGGTGACGAACGACAGTACTTGGAGCCGTTGCTCTTCCGTCAAAATGCCTTCCCAGGATGGCATGGCAGAGCCTGGGAGACCGTGAGTCACGGTCTCAAACAGGTCGTTCTGACCAGGAGTGGGCTTCTTGGCATCGAACAGCGGCAACTCACCGCTGGCCGTGCGCCGAATCTTGAACGTCCCCTGATTGAAGTTGCGGGGGCGAGGCCAGAGACGGTCGGCGCCTGGGCCATCGCCCGCGCCATCGACTCCATGACACCACACGCACTTGGTGAAATAGACACGCTTTCCTGCTTCGATCATATCGGCAGCAGGCTCAGGCGCTAATTCGCCCTTCTTGAAGCCCTCAGGAAGGGCCTCGTCGGCAAACGCTAAGCCCCCGGTGCTTCCGGCGACCAGGATGACTCCAAAGGCAGCTGTGAGGAGCATTCCTGCCTTCAGACTAAACGAATTCTTCATGGTTTCCCTCATGTCGTAAATCCAGGTTGGCTGTCAATTCCCGTGAACGATTAGTCCCAGGTCCGGGGATAATACCCCGTGTGCCAATATTCGAACAAAATCACTTTCCAGATTTCATCTACCGTCAGGTGCTGTTCCCACGGTGGCATCACGGAGGCCCAGGGGAACCCTTCGTTCGGCAACCCGATTCCACCCTTGGCTACGCGCCAGAAAATGAACGTTTCCTGTAATTGTGCAATCGTTCCCGGATCCGTAAAGTTTGCCGGAATCGGGTTGAACGCGAAGGCATGGAGACCACGTCCGTTCAGGTTATCGCCGTGACAAAAGTGGCAGTTCTGGAAGAAGATCTCTCCGCCCTCACGCACATACTTGAGGTACCCTTGCGCATCCTTATCCCAGGGGTTGGCATTCGGTTTCATCAACCGGCCCATACCCTGCTCCACAATATTCGCGTTGCTGTACTCTTGATCGAACTTGCCTTCAAGGTTCACGCGATAAGGATTCTGCGACGTTTGCAGCGTGTAGGTCTTTCCATGCACCTTCGTGCTGGCTGGCGGCGCAGGATGCACCGTCCTCAACTCGATCGGCTCCTCTGATTTCGGGACCATCGCGTTGTAGGAGAAGCCGCCGATCAGAATCGGCAACAGGACCAGATAGGCATACCGCAACAGCTTGTTCACCCCACTCTGGGCATCCAAGATGTTCATGATCGGCTGTTTGAACTTCTTCCAATCTTCCTCGTTCGCAGAGACCCACATAAAGACGGCGACGAGTGAGACCGTCCCGTACATGGCGCGAACACTGAAAGGAATCGGCGGGTAGACGCGGAACTTCAGGTACAGGAGGATGAAACACCAAAAGGCAATCCCCTGCCAGAAGCGAGGGAACGCCATTCCCATGGTGCCCAACATGTAGCTTAACCCTGTAAACCCCGCCACAAACAGCGTGAGTTCAAAGAGCACTTGCATGGGCATGTAGCCTTCGACCAGGCGCACGGTATTTGACGGAACGATATCCAGAATCATTCCGGCAAGCAGGAGTATTCCAATTGCTCCTATGAGTGCCCCGACTGACATTAATGCTTTCATCGGCGAACTCCCTTTGCTCAACAAAAGAGGTAGACAGACAAGATTATGAAATCTTCGGCGGCGGCGATCCCGCCTTCACCTGAGACAGATAATCGACGATCTTTTTCAACGCCCCGGCGCTGAGCTTCTGCCCGAACACCTTCGGCATCGTATTATCCGGGAATGGCTTCACCACATAGGCGCTCGGTGACACGATCGACTCCATGATGTAGTCCGGAACGGTCTTCGCGCCGCCCTTATAGTCCGCACTCTTGATGCGAAGCGGGGCATTCGTCCCCTCTTCGAGCTTCGGACCGATGGTGCCGACCGCGCCCGGGATACCGGGGATCGTGTGGCAGGCTACGCACTGGGCCTTTGCAAAAATCTGATCGACCGGCTCCGTGCCGTCCGCCATCAAAGCGCTGGGTGCCCCAGCTGCCTTATCGTCCTGCTGCTTTGGCCGATCCGCCTCTGGAACAAACTTCTCATACGACTTGATGATCTCTTCGTATGTCGGAGCATCGCGTCCTTCGCGGATATACAACCAGGTGTCCACGGCGGCCAACTCTGGAAGGCTCAACGAGATCGGAGGCTTGTGGATGGCAGGCATCGGGCTCTCTTTATCGTTCGTGCCCTTGACGCCATACCCTGCAACGACGTAACAGCTCGGACAGGAATGAGACTCAGCGATATACTCCTGGCCATTCTCGGCAGTCCCAGCCCCAGGAAAGGACTCCTTCTGCGCATATTCTCTGGCCAGCGGCTTGCCCTTGCTGTACTTCGGATCCTCTAAGCGCTCTTTGCCCGCACGCTCAGGAAGGCCGTCAAGGTTTGGGGCGCGCTCGCCCAACATACCCTTGTGGAACGCGTGGCAGAGCGGGCACTGCCCTTTTCCGATTGCGCCCTGCACCTTGTTTTGCCCGATGCCGCCGAAGATGATCTTTTCGCCTTCGTCGGCCAGCTGCTGCGCCGTCATCGACTCAAACTGAATCTTTTCTTCTTTGGGGGGAAAGCCGCCTTCAACCTGCGGCAGCCAATTCCCATATCCTGACAGGCCAGCGGCGACAAAGAACATGAAGCCACCGATCTTCAGCAACGCAGCCTGGTTGGGGAAATAAATTCCCATCATGAAACACATGGCGGTGATGAGCACCAGCGAAACCGGCAACATCCGGTTCGCGTCGTAAAAGCTCGTCTTGTAGTGCGCGATTGCCAACAACAACATGAACGCGCCAATCATGCCAATAAAGAGCTTGAACGTCGCGCGTTTCTTTGCAGCGGGATCGCTGATAGTTACCAGGGAATACACGAAGAGACTCGCGAGAAGCGCGAGCAGCGGCCACCCTATTGAGATCGCTTCATTTATCAGATCGCCCACGGTTTTATCCTCCTGAGGTTCGGGTAGGAGGAAGGCACGCACACCGCGCCCCCTCTCCCCCCAACCAAGATCCTAACGATGATTAGTGGCCCCCAGCTGGCTGCGGTGCGCCGCCTGGAACCCCTGCCTTCGCTTCAACTGGCGCCTTCTTTATCCCGAGGCTCCCAAGCCAGAAGACAAAGAGGATACTGATCCAGAAGAACAACACATTAAAGGAAATCATGTTCGCCGCGAATCCCACCGTATGGGTATAGGCCCAGGGAGAGTTATCGCGCATGATCTCATTCACGTGCCAGAACAACCGAACCGATGAGCGAATGTAGCCCATCAACCCCATCATCCAGGTAAAGGCCGTCGCGAGCATGATCAAGGCATACTGTGATCGAGCGGAAATCTTACCCCACTCGATAGGCCCCATCTGCTTGGCGCCCTTCATCATGAAGCTGTTGAGCGCAAACATGAAGAAGAGGCAGGACAAGGTCGTCGCCACCTGAGGCACCGACAAACCGACCCGCACGTTGGCTGGGATGTAATAGCCGAGGACCGCGAGCCCGATAATATTGAAATAGGCGCAACCGAAGAAGATGCCCATGAAAATATTGCCGAACTTCGACCAGGATACCGTCGAGACCTTGTTGCCTCGCATGTACCAGACGAAGCTGAGAATGGTGGTGGTGATAATGACGTTGATACCACCATTCTTGGCCGACATGACGCCATAGTTACCCAGCACCGGGTGCTGCTGCCCGCCCATCGCCTTGAGCTCAGCGGGAGTCATGACGATCGTGTGGGGGGTAATAAACACCAGGTAGCCGCAACAAAGCACGAACACGAGATACTTAATGTACCGTTGATACTTCTCCGCACCGCGCATCCGACCGAGCGCCTGCCAGAGATAGTAATTGGTGCTCAAGAAGAGAATACCGATCATGGTGGCTTGGATGATGAAAAGCCAGGCCAAGAGACCGCCCATGAGCGTAATGCCCATCTGCTGACGATAGGCATACACTTCGCGCATCAGCCAGTAACCGGCGAATGGCAAGGGGATCAAGAAAGCCACGCCGAGCGCCATGGCGATATACCCCATCCAATCGTAGTGGGCGCGGTCTTCATCCGTCTTGGAGGCCAGGAACTTGTAGGCCGCGTAGGCCGCCACGACACCGCCGCCGAACGCCATGTTACCCAAAATGCGGTGCACGTTGAGCGGGTTCCAGAGTGCGGTATGGATGACGTGCCAGATGTTCCCCAGGTACCGGCCCTGTTCATCGACGCCGGCAGGCGACATCATGAAGCCGATCCAGGAGTTCGCCAGGAACATGAGCAGGGTGCCGATCACGTTCAAGATGACGGACATGCTCAAGTGGATCCACTTGAGGAACCCTTCCCTCATCTTGTCCCAGCCATAATAATAGATGTAGAGGGTGCCGCTCTCCGCCACAAACATCAATGCATAGATATGCATGACCGGGCGGAAGATGCTGGAGAGATAGCCGAAGAATGCAGGATAGAGCGTCAGAAAGGTGAAGATCAGGATACCGCCCAGGATGGCGGTCAGCGAATAGGCCGTCAAGCTGATCTTGATGAAGTCATAGGCGAGCTGGTCATACCGCTTCGCCATCGCCTTATCCTTCGTCACCACCCCCATGAACTCAATGACCATGCAGAAAATCGGAACCGCGAGCACGAAACTTCCGTAATAGAGGTGCTGCTGATTCGCAAACCAGAGCAACACGCGGCTCTCGAAATTGTACCGAGGATAATCCCGAGGACCATCGACAGTCTTCGGCGCAGGGGCACCGGCCACGATACCTTCCGTCTTATAATAGACGTCTCTCCCCTTCTCAACCTTCGCCTCACCATCCTTCTTCACCGCATCGGGCGCATCGGCGCCCATAGCCAGTGACGGAAGCGATACGGCGATGGGGAGCAGGAGAAGGCCAATCATCGCGCAGAGCGCCATGATTGAGAACAACTTCTTCCCGGCTACTAAACCCATGGGATACCTCCTTAATGCATTCCGAAAAAGACTCATCGCGATCCCTGCAAACTCAACTCAACGCAGAACGACCCCCAAGGCCTACTTCCGGAACAGATACCAGAAGTCCAGTCCCTGCGAATCCATCAAGAAATGGTCAACCGCTGTGAAATAGGCAACGCAAATTACCAGCGACACGATCACATAGACAATTGTCTGGCCCATCAGACGCCCTCCCTCACAACTTGCAGACGTTCAAAAAATCACAGCAAAACAGCGGCCCGCACTTAGCAGGGGCACTGAATTCCTGCGAACCAATAGAAAAACCACAGCCCAACCGCACAAGTGATGTAGAAAATCATCCGACCGACTTTGACCTTAAACTCGCTATCCACCGTTGCCGTTGCCATCGTATCTCCTTCTCCTGATGGGGGAAAATAACTACCTGGGTCGCATCAGCGAATTTCTTGACACACAGACGCCCGTAATGTTATTCAAAATTCTTTGCCGTTCACGAAAAATCAGGGGAAAATCGATGATTAAGAACTCAAAAGTGTTCGACATTATAGTTTTGGCCGGAATGGTTGTCAATATAATTTTGGCCGTGTTTCTCATTCTCTACTACTTTGATTTCTTGTAGATTTATCGGGGTTTCCCTCTTCAATTTCTCTCTCATTTTGCGCCCGAAACTGCGCAGCGAAACCCAATCGTTTCATCGCGAAAGTCGGGAACCATTTTACTCCGACTGGTGATGCGGATATCGGCTCCCGTTGTCGCATAGCCCCCTCCTCGGAGCACCCGATAGGTGCCGGAATCAGGCCCATGAGGATTTTGTTCGGAAGCCTCAGTGAAATAACTTTCCGCGTACCAGTCGGCCACCCACTCCATCACATTGCCTGCTCCATCCATGACGCCGTAGGGGCTCTTATCGGTCAGGACGGCGCCGACAGCTGCGGCAACCTCATGGCCGTCCTGCACCCTGGCCCAATTCGCTCCATTGGGCTGCTCCACGTCGCCCCAGGGCCAGAGGCGGCCATCCGTCCCTCGCATCGCCTTCTCCCATTCCGCCTCAGTGGGAAGCCGCCGTCCCTTCCACTGGCAATAGGCCTCCGCATCCTCCCATGACACATAGACCACGGGCTGATTGAGGCTGCGCATCTTGCTCATGTTCTTCGCGTAGCGGGACGGGGGGCCGGACTTACGATGGCCCGTCGCTTCCACAAATTGCTGGTACTGAAAGTTGGTCACTTCATACCGATCGATCGCAAAGGCATCAAGCAGCAATGTGCGCTGCGGCCGTTCATCGAATCCGTCATGATCGGTCCCACGGATGAAGGGGCCAGCCGAAATCGTGACCAGTTCCTCCTGGACCGGCTCTTCGCGAGCAACCTGAGCAGGATCGACCGGCTCCAACGGAGCCCCATCCGTAGAATTGCTAGGGGAATCCTCAAACGGCGTCAAGGTGGTGCCGCGGATGATCCCCATAATTGGGAGCGCAGCAAAGGCGAGGACGGCAAGAAGAAACAGGACCTTGAATTTAGTTTCGAGCATGTCTGTTATGGCGCCGCAGGGCTGTCTCCAACCTCCATATCGCTGGCACAACGGAACCCGATCGTAATGTCCGCCCGCCAATGTTTCGCGGCAAATCGCTTAGAGAGTCGCGCGTTATGCTCGGTCTCCCGCCAAGACCCTCCCCGCACGACCTTCAAATCCTCTGCAGCCTCAGGCCCCTTCGGATCACGGTAGGGCGCTTTCTGGTAATAGTGCTCGTCATACGAATCCGCAACCCATTCCGCGACATTCCCGGTCATGTCATAGATGCCATAGGGGCTTCGCCCGGACTCGAACGATCCTGGAGGCGCGAGATACCGATACCCATCTTCGCTCCCGTCCACATTGGCATTGGCGCGGCCGCTGATAAAGGTATCGCCCCAGGCATACTTCCGCTTCCCCTCGCCGCGGCCGGCCTTTTCCCATTCTGCTTCCGTGGGGAGGCGCTTGCCCGCCCACTTGCAATAGGCCACCGCCTCGTCCCATGTGACGCTCATCGCCGCAAACTCAGGCTTCAGCAGCTTGGATTGATCGTCCTCAAACACTTCGATCTTGGGCAGCGGCCGCTTCGTCATTTTGGCAAACCGGGCATATTCCTCTTGCGAGACCTCTTTCTTGTCGAGATAGAAGGCCTTGAGAAACACTTGCCGCTCCGGCGCTTCGTCCGGATCCCCGTCCTTGCTGCCCATGATGAATGGCCCTTCCGGGATCTGCACCATCTCGCGGCCCTCATCACCGATCTTCGTTTTATACATAGAGTAATCCTGCGACGGAGCGCTGCTTGGCGCAGAACGAACCTCCATCTTGATCGACAGGGCCAGCTCTTTCATCTTTTTCGCTTTGTACGACTCATAGACCAGCAAGCTGATCATCAAAAAGAACGACGCAAAGACAAACACGATCGAGCCGATGAGTACCTTCTTATTTTCCATCGCGTCTCAGGCTCCTTCAATTGTGCGTGACACGGAGGAATCAGCCGATTCGGATGTGGCCTTCTTGGCCGCGCGCATATCCAGCAGCATGGAGATCTGCACCCCGAGAAACCCGCCCATGGCGGCGCCGGCCCCGGCGCCCACGGATATTCGCTCTGGCCCGGCAATGAACCAGGCCAACAGTCCTCCCAGCACCGTGCCCACTAAAATACTCGCGAGAAAACGTCGTCCACCCATAAGGCCGATGACCCCGCCAAGCAGGAGCCCTGCCCCGCTCGCAACCGGCAGGATGCCGCCGCCCATGATGACCCCAATGAGCGTTCCGACGGTCCCCATCACGGCCACGCCGAACAGGATATCGGGCACCTTCATCGACCAATCTTGTTCCGTGCCGGACTCGGCCATGCTAATTATGCTCCATCGCTCTAGCGTCCTGCGCTGGCAACTAGTGAGCCGAAATCGATTTCGACGCCAGGCCCGGCAATGATCGAAATACCCCAGGCCTTGGCAGCCGGTTCATGCTTGTGGATCCGCTTGAAGTCTTCATAGACGTTGACGCGCTCTTCAACCCATTGCCCGACATCCTTGGTGCCGCTCTGAACCACGATCTCCGCGCCGCTGAACATGCCCCCCTCGCTCAGTACCCCCTCAGGCTTGGTGGCGCTCCAGATATACTTCGTGAAGACAGGGATAAACATCAAATCCGTATCCAGCGAGGCGTAGATCGCCGCGATCGGCTCCGTTCCCGCCGCGGCCTTATTCAATCGCCAGCGCCAGGTGAGGACCGGAAAGGCCTTCGGGTCCCAATCGATCTTCTTTTTCTTGATCCGCTGCCCCGCATCCTTCGCCGCCAGAAAATTCACGCCGTTTTCAGCCTGAATCTTATAGGCATCACGCCCCTTGGAATGGCTTCGCTGATTCTCATGGTCCCAGTTCGAAGGGAACCCGTCCGTTTCTTTCGCCTGGAAATCCTCCAAGACCAAGGATTGATTCTGAGCCGAGACCGCACCCTGCATCATGAAACTTCCACAGAGCACCAGCCAGACTGCGAGATATCTCTGGATCATCACCCCTCGATTCATACTCCAACCCTTTCGCTGTTCATGCTTCTTGCGACGACGAAGGAGCCAGGACCGGCGCAGCCCCCTCGGCCAACTCTTCCCCCATCACCGGCAACTGATCGCGCTGACACATCCAGAAAAGCGCAAAGACCGCCCCCCAGAACACCACCATGTTGAGCGTCACCATCTTCGCCGCAAAGGCAAAGTCCGGCGTAAAGGCCCAGGGCGAAACATCGGCCATCACTTCACTCACATGCCAGGCCAACCGCCCGGAAGACCGGATATAGCCCATGAGACCCATGACCCAGGAAAAGGCGGCAGCCAATCCGAACAAGCCCACCATGCCCCTGACCGAGATCTTCCCCCATTGGACCGGCCCATGGACGAGCGCCCCCTTGAGCATCATGCGATTGATCACCAGCCCGACCACCAACACCGTCAAGGTCGTCACAGCCTGCGGCGACGATAGTCCCACGCGGAGTTTCGCCGGCAAATAAAACCCATAGACCGAGAGACAGATAATGTTGAGGGAGCCAAGCAGGAACAGCGCCCCGATGAGGAGATTCCCCTTCCTGACCCAGGATACGACCATCGTGCGATTGGCGCGTCGGTAGTAGATGAAACTCAGGGTGGTCACAAGAATCAAAATATTGACCGCGCCGTTCTTCGCCGACATCACGCCATAGTTGCCGACCACGGGATGCGACGCGCCGCCCATCGCCTTCACTTCACTGCCCGACATCATGACGGTGTGCGGCGTCAGCCAAATGAACAGGGCCAACATCAGCACCGCCAGCAACGACTGATAGTAGGGCTGATACCGTTCCCCTCCGCGAAGGCGCGCCATGCTCTGCCAGAGATAATAGTTCACCCCGAGAAACAGGGCGCCGATCAAGAGGGCCTGCACCACAAAAAGCCAGGTGAGCAGGCCGCCCATCATCGTCACGCCCATGCTCTGGCTGAAGGCGTAGACCGACCGCATCAACCAATAGCCGGCAAAGGGCATCGGCAGGAGCGCGCAGACCGTGACAAACAGAAACACATAGCCCACCCAGTCGAAATAGGCGCGCTCTTCGTCCGTCTTACTCGTAAAGAAACGATAGCAGGCATAGGCCAGGACCACCGCGCCGCCGGACATGATGTCGGCCAGGAACCGATGGACATTCAACGGATTCCAAAGGGCCGAATGGAGCAAATGCCATCCGTTCCCCAAAAACCGCCCCTGCGCATCGACGCCGGCCGGCGCCATCATGAAGGCCGACCAGGAATTCGCCAGGAACAGCAGGGCCGCCCCGAACAGATTGGTCAACACGCCGATCGAGGCATGGACCCACTTCAACGATGGTTCAGCCAACCGGTTCCAGCTGTAGTAATAGAGGATGAGCAACAGCGATTCCCCGACAAACACGATCGCATACAGCGGCATAAAGGACTTGAACGTTCCGCCCATATACTTCATGAAGCTGGGATAGAACCAGATAAACATTCCCAGCATGAGGCTCCCGACCACCGCTGTTACAGACAGGGCGAGCAGCGCCACTTTGGCTAAATCCCGCGCGAGGCCATCATAGCGAAGGGCCAGCGACGGCTTTCTGTTGCTCAGCCCCAAGAACTCCAACAGGACACAAAAAATCGGCAGCGCAAGGACGAACCCGCCGAAGTAGGTATGTTGCTGCGTGACGAACCACACGAGCAATCGGCTGTCGAACGACCCGATGCGTGAATAGACGGTCTCTTGCGGAGAAGGGGCCGGAGGCCCCTGGGGAGTTCCAGGCGTCTTGAAATAGAGATCAGTGCTCTCCTCGGCAAAAGCCGGGCCCTGAAGACCCCAGCCAATCCACGCGGCGGCCAACACCACCAACAGGAGGAGAGAAAACCACACAACTCCGTATGTTCTCTTCTTCATACCCATAGACCTACACCTTCGAACCGGCCGTCATGGAGACGCCCGCACCAGATGACTTACCAAGGATTCCCATGACGAAGGGACAGCGGAGCAACGCGCTCGACATCGTCTGTCCCTGCTGTTCTTCAACCTGCCGACGAAACCCGAGATAGTAACAATACAGAGCCATCATACCGGCCACGAATCCGCCACTAACCATCGCATAAGCAGTAGAAATGCCAGGCTGCCTCAAGAGGAACAAGACAAACCCGACCGCCACCAGATAGTAGGTCGCAGCAAAGGCGAGTCCCGGCCACCACCAATATTTCAGCAATTCGCTCGCCTTCGTCTGGAACAGCCCTTGAGTCCATGACGAGTTGGGACGAAGCCCGCCGAAGTAGGCACAGAGAGAGACCAGCCCCCCCAACACCGATACAGAGGCCAACTGAACCAGGGCCGCTCCCTGGCTCGCCTCGACGAGGTGTCCCAGCGAGGCGCCTAATGCCCCAATGATGAGACCAACTGCAACCCAAGGCGCCAGTTCCATTGCATGGCTGCCCACCATCGTACGGAGGGCCAGCCCATCGGGAAACGTCGGAAAGGGACGGCCCAGGAGGGCCACTTTCCTCACATGCCCGATCTCAAAAGCATCGCGCGCCACGGCCGTACAGGAAATGATGATGGCCATCATGGCCGGCCCATCCGGATGCTGGAGATAGCCATAGCCGACAAGCCAGAGCAACGCCAGGACCAGCAACGACAACTGAACTCCATAGACAAACCCGATCCAGCCTCCGAGCCAGAACAGCAAACGGCTCCTGTCCTCTCGAAAGATCGTAGCCCAGGCAGCGGCGCGACCAACGCGATAGGCGAGCAACGATGTGACCACCGCGACCAGCCCACTGACCAGCAACAAGACGATCGGTTCCGACAGAGGCAAGAACAGCTTGGCCAGCCGATAGACCACGAAAGCCACCAGCCCCGGCACAAACATGACGATCCGCTTTTGCTTGCGCACCGAGTCTTCCGTGACGGCCAGACTCAGACTGGGCAAGACTCGCAATGCCATTCGATGCAACATATGAAATTCAACGATGAACGTGGAGCGATGAACGATGAGCGAAAGAGAGAAATTCTAGCGATTCCCTCCGGTCGTTCATCATTCAGCGCTCAGCGTTCTGCGTTGCTCTTAGAGCCCATTCCGAAATAACGCGCCTTCACTTCTTCCATCAATGCGACGGTGATGCGTGTCTCGCCGCGATCTGCCACGGTCCGCTCCAGCTCAATGCGGGCCATGGCACGGACCGGCGCCGGCACCCGCTCCAAGCGACGCTCTGCTTCAGGCTCCCACTCGATCCGTTCGCCGGTCCTCGGTCGAAGCAACGTGTCATAGGCAATCACACGCTCACCTCTGGTGCGCACATCCTGCTCCACCTCCGCACGGAATAACGGCGCAAGGTACGGAGGCATGCGGTCCAGCCGGTGCAGCGCGTCATCGGTCCACATCATCCGATCGACGAGCCCGCCGGTTTGACCGGCAGGGACATCGATGCCGACCTTCAAGCCGCAGCCGCGACATTCCGCTCGAATGAACCACTGGGGCGTCCCATCATCATAGGACCGTTCTTCAATCCCCTCTGTATGCATCCAGCGACCACAGCCGCAGGTCAGCATGACGGGGCCTCAGATCTCAGCACTTCTTGCGTCATCCGATCTTTCCCGGATACAAAAGATAGAGCATCGTGTAGGTGGTGGTGCCGGTCACAAAGAGGACGCAATAGACGATCATCGTGAACAGGCCAAGCGCCCGATGGCGGCGCGCGCCGTTCGGCCAAATCCGCTGGATCGTCATCTCGACCGAGAAGACAATCGCGATCAGCAGCAACAGGCTCAGATAGACTTCGAATTTCCGCATGGAAAAACCGGCGGTCGCGACGCGCGAGAAAAACAAGAGCATCACCAGCGCGGTCAGGCTGCCAAAGACCAGCCCGACCTTCCTCCAGGTCGTCAGTAACAGCGCTTCCTTGAGCGATCTGGCCCCATCGACGACTTGTTGAGAGCGGAAACCCAGCACGATCATGTAAATCGCCATGATCAATCCGAGAATGACCAGCACAATGTGCAACGTGAGGACAGGGATGAAGACATAATCGTAGAGGGCCTGCGACCCGCCAAATCCTTCCTTCCCCTCAAAGGCCAACACGCCCAATTGGCGGAATAAATAGTAGCTCATGAAGAAGGCCACCATGGCGATCATCCCGCCCAGCATCATCCAATGGTGGGCATCAGCCCGGCGTCTCCGCGCCTGGATCCAGCCAATCACGAAGAGCCCCGTAAAGAACGTCGCCATGAGCTGACTCATGTCCGCCCCGACCGTGGCATGGGTGCCAAAAAAACCAGGCTGTTTGAGCCATTCGATCATGAAATTCCTTGCTGTTCGTATTCCGTCACTCGTATTTCGTCGCTCGCACCCTGCGCTTCACGAGAGACGCTTCACGCTTCACGAGCTTTCACGCCCTGCACCGCCGCTGAGGGCTCCAACTCTGTCACGGTTGAAAAACCTGCGTCCTTCATCCACTGCATCGCATCTGTCGTCTTGTAGCAGCCGCCCCGTTCCGTGTTCACCAGAATATGGACCGCAAAGGCGGTGGTCCAAGCGGGACCGGTTCCTGCTTCATTTAAGAATCGATCCTTGATCACCAGCCGGCCGCCCGGCGCCAAATGGGCCAGCACCCTCTTCACCAATGCGGCATTCGTGGCAAAGTCTTGATAGTGCAGAATGTCGGACATCAGGGCCACATCGTAGGGTCCACCGAGTCCATCTTTATTGAAATCGCCTGGGAGCAGGCTAATCCTCGATTCCAAACCAGCCTCTTTCACCGTTCGTTCCGTCAATCGGAGCGTCGCAGGCAAATCGAACACCGTCGCAGTTAGGTCCGGATAGGCCTGGCAAAAGGCAATCGCGTTGGTCCCGGCTCCGCCTCCCAAATCCAAGAGCCGAACCGGCCCGCTCAACTGCAGCCGTTTGGCAAAATCAGGTCCGCTCTGCTGCCCGATCCGATGGAGGACCGCTAGCACATTGGTGCCCAACTCAGGGTCTGTCTCGAAAACATGCCGGTCGACCGATCGCTGGCCCGTGCGAATCGTCTGCTCCAGCTTGCCCCAGTTGTCCCATTCTGCATCGTGCAGCAACAGGAGATGACCGATATATTGGGGCGAGTTGCGGACCAGATGCGTGGCAGCGGCAGTCGAATTTCCGTAAGAATCCCCGTCCTTATCCAAGAGCCGCATCGCGACCAAGGCATTTAACAACAATCCCAAGGTCTGCTCATGCGCCCCCAGGCGACCGGCCACTTCCGGGAGAGTCTTCCGCTTCCCATCCAAAGCGGAAAACACATCCAGCCGGACGGCGGTCAAGAGAATCTTGGTCTCCCAGTAGTACCCCAGCTGAAAGATTTCCGCGAGCGACAGTTCCCGTGACACAGGACCCCTTTCAAGCATTTTGAGCAGAAAACCCGGCATCTTACCCAGTTCAGAAAGTGAAAGGCAAGGTAAGGAGCAAGGCCCTGCATCGCTAAAAACACGAGGGGCAGCGGATTGCTCCGCTGCCCCTCGATTGCGGGTTGCCCCGCCGATACAAAACGTTGGCTTACTTGATTTCAGCCTTGAGCGTGGCCGTCCCGCCTTCGGTCACATCCACGTCAAATTCAACCTTCTTGCCCTTGGCTGCGAACGGATGCCAGGCCACAACTTTGTGCTTGCCGGCCGGCACGCCCTTGATCTCGAATGAGCCATCTTCCTTCGCCACGGCGAAGTAGGCATTCGTCACCGGCAGGTAGAAGCCCTGCATGAACTCATGCTGGTCGCACTGTAAACGATAGAAGCCTTCCTTCTCTGCGCCGCCACGGAACACCACTGGCTTGTCGAGCTTGTCGCCCTTCTTGGCCAAACCGATGTTGAAACCGGTGGCCGAGCTGGAGCCCTTCACCACGAAGCTATGCGGGTTGTGCAACACGCCCTGGACCGACTTTGGGTCATCGGCGTCTGCGTCATGGTTCTCAACCTTGAAGGACTTGTTGTTCACGACCACACCGGTGAACGGAAGGAACTCGCAGAACTCCGCCACGACTTCGGTGCCCGTATAGGCATCGACGAACGCCTTGTCTTCCACATCGACCACAGCCACGACCGCGCCCTTGAGTCCGCCATCCTTGGCGACTTCAACGGTCTTGAAGAAGCGCTTGTCGCCATCCATCAAAGCCTTGTTGGGGTTCTTCACGCAAAACTTCGGGTTCGGGAACTTCGCGAAGGAAAATTCCTTCTGCTCAGACTTTCCAGCAAAGGTCACCTTGCCGGAAATGCTGCCGCCTGCAAACGCAGTGAAAGGCGCCGCGACAAACGCGACGGCTGCCACGCCCAATATGACTGACAACGCACTCTTCATATGACTGCCTCCTTGTGATGAACAACTAACCGCTGAATTAATACTCTCGTCCCCTTATCGCCTACCACCAACCATGAGGGGAACCGGGAACGTATTCCACCCTGGTGACTCGATCTCAATTGCAGTTCGCGTAAGCAGGACTCGTCTCAGAACGAGTCTGTATACAAAACTCTACCCCACCCTGTCAATCTGAAACAAGGGGGCGACAATCGTACGCCAATTGCCTATTTCTTCAGTTGCATGAGATGAAGCAGGGCCCCTGCAGCGGTGGCCCGCACGGCATCATTCGTGTCGTGCAGGGCTTCCTTCATGAGGGGAACCAGCTCACGGTCCCCTACATGTCCGAGAGAGCGAATGGCGACAATCTTGGGACCGGGGAGCGGATCAGCCGTCAAACTGGTCAACAGGGCGATGGCATCGGACACGTTGGGCTTTGTCGCCTTCCCCAGGGCATAGGCAACGGACGCCCGCATCGCCGTATCGTTCTGCTGGGCCAGCGCTTGTGCAGTAGGTGCCACAGTCCGATAGGGCTGGCCCAGCTGAAGCAAGGCGGCAATTGCCGAGGCGCGGACCGTAAAACTGCCGTCGCCGAGCGACCTGGTGATAGCCGGCACCGATTCCGTCCCCCCCATATCCGCCAAGCTCCCGATCGCCGATTCGCGCACGCCGGGAATCGGATCTTTCAGGAGCTGCTCGATTTGTCCCCGCACCTCTTTTCGTCCGAGATGCCCCAGCCCGCGAGCTGCAGCGCCGCGAACGGAGGGTTGTTTGTACGTCAACGACTCGATCATGAGGGGGACGCCACGCTGGTCGTTCAAGTCGACGATCGTGCGAATGGCGTCGGCGCGATCCTCCGGGTTCAGCGACTCTGCCGCCTGCTGCAATTGCGTCCAGGCCTCTTTCTTGCCAAGCCGGATCAAGGCGCTATAGGCCGCGATACGAACCGTGCTCAACTCGTCTTTCGTTGCCGCCTCAACGATCGGCAGCACGCTAAGGTCTCCCGTTTTGCCAAGCGCTTTCACGACCCGGGCTTTGACTAACCCTGCTTGATCCTCGATGGCCCCGCGCAGTTTCATCGATTTCCGACCGGCCTCGGATCGCCCGAGCCCCTCGACCGCGAGCACCCGGACCGGCCCGGACCCGTCGCTCAAGCCATCCTCGAAATAGGGAATCGTCTCGTCCGAATCCACCTCTTTCAACGCGGTATAGGCCGCTCCGCGCATTTGATCGCGCATGTCCTTCACCATGGCGACGATGAATCCCATCGCCACCTCTCGCAGGAGAGGCAGGTCGTCTTGCTTCAGCGCGAGTTCCAGCTTGTCGTACTCACCGAGCGCATCTTTGGGATTTCCGAGCTTGAGCAACGAGCGGATCTTGAGACGGCGCACGTCCGGAGCGGCGGCCTGGTCCTTCTCTAACTTGGCCAACTGCTCCAGCGCCTGGGCATAGTCTTTCTTCTCGAAGGCCTCTTGCGCCGCCTTGGGCACAGATGCCGTTCCGGCATAGCCCGTTCCACTCCAAAGAGAAATGCAGGCCACCGCCACTGCGGCGAGCAGATTCACCCGGCACGAACGCCTGCACCTCATCACATCACCCATCGTCTCTCTACCCCCGTCCTCTCGGCGCAGTCGCCGTTATACGTTTCTTATATCCTGGTGGCTCGTCAAAATAGTAGGCAGGCTGAGGCGACAGTCTAAACCGTTCATACTCAAACGACCACTCCCGATCCCGGCTGACGAGCTTCAAGACCACGCCTGTCTCCAGATCCACCCATTCATAGAACCGCTCGACCCTGCCTTGGTAGTCTGTCTGAACCTCGAACAGCTGGGCCGCACGGCCGGCCGCCGTCGCATCCCCGACCAGGACCCGCTCCCGCTCTCCCGGCAATGTCGGGCTAACCGGCAGCAAATCATCAGAGTCCAGTCCCGTCACTAATAGTTCTTTTTGCTGCGCCAGCAGATACCAGGTCTCCAATTTATCCAGCCGGATGATTTCGATGGCCGCATAACCTCGTTCGGTCCGAATGGCATACTTATATTCCAGCCGTAACCGATCCCCCTTCGCAAAGACTTGCGCCTGATAGTGCTTCCCCTTGACGGTCTTGATCAGCGAACCGGAGAACTCGACCGAAGGGATAGCGACATCGTCAGCCGCCGCAGACCAAGGCAGGATCGCCTGCCAGCCCCACAGGACAAACCAGAGACAGAACCCCCACCTCCGGGCCTTACCCCCTAGCCTAATGAACATGAACGTTTCGCATACTGTGGAAAACTCTGTGGCCCCGCTAGAATTCCTCGACTCCGCATATGTAGCACAAGAGAACAATACTCTCACAGGATGCGCAAAAGGTCCGGCCAGCAAGGCCCAGCGGTCGACCGCTCACTTAGGGGTGGTTGGGATGATCCCAACTGCGCGCGTCCAACGAGGGGAGTCCGCGACCGCGCGTTGCGCGAGCACAGGGATCGTCCCAACCACCCCCGCTCCATTTTCAGCATCCTGTCAATGCTGATGCTCGACGAGTGGCTGGATATCGACTGAGTAGCCCAGCGTGTCGGGGCCGAAACGGGGATTGTCCATCACTTTGAAGGCAGAGCGGTTTCCCTTCGGAGCGAGGAGAGAAAGTTGCTCGACCAGTTTGCCATCCGGCTGGATCGTGACCATCTTGGTGACGCCCGGGCCGGTCTGAGGATGCCACACCACCAACTGATAGGTACCGGGCGGGATCTGCTCGATCGCAAACTTGCCGTTCGAATCGGTCAGTGCATAGTAGGGGTTGTTGACCGCCATCGCCCAACTTTCCATGTAGGCATGGAAACCGCATTGCATGTAGAAGGTCCGCCGCCCTCGATTCAAATACATGGGCCCGACCAGCGACTTGCCTGGCGCATGGTTGTGCCGCGCGTGGAGATCGCCGCGGCGGTGCTGATGATTCATCACAAGGGGCGTATTGAACAACGTCCGCACCCCTGCTTCCAACGAGGTCTCATAGCCTTGGATATCGTGCATCACCGGATCCATATTGATCACTTCCACCGCATGGCCGTTCCGCACGATGGTCATGAAGGGCGCGAACTGGCAATCTCTGGCTTCGATCAGGGGAACGGACAGCTCGAAGGGCTTGCCGGCTTCGACCCCTTCCAGAAAAACAATCGCGTCCTTCAGTTCATGTTGGGGTCCAACCACAAAATCATGGAGCAGCCGCCAGCCTCGACCGTTCGAGACTCGCCCACAATAGGCCGGGTCAGGAAAGGTGATGAGGTTGAACCCCTTCGGCTCCGGCACTGCGCCATCGAGACGGATCGTGCCTTCAATCGTCCCTCCATGCGGCACGTCGATCACATCGTAGGACCAGGCGAGAGTCTCCAGGGACAGGAGAGAGAAAAGAATCGCCGCGCCATGACAAGCTGCTCGAATCATAGACTGGCTCACGAAGCCCTCCTCCAGCGTGAAGAATGTCGACATCGTACCAAAGGGCGTCACAAAAGAAAAAGGGGGAGGCCGTCGCCTCCCCCTTCCCCTGATTCGTCACATCCTGCGATCGGCAGGACGGTCGATCTTACTTCGCTGAGACTGGGATGATCTGCATCGGTTGCTGAACCGACGCGCTCTTCATCCCGGCTCCCGCTCCATGCAACGGCAGCAGGCGGGTATCGCCGGATGGCAGCACCCGCACATAGCCCCACTGCCCGGACTGGGAGTACGGCAACCGCTGGTTGCTGTACACATAGTCGCCCGGCAAACGGTAAGGACCGCCGGCCGAAGGCAGGAAGGCATCGAGGGTCTCCGAACCGGAGAACTCGACTACGCTGATCATGTCCGCGCCGCGCATGAAGGGTTCGATCGGCCACTCATGCTTCTCGACGCTGAACATCCCGTTCTGCTCGTTGCTCGCTCCGATCACATGGATGCGCACCGGATCGCCGGCATGCGCTTCGATGAGCGGAGTGGACGGGTCTTCAGGCTTGTCCGCTTTGCAAGGCTGGAACATCTTGCCCAGCGAGCAACCCTGCTCCTCACGATACTTGTACGGTTCCGACCGGTAGTTGACGCCGGTCAAGCCCGCGACATTCTGCACATACGGCATGAAACTCGTGCCGATGATGTTGTCTTCGTCCTGGAAGAACAAAGCCACGTCGCGATAGTTCGGACGCATCTCGTTCCCCGGCACCGAGCGATCGATGATCACATCGGCGGCCCAGGCGTTCTTGTTGCTGATATCGGCGCCAGTCCTGGCATCCCGGTACTTGGATCCCTTCGGACCGACGACCACCGCGCCGAACAACCCGTTACGCGGGTTGACCATCACGTTACCCCAGTCCCACACCAACGACGTCGTTTCCCCGTTGAACGGGTCCGCGTAATAGGTGTAAGTCCGCTCGGCGCCAGGGACGATCGTCTGATCGCCCGGGTTGTTGCCGACGTTCATGCCCATCGAATCCTTCGGATCGAAGGCCAATCCGATGGCCGAGAAGGACGCCTTGCTCTCCTTCATCTTGTTCTTCAGATGCACTTTGACGCAATCGCCGACGTTCACGCGGAGCGTGAGCGGCATCGGTTGCGCACCGCTCGCCACCTTCGCGGCATCGTCTTCCAAGGCGTAGATCTTGGCCTCGGGGTTGCTGATCTGAATCTTCCGCTCGAAGTCCACTTCGATGGAGTCCGGCGCCTTCGCGTTGAACTTCATCGACGGATAATCCATGGCTACCACGTTGAAACTCTTCACCGGGGCGTCAGCCGGACAAACCGGCAAGGCCTTGGGGATTTCGCCCTTGATGGAGAACCCGGCCGGCAACTTCTTCAAGTCGGCCTGATCCTTGTCGTACACGCGGATGATGCCCCAGCCACCCTCGGAGAACTTCGAGGAACGGCCGTTGAAGTGGATGTAGTCACCCGCTTGCAACCGGGGTCCGCCGGCTTGAGGCACCACGAGGTCATAGCGCTCGGCAATGCCGACGTGCATCGAACTCTTGCGATTTGCATCGCCCGCATAACGCTCGCTCAAGAACGTATGGCCGGACAGGGTCCAGGTCATCGTCTCGTTCATCAAGGTATGCAACAGCCGGAACACCATCGTATCGCCGACATACGCCCTCAGGAGCGGCGTGTAGGGATCACCATGGATCTGGCTGTTGAAGGCCTGCGACACATCCGGATTGGTCGCCAACCGCTGCGCGATCGGCGCCGCCCGGAAATTCAAACCGCTTCCCGTGGTATGGGTTCCACCGTTCAGGAAGGGCATTGGCGTCATATAGAGCTTATCCGGCATCATGAAGGACACGGTCTTCCCCGCTTCGAGCGCCACTTCAATCGGCTGCCCAGGAGGATTGCCCGCGGTCACGATGTTGACGGTGTGCGGCACGGTGTCGTGCAACTGCACCATCAATTCACGGAAGCTGTTGTTCACGCCATGGCCCACCGGCTCGACGGTACGGATGTCCGCGATCGGACCGCTCCGGATCATCTTCCCGGTCTTCGGATCATGGTAGGTCGAGCCAACCGGCTCGGCGATGAAGGTGCCGAACCCGCCGTGCGGCCATGTGGTCGCGCCGAACGCATGGTCGTGCCAGAACACGGTGCCCACGTCCGCATCGACCCAGAACCGCTGACGGACGAACTCCACCGTGACGATGTCGTTCGCCGGGTGATCGTGCTTCAATCCCTTGGTCAAGGTGATCGTGTTGCCACTGATCGCCTTGATACGGGAGATTTCATTGCCCTTCACATTGTCAGCGCCGACGAGGATCAGCGTCCCGACGTGGTATTGACGGGCATTCTTCACCGAAATCGAGGCGGCGCCCTTTTTCGCCGATGCGGTCAGCACCGTGTTCATCGGAACAGGCAGCCCCTTCGTGTTCTTCTTCTCCAACATCGTGAACGGGCGCACCGACTGCTCATAGGAGAAACCGGTGATCACGCCGTCAGACGCTTGGTTGTCGAACTGGAGAAAATGCCAGTGGGTATTGATCTTCGACGACTGGAAGTTCGTGTAATCGTCGTCGTCCCACTCGCTGGTCAGCGTCCAATCCAGGCAATCATAGATGTTGCCGCGGACGACCAACGGATACTTCAGATCGTCATTGGCCCGGATCGCCGCTTCTTCTTCATGGAGCACGTAGATCAATCCG
>CAYHQK010000007.1:38403-39784 GCA_964358535.1 uncultured Nitrospira sp. | reverse complement strand
GCAGCTTGAGGAGTTTTTCCGATTTCGGCACTCGCTCCGCGCTGATGACCTTCGCAGTCTTGAGCTGAATCTTCATGAAGTCGTCGATGGTAATCTGAGCCGGCGCGGCTGGCGCAGCAGCAGCGGCTGCTGGTTGCGGGGCGGGAATGGCCGGCGTGGGGATCGCTGCTGTCGGTTGCGGGGGAGTGGTTGCGTCGCTCACGGTCTTCGCTCCTTGTGGTTTTGTTTCGATACGGGGGAACAGGCCGGGGCCTTTGCAAATCTTTGTCTCGGGAAACGGCGAATCCCATTCGTAGGCTGTCTGCGGCAGCGGTTTTGAAAAGTCGAACGAGAGGCCGAGTTGCTGGGCCAGCTGCCCGGCCGTGTGAGGCATGTAGGGATAGAGGAGAACCGAGATCAAGCGCAGCGCCCGCGAGGCGGTATTCAGCACCGTGTTGATGCGTGGCTGGCCTTCAGGATTCTTAGCCAGTTTCCACGGCGCAGCCTTGTCGATGTATTCGTCGCAGAGACCGATGAGCTCCCAGATGGCCTGGAGATTTTCCCGAAAGGCGAGAGAACGGAATCCATGCTCGATTTTTTCCGGGAGGCTGGTCGCGGTTGCGGCGATCTTGGCTTCTAGATCCGGCAGGGCTGGAGCGCCGGCAGCGGGAATCGTGCTGTTGGCGAATCGCTCGATCATGGTCAATGTGCGGCTCAGCAGATTGCCGATCCCGTTGGCCAAGTCGCTGTTGATGATGGTGACCATGGTGGATTGCGAAAAGTCTCCGTCCTGTCCGAACGGGACTTCCCGAAACAAGAAATGCCGGAACGCATCGGTGCCGATGGTCTCGATCATCTTGTGCGGGTCCACAACGTTGCCGCGGCTCTTCGACATCTTTTCCCCGTCGACGGTCCACCAGCCGTGAGCGAAGATCGTTTTCGGCAGCGGCAGGTTCAGGGCCATGAGCATCGTGGACCAGTAGACTGCGTGGGTCGTCAGAATATCTTTCCCGACCAGATGGACCGAGGCAGGCCAGAACTGATCGAAGGAGGGCTTCTTCGGGAGATATTCCAAGGCTGAGACATAGTTCACCAGCGCGTCGAACCAGACATAGGTCACGCAGTCTGTATCGAAGGGGAGTTCGATGCCCCAGGAGAGCCTCGACTTGGGCCGGGAGATCGAGAGGTCGCCGAGCGTCTGGGTAGTCAAAAACCCCAGGACTTCGTTGCGCCGCGATTCGGGGCGGATGAAGTCCGGATGTTGCTTGATGTGGTCGATCAGGCGCTCCTGATACTGCCCCATCTTGAAAAAGTAGTTGTGTTCGCTAAGCTGTTCTACCGGGCGTTTGCAGTCGGGGCAGAGGCCGCCCGTGACGTCCTTCTCCGTCCAGAACCGTTCGTC
>CAYHQK010000007.1:0-38303 GCA_964358535.1 uncultured Nitrospira sp. | reverse complement strand
TGGCAATCGCTTCCGCCGAAGACAGGATGGATCCGATCGATTGCAAGGATTGGGGTCGGACCAAGTCCACGAGTTCTTGCTGGCGCGCGCGCGTGTCTTTCACGTCGGAAGTGAGGGCTTCTCCGATACGGCCCTCGCTGATGATAGCGAGGAATCGCGCGTCTGCCGGGGGGATTTCTCGCTTCAGGATGAGCGCGGCCTCCACCTGGGTGCGGGCCGGGGTCGTGAAGCGCAGGGCCTGACAGCGCGACCGGATGGTCGCAGGGAGGGCCGCGGGGCGGCTGGAGATCAGGAGGAAGAGACTGTGTCCTGGCGGCTCTTCCAATGTTTTCAGCAAGGCGTTGGCCGCGCCGATCGTCATGCGGTCTGCATCGTTGATCAGGCAGATTTTCCGCTCGCCGATGAGCGGCCGATACATGATCTGATGTTCGATCTCGCGGACCTGTTCGATCTTGATTTGCTGGGTGGCCTGTTCCGGATCCGGTTCGATGACGAAAAAGTCCGGATGGGTGCGGGCCTCGATCTGTTGGCAGGACCGGCAGGTGCCGCAACTGTCGAGGCCTTCTGTTTCTGGCGGCCGTTCGCAGCTGAGCGCTTGCGCGAAACGAATCGCCGTCAATCGTTTCCCGATCGCCTCCTCGCCATGGAACAGGTAGGCGTGAGCCAATCGCTCATGGGCGACGGCAGCTTGTAAGAGCGTAATGGATTGCTGATGGCCGATGCAGTCGCGAAAGGGCATGTTAGCTCCGGCTGCGTGACGATCGACGCGGTTTCGCTATCCAGCCTAGCACGATCTCAGTGAGCTCGTCCCGGACTTCTTGCGCGGGGCGGTTGGCATCCACGATCTTCATGCGGCCCGGTTCTTCTGCTGCGAGAGCCAGAAACCCCCGGCGTACTTTTCGATGGAAACGTTCTGCCTCCCGGTCCAGCCGATTCTGCTGGCCACGATCGGCTCGCCTCCTGGCCAAGCCCACTGAAATCGGGAGGTCGAGGACGAGGGTGAGGTCCGGCGCCAGTCCGTTTGTTGCGACGTCGTTGGCTTCCCGAAGCCATTGCAGATCAAGACCCCGCGCGAATCCTTGATAGGCCAGGGTGGAATCGGAAAACCGGTCGCAGAGCACGACGGTGCCGTTCCGTAACGCCGGTTCGATGAGATGCGTGACGTGCTGGCTTCTCGCGGCCAGAATCAGCAGGGCTTCCGCTTGCGGTGTAACCGGTTCTTTTGACGAGGCAGTGAGGAGGATATGGCGGATTGCTTCAGCAGTCGCAGTGCCGCCCGGTTCTCTGGTTTGGAGTACGCGATAGCCGGCCTTGGTCAGCACCGTGGCGAGGTGGCTGATCTGGGTGCTTTTCCCGCTGCCCTCGACTCCTTCTAGGGTAATGAAGAGACCCCGAGTCTGTCGCTTTTTTGTGCCCATTGAGCTGGTTCTCTCACCGGTGAAGAAAACGGGCGGGATGGTATTCCAAGTTGTTGAAAATAGCAAGAAAAGGCTTGCGAGGCCCTCATCATTCTCTGTATGATGACGGCCTACTTCCGGCGGCTCTCATTTATGCTGAAAACCTCGCTAAAACGCTACTTTCTGACAGGCCTGCTGGTGATTATCCCCCTGTGGGGAACCGTCCTCATTTTGAAGACCCTTTTCGTGGCGGTGGATGGGATTTTGGGAGACCTCCTGGTCCGGTTGGTGCCAAGTCATTATGTGCCGGGATTGGGGATTCTTTCGTTGATTCTGTTGGTGCTGGTGACCGGGCTCTTTGCCACGAACTTCATGGGCAAGCAAATCGTGAAGTGGTGGGAGGACTGGTTGAACCGTGTGCCACTCGTGCGGGGGATCTACTCGACCTTGAAGTCCATGATGGACATTTTGTCCTTTTCCGATCACCCGTCTTACAACCGCGTCGTGCTGATTCAGTTTCCCAAGAACGGCCACTACTGTTTTGCCTTTGTGACCGGCGCGACCAAAGGGGAGATGCAGGATCTTGCGCAGGAGCCCTTGATCCACGTCTATGTACCGACGTCGCCGAATCCGACGTCCGGCTATTTCCTCCTGGTGCCGGAACATGAAGTTGCTTCTATCGATATGAGCGTAGAAGAGGCGATGAAGCTCATCGTCTCAGGCGGGCTCTGCTCGCCTTCCACGTCTCTGTCCTCGGCCGTGATGGCCGCGACGAAGCAGAGCATGGTCAAACAGCCTGAATCGGGAGTGCCGATCGGATGAGCCGCTCACGCGCGACTGAAGCCACAACGGTGAAGAAGCCGGTCGGGTCAGACCGGCAGGGAACGATTGCCGGCCTGGCGGTCGTCGTGATGGCTGCGGGCTTGGGAAAGCGGATGCATTCAAAGCAGGCGAAGGTGCTGCATCCTGTGGCGGGCCAGGCGATGGTGCTCTATTCGGTTGGACTCGGATTGCGCGTTGCCGGAGAGCCTGTGGCGGTCGTGGTCGGCCATCAGGCAGAGCTGGTTCGCCAGGCGATCGATCAGGCTGTGTCTGGCACGAGCGGCGCGCGAGTGTTGATCGTCGAGCAACGGAAACAATTGGGCACGGGCCATGCGGTGTTGCAGAGCCGTCCGGTGTTCGGGGTGGGCAAGCGGGGCGCTCCCTCCAGCTATTTGATTCTGAACGGCGATACGCCGCTGCTCCGGGAGGAGACCGTGCGTGAACTCCTGCGCGTGCATGAAGCGGAGCGCGCGACCGTGACTCTTCTGACCGCGGAGCTGGACGACGCGAGTGGCTATGGGCGGGTCGTCCGTGCTCCTTCAGCCGAACGGAGCGTCGTTCGCATCGTCGAGGATCGTGATACCAATGAAGCGGAGCGATCGATCCATGAAATCAACGTGGGCACCTATGTGGTCGACGGAGAGTTTCTCTTTAGCGCGTTGGAGAAGCTCGACCCCAGCAATGCCCAAGGGGAATATTATTTGACGGATATCGTCCGGCTCGCGGAACGTGCCGGACGGCGTATCGCAGCGGTCGTGCTCGACGATCCCGATGAGGGACTGGGCGTGAATACGAGGCGGCAGCTCGCCGAGGCGGAACAGGTAGTGCGATGGCAGATCCGGGACCGGTGGCTGGATGCAGGGGTGACGATGCTCGATCCTGCTTCGGCCTGGATCGACGCGACCGTCACGATCGGGAAAGACACGGTGCTCTATCCCAACGTGACGCTCGAAGGGGCGACGGTCATCGGGGAAGATTGCCTGCTACGTTCCCATACGCGACTGACGGATTGCACTGTCGGGGACGGGGTCGAGATTTTGGACCATTGCGTGTTCACTGACTCGCAGATCGAGGATGAGGCGCGCCTGGGTCCCTTCGTGCATCTGCGGCCCGGCGTGGTGGTGCGGAAGAAGGCGAAGGTTGGGAACTTTGTCGAGATGAAAAAAACCGATTTGGGCGAAGGCTCACAGGCGAACCATCTGAGTTACCTGGGGGATGCGAAGATCGGGAAAGGGGTGAACGTCGGCGCCGGCACCATCACCTGCAACTACGATGGGTCGCGGAAGTTTCAGACGGTCATCGGCGATGGAGCTTTTCTCGGGAGCGATATTCAGCTGGTCGCGCCGGTGACGGTGGGGGAAGGAGCCGTCATCGCAGCTGGCACCACGGTCACGGAGAATGTGCCGGCTCATGCGTTGGCGATCGGGCGGGTGGTGCAAGTGAATCGCGCAGGATGGGCGGCGCGCCGCCGAGCCTTGGCGACGGCAGCCCCGGCCAAGGCGGCGAAGAAGCCCGCGGCAAGCCTACCCAAAAAGCGGAGATAGGTAGCTCGTATGTGTGGAATCGTCGGATATGTGGGAGATCAGGAGGCGGTGCCGATTCTCATCGGCGGTCTGGCCAAGCTGGAGTATCGAGGCTACGACTCGGCTGGCGTTGCGGTGCTGCAGGGCGAGAAGATTGAAGTCCGGCGTAGTGTCGGCAAGCTGGCCAATCTTCAGAAGTCGCTCAAGGAGAAAGAGCTCACCGGCACCGTGGGGATCGGCCACACACGTTGGGCGACGCACGGGAAGCCCTCGGAGCAAAATGCCCATCCGCACCGCTCGAAGGGTTGCGTACTCGTGCATAACGGCATCATCGAAAACTATCAGCCGTTGAAACAGCAATTGGAGAACGAGGGATACAAGTTTCACTCGGAAACGGACACGGAAGTGGTCGCGCACCTGATCGACAAATATTTCCAACCTGGCGTGAAGCTGGCTGAGGCGGTGCGAGCTGCGACCAAGGACGTGCGAGGCAGTTATGCGCTGGCCGTCATTTCGGAGCGGGAACCGGGGACGATAATCGCGGCGCGCGCGGGCTGCCCGCTGGTCGTGGGCGCAACGGCCCATGCGTCTTTCGTCGCCTCCGACGTCATGGCGATGCTGGCCCATACCCGTGATGTGACGTATCTCGAAGAGGGGGATTTGGCGATTGTGACCGCGGCGGATATCCATCTCATTGACATCGAGGGACGCCCGGTGAAACGGAAATTGACGAAGATCACCTGGGATGCCTCCGCGGCGGAAAAGGGTGGCTTTCCGCATTTCATGCTGAAGGAAATTCACGAGCAGCCGCAGACGATCCTCGACACGATGCGCGGGCGGTATTCCTATGATACCGGCGAGGCGGATCTGCCAGATATCGGTTTGACGCCAAAAGAGTTTGCCGCAGTCGGCCGGATTTGGATCGTGGCTTGCGGCACCTCGTGGCATGCGGGGCTGGTGGGGAAATATCTGCTGGAGGAGATGGTGCGCACGCCGGTGCAGGTGGATATCGCCAGTGAGTTCCGTTATCGCGACCCGCTGGTCGAGAAAGACGATCTGTTTATTACGATCTCGCAGTCCGGCGAGACGGCGGACACGCTGGCCGCAGCGCGTGAGGCGAAGGAAAAGGGAGCGCGGGTTGTGTCGATCGTGAACGTGGTGGGCAGCACTCTGGCCCGCGAATCGGACGGAGTGCTCTATACCCATTGCGGGCCGGAGATCGGCGTCGCCTCGACCAAGGCCTTCACGGCGCAACTTACGGCGCTCTACATGTTAGCGCTGCATTTAGGCCGCGTGCGCGGAACCCTGGCGGTTGCGGACGGCAAGGCCTGGCTCGATCGCCTTGTCCGGCTCCCGGTATTGGTCGAGCAGGTGCTCGGGCGGGAGGCGGAGATCGTGGCGATTGCCAAGCGCTATCACAAGAAGCGGAATTTTTTGTTCCTCGGACGCGGCATCAACTATCCGATCGCGCTCGAAGGAGCCTTGAAGCTGAAAGAAGTGTCCTATATCCATGCAGAAGGTTATGCGGCGGGAGAGATGAAGCATGGCCCGATCGCGCTCATCGACAAGGACATGCCAGTCGTTGTGTTGGCGCCGAAAGACCGGTTGTATGAAAAGACCGTGAGCAATCTGATGGAAGTGAAGGCCCGGCGCGCGCCGGTCATTGCGTTGGTGGCGGAAGGCGAGCGGGAGTTGGGGAAGATCGCCGATGCGGTGTTCACGATTCCCGACACCCATCCCTTGCTGTCGCCGATTTTGTTTACGATTCCCTTGCAGCTCTTGGCCTATCATGTCGCAGTGCTGCGGGGCGCGGATGTGGATCAGCCACGGAACTTGGCAAAAAGTGTGACGGTCGAATAGGAGGATGTTGAAAATCATCCCCAGCGGCGTTCTCGGCTCGACAAAATCCTCAACGTACCCTGGAGGGTACGCCTGCGGTTTTGTCGTCGCCTGCGGCCTTGCTGGATGATGATTTTGAACATCCTACGGGATCTACAAACGGGGAAACATGGAAATTACGAAACAGGAAGTTGAGAAGGTCGCGAAGCTGGCGCGGCTGGAGTTGACGGAGAGTGAGAAGGCGGCGTTTACCAAGCAGCTGAGCCAGATCCTCACGCATGTGGAAACGTTGAAACAGTACGACACTACCGGCGTTGAGCCGACGGCGACGGTGTTGGGGCAAGCCAATGTGTTCCGCCCCGATGAGGCGCGACCGTCTCTGCCCGTCGAGCGGGCGGTGGCCAATGCGCCGGAGTCGGCCGACGGGTTCTTTGTGGTGCCGAAAATTATTGAAGATCGCCAACCCCTTTAAGCAAGTACGCGAGGTGTGAATGTTCAGGCAAATGTTGCGGTCGAAAATTCATCGGGCCACGGTGACGGAGTCCTGCCTCGATTATGAAGGCAGTCTCACGATCGATGAAAACTTGATGGAAGCAGCGGGGATTTTGCCCTATGAGGCGATCGTCTGTTCCAATTTGAATAACGGCGAGCGGTTTATGACCTATGCGATGGCGGGCAAGCGCGGCGCAGGCGAAATCATTCTCAACGGGCCGACGGCGCGGAAGGGCGCGGTGCGCGATCAGATCATCATTTTCTGTTACGAGTATTACTCGGAAGAGGAAATCACCCGGCATGCGCCCAAGATCATCCAGGTCAATGAGAAAAACCAGATTGTGCCAGGGAAGACGAAACGCTGATGTCGATTCATAAACTCACGCTCTATGAGCTCCATAAGAAATTCACCGCCGGGGAAGTCACGGCCACGGAGATTGTGCGCGCCTACGGGTTGCGGATCGGCCAGGTGGAATCTAAGGTGAAGGCTTACATCACGCAGGCCAAAGACTCGGTGGCGGCGCAGGCGAGCGCACTCGATGCGTCCCTGAAAGGCTGGCGGAAGACGGCGCCGATGATGGGCATGCCCCTGGCGATCAAAGATAATATCTGCACCGAAGGAGTGACCACGACCTGCGCCTCCCGGATGCTCGGCAACTTTGTGCCGCCCTACGATGCGACCGTGATTGCGAAGTTGCGTGAACAGGGATATTTGCTTCTCGGGAAGACCAACCTCGATGAATTCGCGATGGGCTCTTCAACCGAGAACTCCGCCTTTGGGCCGAGCCGCAATCCCTGGAACCTGCATTGTGTGCCGGGAGGGTCCAGCGGAGGCTCTGCCGCTGCTGTGGCGGCGGACGAATGTGCGGCGGCCTTGGGATCCGATACAGGCGGGTCGATCCGTCAGCCTGCGGCATTTTGCGGGGTAGTCGGGCTCAAGCCGACCTATGGGCGGGTCTCCCGATATGGGTTGATTGCGTTCGCTTCCTCGCTCGATCAAATCGGACCGATCACGAAGGATGTGACGGACGCGGCGTTTCTCCTCGGCGCCATTGCCGGTCACGATCCGTTGGATTCGACTTCGGCCGATGTCCCGGTGCCGGACTACATGAAGGCTTTGAAAAAGAAAGATCTCAAGAAGCTGAAGGTCGGGGTGCCGGCCGAGTTCTTTGCTGAGGGGCTAGACCCTGACGTGGAACAGGCCGTGCGGGCGGCGATCGAGGAGCTGAAAGCGCTTGGAGGGACGATCAAGGAAATCCAGTTGCCCCGAACGGATGCGGCTGTGGCGACTTATTATGTGATCGCGACGGCTGAGGCCAGTTCGAATCTGGCCCGCTATGACGGTGTGAAGTTCGGGCTCCGCGCTAAAGAGACCAAGGACCTGCTCGATCTCTATATGAAGACGAGGCAGGAAGGGTTCGGACCGGAAGTGAAGCGTCGGATCATGTTGGGGACCTATGTGCTCAGCGCCGGCTATTATGATGCCTATTATGGCAAGGCGCAGGCGGTGCGCACCTTGATTCGCCAGGACTTCGATGCGGCCTTTCACGAGGTCGATCTCATCGTGACGCCTGTGACACCCACGCCGGCATTTAAGTTCGGCGCGAAGAGCGAGGATCCGCTGCAGATGTATTTGTCGGACATTTTCACCATTTCGGTGAACCTGGCCGGGGTGCCGGCGATTTCGCTGCCCTGTGGCTTTAGTCAGACAGGCTTGCCTATCGGGTTGCAGCTGATCGGGCGGCCCTTCGAAGAGGACACGCTCTTGCGGGCGGCCTATGCCTACGAACAGAGTACGCAATGGCGGACGAAGAGGCCGGTGATACGGTAGAAGTAGTGAAAGGTAAAAGGTGAAACGTGAAAAGTAGGGTTGAGACAGAGGCGGTGGTCCGGCTTCTCCACGTTTTACGTTTTACGTCTCACGTTTCACCTCTTACGGAGGTTCTATGACAATCGTTGAAATGGCCGTGATGCTGGTGGCGGTTGCATTTGCGGTGTTGGTGGGCTATCTCGTGCCGGTGCTGATTCAGATTCGCAAGACCGTGGCGGAGTCCGAACAGTTGTTCGCCACCATGAATCAGGATTTACCGCCGTTGATCGGCGAGCTTCGGGCGATGAGTCACAACCTCAACGACCTGACGGAGCAGGCCCGCGGGGGAGTCGAACATGCTGCCGTCCTCTTGCATGCGGTCGGGGAAGTGGGAGAGTCGGTTCAGCATATGCACGATGTCGTGAGGGGCTCAAGCGGATTGCTGTTGACCAACGTGGCGAGCGTGGTGGCAGGCTTCAAAGCCGCGACTCAAGTCATAAAGGAGCGGTTTCGAGAAGAAGGAGGGCATCATAATGGCGGATGATCGAGGTTCCTCAGCAGCAGCAGTCGTGCTGGCATTTCTGGGCGGTGCGGCGCTAGGCGCGGTGGCGGCCCTGTTGCTGGCGCCACAGACCGGACGCGAGTCGCGTGAGCAGTTGCGGGGCTATGCCCGGCGCGCAGAAGACAATCTGCGGGATCTGGCAAGCCGCGCGGGCGACGCGGTGGAAGAGGTCGTGGAGGAGGGGAAGGAATTTGTGGACTCGAAGAAGGCGGTCCTGCGCGAGGCGTTCGACGTCGGGCGTGAGGCGATGCGCCGTGAGCGGGATCGATTGCGTGGAGAGGAACGCAGCTAAATTATGACGTACGAAGTCGTCATTGGAGTGGAAGTGCATGCGCAGCTGCGGACCAAGTCCAAGCTGTTTTGCGGATGCGGGACGCAATTCGGGCTGACGGCCAATAGCCAGACTTGCCCGCTCTGCCTGGGACTTCCCGGCACGTTGCCGGTGATCAATCGGGCGGCGGTCGAGATGGCGGTGCGGGCTGGCTTGGCGTTGAATTGCACCATCGCGGCGAACAATCTCTTTGCGCGCAAGAACTACTTCTATCCGGATCTGCCCAAGGGCTATCAGATTTCGCAGTACGAAGAGCCGATCTGCGAACATGGTTGGATCGAGATTGCCCCGGCTGACGGCAAGCCCCGGCGTGTTCGTATCCGGCGCGCCCATCTGGAGGAAGATGCGGGGAAGAGCGTCCACGTGGCCGGCGCCAATGGGAGCCGTGTTGATTTGAATCGGGCCGGCACGCCGCTGCTGGAAATCGTGACGGAGCCTGATTTGCGGTCGGCCGATGAAGTCGTGGCCTACTTGAAGGGCCTTCGCGATGTGCTTATGTATCTGGAAGTCTGCGACGGCAACATGGATGAGGGGAGCTTTCGTTGCGAGCCGAACCTCTCGCTCCGTCCGGTGGGCCAGAAGGAATTCGGCACCAAGGTTGAACTCAAAAATATCAATTCGTTCAAGTTCGTCAAAGATGCCATCGAGTACGAGATCAAACGCCAGACCAAGGTCTTGAGCGAGGGCGGGAAGATCAATCAGGAGACCAGGCTCTGGAATCTCGATCGCGGCGAGACGGTGGTGATGCGCTCCAAGGAAGAGGCGCACGACTATCGCTATTTCCCCGATCCCGATCTGGTGCCACTTAAGCTGGAGAAGGAATGGATCGAGGGTTGCCGCAAGCAGGTAACCGAATTGCCGGCGGCCAGGCTCCAGCGATTCGTCAGCGAGTTTGCTCTGTCCGAGTACGATGCCGGCGTGCTGACGGCGTCGAGGGCGGTGGCCGACTACTTTGAGACGGTGGTGAAACTCTTCAGTCAGCCCAAGACGGTGAGCAATTGGGTGATGGGGGAACTCACCAGGGAATTGAATAACTCGGGGACCGATGCGAGCGTCTCGCCGGTTTCGCCGGAACGGCTGGTGAGTCTGTTGCAGTTGGTCGAGCAGGGGACGATCAGTTTGAAGGTTGCGCGCGAGATTTTCCCCGAAGTCTATAGCAGCGGGAAGACGCCGGAACAGATCGTTCAGGAGAAGGGGCTTGTGCAAGTCTCCGACGAAGGGGCGCTCGATACGATCATTGTAGACGTGCTGGCGAAGAATCCGTCGCAGGTGGCGCAGTTCAAAGAGGGCAAGCAGCAGGTGCTGGGATTTCTGGTTGGGCAGGTGATGAAGTCGTCCGGCGGCAAGGCAAATCCCGGGAAGGTGAACGAGTTACTAAAGAAGAAGTTGGCGGGATGAGGCAGAGGTGCCTTTCTTGCTCGCGCAACGCGCGGCCTCAGAAGGCCCTCGTTGGACGCGCGCAGGCGAAGGCACCTTAGCTTCACCCATGGAGTGAGGGGATAAGGGTTTGACTGTGGTCGGACAGGCTGCTCAAAAAGGCAGCCAACGAGGCCGCAGGCGAGAGAAAACCGGAGGCGTACCCTCCGGGGTACGTTGAGGATTTTGTCGAGACGAGAACGAAGTTGGATGTCTTTTTCAGCAGCCTGAGAGGAAGAGTATGAGCGCGATTCGAGAGATCAAGGGACGGCAGATTTTGGATTCACGGGGGAATCCGACGATCGAGGCGGAAGTCACGCTGGACAGTGGGGCCTGTGGGCGGGCGGCTGTGCCCTCCGGGGCTTCGACCGGTGAGAAGGAAGCGATCGAACTGCGCGATGGCGACAAGAAGCGCTGGATGGGGAAAGGCGTGTCGAAGGCTGTGGCCAATATCAGCAAGCTGATCGCCCCGGAGCTGTTAGGGATGGAAGCGCTCGATCAAGTCGAGATCGACCAGACGATGATCGATCTGGACGGCACGAAAACGAAGAGCCGGCTCGGCGCCAATGCCATTTTGGGTGTGTCGCTGGCCGTGGCGAAGGCAGCGGCGTCTGAAACAGGCCAGCCGCTCTATCGCTATCTTGGCGGGACGAATGCGCGAGTGCTGCCGGTGCCGATGATGAACATCATCAACGGCGGGGCCCATGCCGACAATCGGCTGGACTTGCAAGAGTTCATGATCATGCCGGTGGGGGCGACCCGTTTCAGCGAGGCGTTCCGGATGGCGACAGAGGTGTTCCATACGCTCAAGGCGCTGTTGAAGAAAAAGGGGCTGAACACGGCGGTCGGAGACGAAGGCGGGTTTGCGCCGGATCTCCAATCGAATGAAGAGGCGCTTGGCCTGATTATGGAGGCGATCGAAGCGGCAGGCTACAGGCCGGGGCGCGACATCGCCCTTGCTCTGGACTGCGCCGCCAGTGAACTCTATGAGAAGGGCCGGTACTATCTGGAAGCAGAAAAGAATCCTGAGCGCTCCGCTGAGGAGATGATCCTGTACTACGCGAAGCTCGTGGATCGCTATCCGATTCTCTCCATCGAAGATGGATTGAGCGAGTTGGATTGGAAGGGCTGGAAGCTGATGACGGAGAAGCTGGGCAAGAAGGTTCAATTGGTCGGAGACGATATCTTCGTGACCAATGTGGAGATCTTTGCTAAAGGAATTAAGGAAGGGATCGCGAATTCCATTCTGATCAAGCTCAACCAGATCGGCACATTGACGGAAACGTTGGAGGCGATTGAGTTGGCGAAGCGGTCTGGCTACACCGCGATCATCTCGCATCGATCCGGGGAAACAGAGGATACGACGATTGCGGACGTGGCGGTCGCGACCAACAGCGGGCTTATTAAGACCGGATCGCTGTCCAGGACGGATCGCGTGGCCAAGTACAATCAGCTGCTCAGGATCGAGGAAGAGCTGGGTTCGAGCGCAGTTTACCGGGGTCGTGAGGCTGTGCCTGGGCGATAGTAGATGATGCGAGCGCGACGATGATCATTAAGCAGAACAGGGGCAGGCAGTGGCTCGACTGGCAGCGCCGCATGGTGACGGGCGTGCATTATGCCGGAGCCGCCGCCTGTCTGTTGCTGTTGGTCGCGTTGGTGTTTGGCGATATGGGTTTGCCGCGGTATTTCTCCATGCGCGATCACGCCCAACAGCTGGATCTCGATCTTCAAGAACTACAACGGGCGACCCGCACGCTGCGGGGGGAGATCGATCGCTTGGAGCGAGACCCTGCGAAGATCGAACAGTTGGCGCGAGAGCAGCTCGGCTATGTCCGCAAAGGTGAAACCGTGTATCAATTGGTTCCTTCACCATCACAGGAGCGGCCCCGTCCGTAGTTGCACCATGAAGTTTGGCACAGTCGCGATCATTGGCCGACCGAACGTCGGCAAGTCGACCTTACTCAACCAATTGTTGAAGCAGAAGGTGGCCATCGTTTCGGATAAGCCGCAAACGACGAGAACGAGAATTCTGGGGGTCGTGCATGCGCCGGGCGCGCAGATTGCCTTGCTGGATACGCCGGGGCTGCACAAGCCGCAACATTTGCTCAATCGGCGTATGGTCCGTACCACGGTTGAGACGTTGGAGGAGGCGGATATCTTGTACGTGTTGATGGACACGACGAGCTCGCCAGGCCCCGGCGATCTGTTGGTCATCGATCATGTGAAGGGGGCGATAAGAAATCGCCCACGCCCGGTGATCCTCGTCTTGAACAAGGTGGATCTGGTTAATAAGCTCAAGTTGCTGCCGGTGATGGAGACCTACGCCAGGTTATTTGCCTGGACGGACGTGGTGCCGGTGTCGGCTGAAACCGGCGACAATGTCGATCGTTTGTTGTCTGTGACCGTGGCCCATCTTCCGGAAGGGGATGCCGGCTATGGGGAAGATACCGTCACGGATCAGTCCATGCGGACCTTGGCCGCCGAGATGATTCGCGAGAAGATTTTGCTTCAGACCTATGAAGAAGTGCCCTACTCGGTAGCCGTGGAGATCGATGCATTTGTGGAGGAGGGGAAGCTGGCCCGCATCAGCGCGACGGTGCTAGTCGAGCGAGAGTCTCATAAGGCGATTCTGATCGGGAAGCACGGAGATCGGCTCAAGGAGGTCGGGACCGAGGCGCGGAAGGAACTGGAGCAGATTTTTGAGATGAAAGTGTTTCTGCAGCTGTGGGTAAAAGTGCGGGAGGCGTGGCGGGAAGATGAGCGTGCCCTCACCGAATTAGGCTACTAGTAGGATTGCGATGCAGCCGACAGACCGTATGACAGAACCAAATCCAGTGGATCCGCGCCCTCGTCCGGGAGAGAAGGATCTCCTCCGCGACGCGTTGCGTGATCCGGCCGATCGAGGCCGGACGAAGTCCGATATCGTCTTGTTGTCGGTGCAGCGGCTGTTGCGGCGCGGCGCGATCACCAATCTCGCCAAGATGCTGGGCCGGATGCACCAGGCCGATGTGGCCAAAGTGATCGTGCATCTGTCGTCCTCCAAAGAAAAACGTGAAGTGTTCGAACTGGTGCGGGGCGAGTCGAAGCGCGGTCAGGTGCTGAGTGAACTCGATAGCGACAGCATCAATCAGGTGCTGGCGGATCTGCTGCCTTCGGATATTGCCTGGCTGATCAAAGACCTCGGTCCTGACGATGTGGCCTACATCCTCGGGGTGCTGCCGGAAGAGCGAGCTACGGAGATTCTCTCGCTGATGCGGACGGAGGACTCCACGGAGGTCGCCGACCTGCTGAAGTATCCGAAGGATACGGCCGGCGGCATCATGACGACGGAGTTTTTCGCGCTGCCGGAAGAGGCGACGGCGCAGGATGCCATCCGACGCCTCCAGCTGGCGACGGATGCGGAAATGGTGTTCTACATTTACGTGACCGATCGGGATGAGCGTCTGGTCGGGGTGCTCTCGCTGCGTCAGTTGCTGACGGTCCCTCCCTCGACGCCGCTGAAAAACATCGCCACGCGTGACGTGATCAGCGTGACGGTCGATATGGACCAGGAGGAAGTCGCCCGCCAGGTGGCGAGTTACAACTTGCTCGCGATTCCAGTCATCGACAAAGACAATAAATTGGTCGGTATCATCACGGTCGATGACGTCGTGGACGTGATCCGGGAAGAAGCGACCGAAGACATGCTCAAGATGGCCGGCGCGATCGAGGAGGACTCGGTCTCAAAATCCTCCAGCGTGGCATCGGCGAGGCATCGGCTCCCCTGGCTCTTTACGAACCTCGTCGGCAGTCTGTTTTCGGGCGCGATTCTGTGGGAGTTCCGCTACACGATTCAGGAGGTGGTGGCCATCGTCAGCTTTATTCCGGTCATCGCCGCCATGGGTGGAAACGTGGGCCTCCAGTCGTCGACCCTCATTATTCGCGGATTGGCGACAGGGCTGATCGCGCTGACGGATGTGCGGACCGTGTTTATCCGGGAAATTAAGGTCGGCCTCCTGATGGGGCTCGCCTGCGGCCTGATCCTCACCATCGTGGGCTGGCTATGGCATCAAGCCTTTCTGGGGATGGTCGTGGGGGTGTCGCTGATTATGGCCTTCATGGTCTCGACCAGCATGGCGACGTTCATGCCCATTTTGCTGAAGCGCATGGGGGTGGATCCTGCCGTGGCGGCCGGCCCCTTTGTGACGACGGCCAACGACATCACGGGCATTACCATCTATCTCACCCTGGCCACCCTATTTATGGAACATCTGCGCTAGCAAGAACTGTCAAACGTGAGGCGTGAAACGTGAAATGTGAGCGAGACAAGCAAGACGTGCGCGACAGGCGCGACTCGAAGCTCGGGGGGCGAAGTTCCGAAAACTTCGGCCTTCAGCCTTCGGTCTTCAGTCCTCGAATTCTCGCATCTCGCTGGTCTCGCCTTTCACGCCAGTCCCGCGTGTATCCCCCATGCCGCTGATCAAGACGGCGGCGATCACGCTGAAAAGCCGAAAGTGGGGCGACGCGGATCGTATCGTCACGTTCTATACCAAAGAGATGGGCAAGGTTCGCGGTGTGGCGCGGGGAGCGCGCCGGATGAAGAGCCGGCTTGGCGCCTCGCTCGAACCGCTTACCATCTGCCATCTCAACCTGTTCGAAAAATCTGGCGATTCGCTTTATCGCATCTCGCAGGTCGATCTCGTGGAACCCTTCATGAAGTTTCGCGAAGACTTGACGTTGATGACGGCTGCCGCACGGATGGTCAATGTGGTGGAGGCGGTGACGCCGGACGGGGACCCGGACCCGCAGCTCTTCGAGACGCTCGAACAGGGCTTGCGCGCATTGATCACGAGCCAGGACCCGGCCATGACGGCGTTGTTGTTTCAGATCAGGCTGCTGGGATTTCTTGGGTTTCGCCCCCAGACCGATCACTGTGCCGCTTGCGGCAAGGGACGGTTGGTGGGAGAGCCGCAGTTCTCACCCCTGTCAGGGGGTCTGGTCTGTACGGGTTGTGCGGCGCGCCAATCGTTCCGTTGTTTGCCGCTCTCACGAGGGAGTCTGGCCTTTCTGCATCAGGCGTTGCAGCTGTCGTCCTCGGTGGTCGATCGCCTGAAGGCCGCCGGGCAAGTCCGGTACGAGGTGGAAAATGCAATTGAAGGCTATGTCACGGTGGTGGCGGGCAGGCAACTGCCTCCGGTGAATTTTTTGTCCTATCCGTCCTGAGCAGGAGCGGTGGGTTCGTCGTGGAAGGAAGTGTCAAGGATGACCGAGACCCTGTATGAGCCGAAAGATATGTCCTGGGTGGACAAGGGCGTGCTGGGCATCGAATGGAACGATGGGCATAAGTCCGTCTATCCCGTCCGGTATCTTCGCCAGCAATGTCCCTGCGCCGCCTGTGTGGACGAGTGGTCCGGCGTCCGGCGTCTGCAGCCGGACGATGTGCCGATCGTAATCATGCTGCAGGATGTGCAGCCGGTCGGCCGCTATGCTTTGCAATTTACCTGGAGCGATGGCCACGACACGGGGATCTACTCCTATGGCCTCCTCCGGCGGATCTGCCAATGTGATGTCTGTCAGCCGGTCAAACCGATTGAGCCAAGGAGCCGACGTCTCTTGTGAGGACATTCGTGGATTGGTTCAGCCAGACTTGGTGGGGTGCGCAGCGGTTCAGCGGCCGTGGTTGTTCGCGTTGCCCTGGATGGCTAGGCCTCTGTATGGTGGTTGCCATTTGGTCAGCGCTTAGTTGCAGTGGGATGCCTTCGCTGGAGGAGCAAGAGCGCCATGTGCGAGCCAACGAGCTGCTGATCCATCGGCTGACCCCCCCTGCGTTTCTCGGGGCCTGGGGGCCTCCGGCCTATCAGCATGTTGAGTTCATGCAGTTCTTCGTCATGGACGACAAAACGTTGATTCCACGTTCGCGGGTGGCGATTGGCGAGTCACCGGGAGGGTGGGAGGTCAGTCTTGAGGCCGGGGAGGGACTGTTTCTCGCCTATCCGGATCGCGGGTGGCTGGTGGTCTTTTTTGAGGGACGGCTGGTCTATCGCGAAGCGCTGACATCGGTGCAGCTCCATGCTTTGGGCCGGAGCTGGCAGCACGAAGACAAGTTCCGTTCCCGGTTTGAACTGCCGGTTACTCCATAATATTAATATGCTGTATACGATAGGCCTTCCGTGACCCAGCATTCGCTCCATCTGCTTATGGTTGCTTCTGAAGCGGTCCCCTATGCCAAGACAGGCGGGCTCGCCGACGTCGCTGGCGCGTTGCCGCTTGAGCTGGCAAAGCTCGGTCATGACGTTATTCTCCTGCTTCCGCGCTATCGTTGCCTGAGTGAGTCTGGCCGATCTTTCCATCCCGTCTGTCAACTTCTGGTGCCGACCCCTCAGGGGCCTGTTGAGACGTTGATCGAAGAAGATGTCATTCCCGTTGACTCAGGTGGTGGCCGGGTGCGGGTGTGGGCGATTCGGCATGAGGCCTTCTTCGATCGGCATGGTCTCTATCAAGAGCAGGGTCTCGACTACCCTGATAACCTCGACCGCTTTTCATTTTTCTGTCGCGCGACGATAGAGGTCATCGCCTATCTCCGAACCGTCTGCCGATGGAATACGCACCTCCTTCACCTTCATGATTGGCAAGCGTCGCTCTGTGCGGTCTACCTCAAGACCATTGCGCGGGACCGGCAGGAGGTTCAGGGAGTGCGCACCGTCCTGACGTTGCACAATGTGGGGTACCAGGGGATTTTCGCTGGAACGCAATTCGAGACAACAGGTCTGCCTCCCTCGTTGTTTACCCCTGCGGGCCTGGAGTTTTACGGTTCGGTGAATCTGCTCAAGGGGGGCATGGTGTTTGCTGATTATGTGACGACGGTCAGCCCGACCTATGCGCGAGAAATCTTGACGCCAGAATGTGGCTTTGGGCTCGAGGGGGTTTTGCGTAATCGGGAGGACCGGTTCAGGGGCATTCTGAACGGCATCGACATCGATCGATGGAACCCGGCGACCGATCCCTATCTGCCCGCGCATTATTCAGTTGACGATCGCGCAGGGAAACAGTTGTGTAAGCAGGCGCTCCAGCGTGAGTTTCAGTTGCCTGAAACCACGGCTCCGCTTCTGGCTGTGATTGCGAGACTGACCCCGCAGAAGGGGTTGGACCTTGTCGAATCCATCATTCCACAATTGATGGCTCTGGATCTCCAGCTGGTGGTGTTGGGAGCAGGCGAGCCGGAACTCGAGGCCAAGTTCACAGTGTTACAGAAGAGGCATCCTCGTCGGATGGGCCTTCGCCTCGGGTTCGATGAAGGGCTCGCGCATCGGATTGAAGGCGGGGCGGATATCTTCGTGATGCCCTCCCGGTATGAGCCCTGCGGCCTCAGTCAACTCTACAGCCTTCGGTATGGAGCCGTTCCCGTCGTTAGAAAGACCGGAGGGTTGGCCGATACGGTCGTACCGCTGACCGAGCAGGCTCGGCGGGCAGGAGGGGCGACGGGGTTTCATGTTGAAGAGGATCGGGCGGAGGCTCTTCTGTCCGTCTTGCGCCGGGCTGTGGACCTGTATCAGGATCGATCGGCCTGGGATCAGTTGGTGGAGGCAGGGATGAAGACGGATGTGTCCTGGGCTCGTTCAGCGAAGGAGTACGACCGGCTCTTTGTGTCACTGGTCAGGGGTGGGCAGTCATCCGACGCGTAATGATCTACGGGCATGTCCATCCGGATGGGAATGTCGTGAGAAGATAGCGAAAGATGCGAGGCGAATCGGCTAGGGAAGGTTGAGCGTGACCTCAAGGATGTTGGCTTCAAGCTCGGAAAGCAACGCTTTCGCTTGTAGCGTGTAGTAGGCGTACTCGGATTGGGATTGGTAGCTGAGGACGGTCCTGAGCAGGTCTTTGGCCACGTCGAGCCTCCCTGCTTCTACGGCAGCGGTGCTGGCCCGCAAGGAGCAGGCTGCCGCCATGGCCTTCATATCCACCGCAAATCTGGCAGCAGGAGCCGAGACGAGCTTTTCGATCTTGCCTGGGAGCGGGAGAATAAAAGCCTCCGCGCTGAGCGAGCGATTGGCCGCCTTGGTCAGGGTCACCGCATCGCTGTTCAGTTGATCGATGTCATTGATAGCTTGGCAATGGGAGTAGGTGCTCCAGAGGCCCATGAAGTTTCCGTTGTCGATGGCAGCCGTGTGTGCCGGCTGACCGGTTTGGCATCCAGCCACTGAAACGAGGATCCCGACTAATATCAATTGAAGGTTCTTCATGCTACTTCAGCCCTGTCCCATCTGTTTTGCGCGTAAGCGCCGTAATTAGTTTGATTGCAGTGTTAGTGTATTGCAATCAATGGGCCAAAGATTACCATCGCAAACAGTTGATTGTAAACAATAAAATTAACAGTTACGGAGCAATCCATGTGTTGCAGATAGCGCACTGTGGTATTTTTAATACAAGCACTGTGGCGAATTACGAGTTGAAGATTTGAACGAGGATTCCGGTTCTGGTCGTGGAGTTGGTTTTTCGCATGATGTGTTTGATGTGTTCTTTCACGGTCTGCTCGGTAATCTGCAGGGTGTTGGCGATCTCTTTGTTGGTCCACCCCTTGGCCAGATGCTCAACGACGGATTGTTCGCGATTCGTTAATTGAAACTTTTCCTTGGCCTGGTCTGTGTTGAGCTGCTGGCGTCTGGCCAACTCCTCCAATGTGACGACGAGTCTCGCATGCTGCACCCCGCCCCGGTCTGGCAGCCCGAATCCCCGCAGCAGGATTGGCTGTTCCGGATTGCCTGCCACGCGCTTGATCTCGAACTGTTCCCAATCCTTGGCTTCAGTTCGGACATGGAGGGCCTTGATGATTTCCCCGCAGAGCTCTGTCAGTGCCGTTGGCAGGACTCCATGAGCAGTTTTCAGCCCTCCTCCTCCCTGTTCTACTGCGTTAATCTGCTTCGACAGTTCTGAGGCTTGACGATTCATATGGAGGAGTTGCATGGAGGCGGAGAGGACCACAATCCCTGAGCCCGCTCGTTGATCGGCGAGGCTTTCTGCTGGGTCTGTAGGGAGAGATGAATTACTCATGAATGGTCAGGATAGTTTCGCGGTCATGATACGCAGAATGCTAGATAATCCAATGCGTTCCGTGAAGGCAGGCCATGGAAGATGAGGTACGTAACTTAGGACATGAAATAGTACCTAACCCTTTTGGGGGAGTCAACACCCACCTTTGGAGAGGGATGCCTACATCTTCGGTATTGTTCCTCAATAGAGCACCTTCTTATACTTCAATCGTAGTTATGTCGGCTTGCTTTTTAAAATATACGGCCTAACGGAAGATAGCGCCAGGTTTTTCACATCATAATCTCGGAGGGGGATAACGTGGGACAGCATGAGTGGGAATGGCCAATGTCGACGACTTTTCAAAAACATAATGAGCGGGCCGCGCTGTTGCGGCCGATTCCGTACGAGATGACCGTGCCGATGGATGATCGGTCTGGGTCCGCTCATCAGGGGAAGGCCTTGTCGGTCAATATTAGCAGCGGGGGGATGTTGCTTTTGATGGATCAGGCCCCGGCAATTGAGCAAGTGATGAAGGTCTATGTTCCGACTCCAATCACCGTGGCAGAGACTCCGACACTTGCGGAAGTGCGGTGGACGAGAAAATTGCCATTTGGCAACAATGACGGGACTGGTTCGTATTTCGTCGGGCTCAAGTTTGTGTTTTAAGTCAACCCGTGCGACGTGAGTCTCGCAGGGGCGCGGTATCGAACTCCTCCCTGTCCATCCATCATCCCTGACCGGTTTCCGGTCGATCCACGTAAATTGTATGGCATTCGTGGTGAGAGAAGCGTAAAAGAGAAATCCTTATATGCGTATCCTCATTACAGGTGGAGCCGGATTTCTCGGGAGTCATCTTTCCGATATGCTGCTGCAGAGCGGCCATTCCGTGATCTGCATGGACAATCTCCTCACCGGACGCATGGACAACCTGGCCCATCTGCTCGGGCATGAGCGGTTCTCCTTCATTAAATACGACGTCTGCGATTACCTCCATGTCGAAGGGCCTCTCGATGCGGTGATGCACTTTGCTTCGCCGGCCAGTCCTCAGGATTATATGGAGTTCCCGATTGCGACGATGAAGGTCGGGGCCATGGGAACGCATAAAGTGTTGGGGTTGGCACGGGCAAAAGGCGCGCGGTTTATCCTAGCCAGTACGTCGGAAGTCTACGGCGATCCTCTCGTGAACCCTCAGCCGGAAACCTACTGGGGGAATGTGAACCCCATTAGCCCCCGTGGGGTCTACGATGAAGCCAAACGGTTTGCCGAAGCCATGACCATGGCCTTCCATCGCTATCATGGGGTCGATACCAGGATCGTGCGTATCTTTAATACCTTCGGCCCCCGCATGCGGCCGCATGATGGCCGGGTTGTCTCCAATTTTATCGTCCAGGCACTCCAGGGGAAGCCGCTAAGCGTGTTCGGCGACGGCCTCCAGACCAGGAGTTTTTGTTACGTCGACGACCTGGCCCGTGGGATTATCTCCTTGCTCATGCTGGATTCGGACAAGACGCCTGAGCAGCGGACGGATCGCAAGTTCCTCGTGTCGGGGAATACAGGCGCCGAGACGGCCAGCATGCATGAGCCGGTGAATATCGGGAACCCGCGCGAGCTGACGGTGATGGAGATCGCGAAATTGGTACTGGAGCTCACCCGCTCATCGAGCCAGATCACCCATCATCCCTTGCCGGTCGATGATCCGAAAGTCAGACGGCCGGATATTTCTCGGGCGCGCGCGCTGCTGAACTGGGAACCCCAAGTCCCGCTTGAAGATGCCCTCCTTCGCACGATCGACTACTTCAAGAAAGTCATCTAGCCTCGGCTCGGTGTGATTGGGCGCGGTTTTGTGCCCATCCGAGAGGAAACGGCCTGCAATGGCCGCCTTGACCGAATCGAAACTCCCGCTGTATCCTGTCCTGGTCTTACTATTACGAGGGATGAGTCTTTTTTATGTTGTCTGATCAAAGTCACCAGGCGGAAACGTCGGTCGAACCCATCGAAGCGACGGGCGTGGAAGAGGTTGTGCCCCTCATCCCTATTCCTGAATATGTGAATGAATTGGTCACGCGAGCCAAACAGGCCGCAGTTCGGCTGGCAACGCTTTCAACGGCCGTGAAAAACCGGGCTCTCCTCGCGATGGCCGAGGCGTTGGAAGCACAACAAGAAATGCTGCTTGCCGCCAATGAGCTGGATCTGGAGGCCTTTGGGGCTGAGCCGGAGAAGAAGGCGATGGCGGACCGGCTGCGTCTGACGGAGGAGCGAATCATCGAGATGGCGGCAGGCCTGCGTGAAGTGGCGGCGCTCCCCGACCCACTCGGCGCCATGCCGAAGATGTGGACGAGGCCGAACGGCATGCAGGTGGGGCGCGTGCGGGTTCCGATCGGCGTCATTGGCATTATCTACGAGTCTCGTCCCAACGTCACGGCTGATTCCGCCGCCCTCTGTTTGAAGTCCGGGAATGTCTGTGTCCTCCGTGGCGGAAGCGAAGCGATCCACTCCAATACGGCGATTGCGACGGTCCTCTCGGACGCGGCGGAAAAAGCCGGTGTCCCGGCCGGGGCGATCACCTTTGTCGCGCGGCCGGAGCGCGAGCTGGTGCCTCTTCTGCTGAAGCAGGATCGCTATATCGACCTGATCATTCCGCGCGGCGGCGAATCGTTGATGCGTGTCGTCACCGAGCATGCCACGATCCCTGTCATCAAGCACGATGCCGGCGTCTGTCACATCTATGTCGATGGCGACGCCGATCCGGCCATGGCCGAGCGGGTCTGTTTCAACGCCAAGGTGCAGCGGCCCTCGACCTGCAATGCGGTGGAGACCCTCTTGGTTCATCAGGGCATTGCCCGTAACTGGCTCGCGCCCTTCATTGAGAAGTTGGTGGAAGCCAAGGTCGAAGTTCGCGGGTGCCCCAAAACCTGTCAGTTGTCATCCTCGGCCAAGCCGGCGAGCGACGATGATTTCGGGAAGGAGTTCCTCGACCTTACCGTGGCAGTCAAAGTGGTCAAGAATGTCGATGAGGCCATGGAGCATATTGCCAAGTATGGCTCACGTCACACGGAAGCCATCGTGACGTCCGACTATCCCAAGGCCATGCGGTTTCTGCGGGAGGTCGATGCCAGCGCCGTGTTGGTGAACGCCTCAACCAGGCTGAACGATGGCTATCAATTCGGGCTGGGCGCGGAAATCGGGATCAGTACGTCCCGCATCCATGCCAGAGGCCCGATGGGGCTGGAAGAATTAACCTGCTTCAAGTTTATCGTCTTGGGGAGCGGGCAAGTCCGCGAGTAGATGTCTGCTGATCCACTCTGGGCCGCATTGCAAACAGCCGGCCATCTTCGTTTTCCAACGAACCTTCCCTTTGCACAGGATCTCGAACAGTCGGGCGGGCGAGTCGTCCGCCAGGCCACCGGCCATCTGGTCTTCTATCGCCAGGACGGGCGCAGATTTCTGGCCGCCGATCCAGCTGGCAATCCGTTACATGAATGTGAGTGGGGGACCGATGCCGCAGGCGAGGTAATGCTTCGGCGCGCCAGGATCCGGTTGGATTGGGGGCAATGGGTCGGGTTGAAGCCGGCTGGTTTGGTGAATGAAACCAGCCTCAATCTCGCCAGCAAACCTGGCTGGCAACGGCTCACGGCTGACGATCTACGGGCGATGGCCGCTCAGGCGCTTCGGGTTCCGATTGAGGACGTGCGGTTTTTCTATCGAGATGAGGATCTCGTGATCGGGCCGACGGGCAGAGCTACGATCCGCCAGCGGAAAGATGCCTTCTATGTGTTGCAGGACGGGGATTTCGAGCGGGCCAGCTTTATGTCCTGTATGGGGGCAATGAGTTGGGCCTCGATCGATTTCCTGCCGGTCGTCGAGCTGTTTAAGTCGCTGTTGCCAGGAACCGGGTCTGCGGTCTTTGAACTGATCCGTGGACTCTACGACGATCAGAACGAGGGGAGCCAGAGCCCCAGGCCTTTGCGCTATCGCGGGATTCCTGCCTATCCGTCGGAAGCCGCCTTTCGCTTGTTCAGTAATTTCTTTACTCCTCAGGCTCCTGGGGGAACCAATCCCTTCACGCTCTTCATGAATCAGGAGCGGTCCAACCAGATCACCTGGCTGCCAGCTGGGACGATGCCGGTTCGATATTTTGACCAGAGCGCAGGGGCCTGCCTGACCCTCCACGGCGGCCTGCTGAATAAGGTGACGCTGGCATCTGATGTCTCCGGGCTCTCCTACATGAGCCCGAAAGGCCGTCGCGTGCTGCCCTGCGATCGGAGCGCGGAGGTTGTCGGAGGGCAGGTCATCCTGAAGGAGCGTGAGTGTCAGACTCCCTTGCCCGTGACCCTGCCGCAGGGGAGCAAGGAACAGCCCGGCGCATCGGTGGCCATGAGCCCAGTCGATTGGCGATCGGTCTTCGTCCAGGGGGTTCCAGCGATCGCTCCTGCCGAGGCCTATGGCGCCGTGTTGCTCTATCCGGAAGACGAATCTGAAATCAATGAACGAGCGGCGCAACCCTTCGTGGCGGATTATCTGCAAGATCTTGGCGAACAGGATCGGGACATCGGCGCGGCACTATCTCATGCCGAGCATGTCCTCATCGACAATGGCGACGCGGTGATTGCGACCTGTATTCTGTTCGATCGGCCGAGAGACTATACGGTGCTTATCCATGAGGCGGCCCTGGCGCAAAAGCAGGCGCAACAACTCTGGACGGTCTGCGCCGAGTTGCAGCGGTGGGATTGGCTCTCGCGTATTCGATTCATTCCGGCGAACGCATCGCATGACCGAGAGGCCCCTCATCTCTATGATTTGATCTATCGGTGGATGCCCTATGGTGAAGGGGAGCAACCGGCCAGGCTGGCTGAAGGCATGCAGGAGATGGCTCGAACTCTTCGGGGAGGAGGCAATGCCTTCGTCATCGGTCCGGCACAACTGGGCCGGCATGGCTCGTCCACGGGACTCCACGTCTGCTGGGAAGAACCGGTCGAACAGCTCCCCACGTTTCGGATGCATCGCACGATCCTGCCCAAGGCGCGATTGAGGGCCGGCCTCACCTTATTTCACCTGAAGAAGGTCTAGTCTGCTTGCACTGGGTGTCATGGATCGATTACGGTTGTCGCTATGAATGAACCGACGTCAGAACAGATTGCAGGCGAGGAGCCGGGCGACAAGATCGTCATCTATTGGGAACGGGAGTATTCAACGGCCATCGCGCCGGAGCGACTGAAGCTCGACTTCATGCCGCATCGGCCCCTGTTGTCCGGAATGTCGCTGAATGAGCAGCGGACGGTGGCGGTCGAGGGCTATAAAGTGATTCCGGATGATTGTGGCCCGGTGCGAACGGTGGGCCAGTATGGCTGGCTCATTCGGTCTCCGGCGGACTGCAAGATTCGCCGCACGACCGAGGGGGTCAAGTGGCAAGCCCCGCCGATCCTGCCGGAGGAGCGGATCCTGGGCTACAAGTCCTTTTCCGGGACCTATGTCGATTTGATCTTAAACAGCGGCTATCCCAAGCTCTGCTGCGGGATCCGGTTCTACTATCCCAAACAGGTGGGCTTGATGATGAAGGACGTGCCGAACCACTTCTATCACTATCCCGATCGGACGTTTTTTGTGTGGGAGGGGATTAAGACGCAGGAGTATAAACGTACGCCGAATATGTACGAATGGCTCCCGGACTACGACGCGTTCACCGCGAATTTTCTGTTGCAACTCACCAAGCCGACGACCATCAAACGAGGCGATCCCATCGGAATCGTGGTGCCAGTGATGCTGCCCAAGCAGTTTGCGCTCGAAGAGCTCAAACGTCCCTAGACCCCGTTAGTAGTCTGGCGCGCGCAGTCGTCCGCGGTGTGCGGCGAGGTCGCGAATCCTCTCGTCTGCCGCATTGTGGCCTTCGACCCATGTATCGGCCCCCATATTGGACAGGCCGTGAAAGTGCGCGCCTCCCTCAATGGAAATCGACGGGGTGCGGACATCGCCGATCAGCATCCCAGGGCTCATGATCATGACCTTTTCCGAGGCCGTGATATCGCCCTTGATTTTGCCGCTCGTGATCAAGACTCTCGCCTTGATGTTGCCCCTGACGATCGCGAGTTCCCCGACCGTCACGGTTCCGGTCGAGTGGAGTTCGCCTTCAAATTGGCCGTCAACCCGGACACTGCCCTGGAGGGTCAGGACGCCTTTGAAGACGACGTCTTTTCCTAAGAACGTGAAATCTTCCTGGCCTGTCGCTGCCCCTTGCTGGTTTTTTCCGAACGCCCACATGGCATCCTCCTAATACCTGTGCCCCCGGTGGTGAGGCCTTGCGGCTTCTCGGACCGGTCGATCCTCGACCTGGTGCATCCGAATCGGGCTCCCATGTCGCGCTTCGTTCATAGGATAGGCAGTCAGGTTATGCGGCATGGGTGTTAGGCATTGGCTCGTCTGATGGTTGCGACATCGGAATCATCGACGGAGCGGAGCGGCACTTCGCGGGACACTTCCCGGATGGCCTGTGTCATCTCAAGCGTCCCGTTGAAGAGCACGCCATCTTCGACCGAGATCATCGGCGTCTTCACTCCGCCATTGAGCACGGCGGGGGCGAGCAGCTTGATTTTCTCTTTGGCCACGACATCGCCGGTGATCTTCCCCATGCACACGATGGTGCCTGCGCTCACCTTGGCGGTGATAACGGCTTCTTCTCCCACCAACAGGGTCCCTTCGGTGTGGATCTCTCCATCGAGGAATCCATCGATCCGCACGGTCCCGCTGTAGGAGATCATGCCCTTGAATTCGACGCCTTTCCCGACGAAGGCCACGACGGCTTCATTCGACTCCGGTCTGGTATTCGGCGATGAAGGGATATTGCCCTCCATATCTGAAAGGGATTGCGGCGAACGTCTCGTATCCTGTTTCTCCGGCTGCCACATGATCGGTCCTCCTCTGTGTGTGTGAGACAGTAGCGTCAGTCTCAGTTTCAGTTATGACCTGTATCGGTTGGTGTGGGAGAAATATTGAGCGTTCGGTTCTGATAGGGCCCAACTCTGCATCTCAGTGTCCAATTCTTTCCTAGGCCGAAGCGGGGAAACGAGAAATACGTACCCATTCACCACCCCATGGGTCGTGGGCCCGTGATCGCGGACTACTCTACATTGCGGTGCAGGCGGCGAGAGTTTTCCCGGGCGGCAATACTTTCCCTATGAGCGGCGGCGGCTCGCCTGACTCCATGAAAATATTGCGAATGTTGCCGCCAGGAGCCGAGTCTGGCCGTCACGCGCGTCTCGAATCGATGGGCGTTCGCTCCGTCGATTCGTTCAGCAGCCGGCGCGAGCCACGTCTCGCGGCTTGACAGGGTTCCTGGGCCTCAGTAAGATGCCGCAACCTTTAATGCTCATCCTGCGAGGTGAGTAAGGAGTGCTCATGGGCGTTATTCAGGCTTGTGTCTGCCGACACATCTCAACCTTCTCATCGAATGCCGATGAGGGGGTTTTTTTATGCCAGAAAGTTGAATGAATCATGGTGATGACCCAGAACGATCGACCCCAAGAACGGCTGATCATGGACGCGGGAGACATCGCCCGGGCGGTGACCCGTATCGCGCACGAGATTCTCGAACGGAATAAGGGCATCCAGAATCTGGCGTTGGTCGGGATCCGAACCGGCGGGGTGCATCTGGCCCATCGGCTGGTGAAACGGATCCAAGAGATCGAAGCAGCCTCCGTGCCGATCGGCGAGTTGGACATTACCCTCTACCGGGACGATCTGTCGCTGCGGAAGGAACAGCCGATTCTCCGCATGACGTCGGTTCCGTTCGACATTTCCGACAAGGTGATCGTGCTGGTGGACGACGTGTTGTTCACGGGGCGAACCATCCGCGCGGCGATGGACGGGTTGATCGACTTGGGCCGGCCGGCGGAGATTCAGCTGGCGGTGCTGGTCGACCGGGGTCATCGGCAGTTGCCGATCAAGGCGACCTATATCGGGAAAAATATTCCGACGTCTCGGGAAGAGGACATTCAAGTGTTATTGGAAGAGCAAGGCGAGGACGATCGGGTGGTCATCCTCAAGGCCTGAGGTGGAGGGAACGATGAGTCTCAAACGCAAAGACCTCTTGAGCCTGGCGCCCTTGTCGGTGGACGAGATCCGGTTGATTCTGGAGACGGCCGATTCGTTCAAGGAAGTGACCGGGCGGGAAATCAAAAAAGTTCCGGCGCTCCGGGGTCGTACGGTGGTCAACCTCTTTTTCGAGCCCAGTACGAGGACTCGCACCTCGTTCGAGCTGGCGGCGAAACGGCTGAGCGCCGACGTGATCAATTTTTCTCCCTCGTCGAGCAGCGTGGTCAAAGGGGAAACGTTGCTCGATACCGCGCGCAATATCGAGGCGATGCAGGCGGACATTATCGTGTTGCGGCATCCCTCGGCCGGCGCCGCCGAGGCCCTGGCCCGCGGGGTGAAGTCGTCCGTGATCAATGCCGGAGACGGGTGGCATGAGCATCCGACGCAAGGGCTCCTGGATCTCTACACGATTCGCGAGCGCGGCCTGTCGTTCGAGGGGCTGAAGGTGGCGATCGTCGGAGATGTGGCCCATAGCCGGGTGGCCCGTTCGAACATCCACGCCTTGGTCAAGTTGGGAGCGGAAGTCCGGGTGGTGGGGCCTCCGACAATGATCCCGGCCGGGGTCGAGAAGCTGGGTGTGCGCGTCTACTACCATCTCGACGAGGCCTTGCGCGACGTGCAGGTCATCATGATGTTGCGCTTGCAGCTTGAGCGGCAGGGGAAAGCGCTGTTCCCGACTATTCGCGAATATGCGCGGCTCTACGGGCTGACGTCCGAGCGGGTCAAGCTGGCCGATCCCAAGGTGATCGTCATGCATCCTGGGCCGATTAACCGGGGGGTCGAGATTGCGCCGGAGGTGGCGGATAGTCTGTCGTCGGTGATCTTGGATCAGGTGGCGAATGGCGTGGCCGTTCGCATGGGTATTCTCTATCTCATGTCAGGAGCGAACTGAATCGTGGCTATTCACATTGCAGGCGGGCACGTGATCGATCCGGGACGGTTCAATGGCGTGGCCGATGTGCTGATCGATGAGGGGCGCATCGTTGCGGTGGGGTCGAACCTCAAAGTTCCGGCGGGAGCCACGAAGATCGATGCCAAGGGGCGGCTGGTTCTCCCCGGTTTTGTCGATCTCCATGTCCATTTCCGTGAGCCGGGCTTTGAATATAAAGAGTCGATCCAGAGCGGCGCGGCAGCGGCGGTGGCAGGCGGTTTCACCTCGGTCTGTTGCATGCCCAATACGAATCCCGTGAACGACAATCAGGCGATTACGGAATTCATGCTGGAGCGAGCGAAGGCGGCCGGGCTGGCGAATGTGTTTCCGATCGGCGCGATCACCAAAGGCTCGGAAGGCAAAGAGTTGGCGGAGATCGGCGACTTGCGGCGCGCCGGCTGTGTGGCGATTTCGGATGACGGGAAGCCGGTGATGAACAGCCTCGTGATGCGGCGTGCGATGGAATATGCCATGGCCTTCGACGTGCCGGTGGTCGACCATTGCGAAGATCTGCACCTTGCCGAGGGGGGCTGCATGAACGAAGGGGTCATCTCGACCGAGTTGGGACTCCCTGGCATGCCGTCTGCGGCGGAAGATGTGATGGTGGCGCGGAACGTCGCCTTGGCGGAACTGACCGGAGCCAGGCTGCATCTGGCCCATATCAGCACCGAGGGATCGGCCCGGATAGTGCGGGAGGCCAAGTCCCGCGGGCTGAAAGTCACAGCCGAAGCCTGCCCCCATCATTTCACCATCACGGAGGAAACGGTCCGAGGCTACAACACCTATGCCAAAATGAATCCTCCGCTCCGGACCTGGAAGGACGTGCAAGCGATCAAGGAGGGGCTCCGTGACGGTACCATCGATGTCATCGCCACGGACCATGCGCCTCATGCCACACAGGAAAAACAGCTGGGGTTTGCGGAGGCGCCCTTCGGCATCGTCGGGCTGGAAACAGCGCTGCCCTTGACCTTTGCCTTGGTCGAGGAGGGGATCTTGTCCTTAGAAGCGGCAGTCGATAAATTGAGCACGGCTCCGGCAAAGGTGTTTGGATTGGCCAAAGGCACCTTGGCCGTCGGGGCCGATGCCGATGTGACGATCGTCGATCAGCATGAACAGTGGGAAGTGGATCCGGCCAAGTTCTTTTCAAAGAGCCGCAACACGCCCTTTGCCGGCTGGAAAGTGAAGGGGCGGGTGCGGACGACCATCGTGGGTGGCCGAGTGGTGTTCGAGGCCAGCCGGGCGGAGGGGTAGTGCAGCGCTCATCCCGTTGGGGGCTGGTTTGCTGCCTGACCTGTGAATGGCTGGCGCTGGGAGTCTGGGTCGGCGGGTTGCTGGTGCTCATCGGGGCGGTCATTCCCGCTGTCTTCAATACGTTCGGCGGGCAGGACTCAGGCGGGTTCTTTCTGACGCGAGCCTTTGAGGGGTATAATCGATTCGTGATCGGGGCGGTGGCGGTCTTGTGTGCCGGAACGTGGTATCGCTGGTGGAGTGGAAATCAGGACGTGGCGGTCAGTCGTGGTGAGATGGCCTTGTTGGTGGGGATGACGGTGATCGCCGGCATCATTATTCTCTGGCTGCATCCATTGGTTGCTTCGCTTCAGGCTCAGGCCTTTGCGGTGAAAGAGGAGGCGGCGCGGAAGGCGGCGTTCGAGGCATTCTTCCGTATACATATGCCGGTCCGGTCGCTCTACATGGTCAATCTCGTACTGGGAATTGTACTGACAGGAATCAAGGCCAAACGGGCGCTGCAGCGGGATGGAGTGGTGACGTGAAACAAGCATTGTTGGCATTGGCGGATGGCACGCTCTTCGAGGGGCGCGCGTTGGGCTATGAAGGGGAGACGGTCGGCGAAGTCGTGTTTAACACGGCCATGACCGGCTATCAGGAAGTCTTGACCGATCCCTCCTATAAAGGACAGATCATTACGATGACCTGTCCCCACATCGGCAACTACGGGGTGACGCCGGAGGATATCGAGTCGCGGAAGATCTGGGCCGAAGGGTTTATCGTCAAAGAGGCCAGCACGCTCGCCAGCAACTGGCGCAGCAAGCAGCAGTTACAAGCCTATCTCCACGAAGCGAAGATTGTCGGCATCGAGGGGCTGGATACCAGGGCCCTCACACGCCATCTGCGTGAGCATGGTTCGCAGCAGGGCCTCATTACCCATGTCGAGACGGACGCCCGTCGAGCTGTGGCAAAGGCGAAGGCGGCCCCCGGCATCATTGGCCGCGATTTAGCGACCACCGTCACCTGCGAGACATCCTATCAGTGGACGGAAGGATCCGGTGAATGGCTTCCCTCGCTCGGCGACAAGCCCCGCGCGGCTGCGACCAAGCGCTGGCATGTCGTCGCCTATGATTTCGGAGTGAAGCAGAATATCCTTCGTCAGCTCGTCGATCTGGGCTGTGCTGTGACGGTCGTGTCGGCTTCGACCACCGCGAAGCAGGTGGAGGCCCTTAAGCCGGACGGAATCTTCTTGTCGAACGGTCCGGGCGATCCGGAAGGCGTGCCCTATGCGGTTGAATCGGTGCGGCAACTGATCGGCCAGTATCCGCTCTTCGGTATTTGCTTAGGCCATCAGATCCTCGGCCTCGCGCTGGGGCTCAAGACCTACAAGTTGAAGTTCGGCCATCATGGGGCGAACCATCCGGTCATGGACCTGCGCACGAGACAGGTCGAGATCACTTCGCAGAACCATAATTTTGCGGTCCAAGTCACGCAGCCGATCACATCCGTGCCGGATCGACCGCCCGTCATCGAGACAACGTTCGGGAAGGTCGCGGTGACCCATGTGAGCCTGAACGACCATTCGATCGAAGGATTGGCCTGTGTGGATCGTCCGGTGTTTTCGGTACAATATCATCCGGAGGCCTCTCCCGGGCCCCATGACTCTGGTTACTTATTCACCGAGTTTATTCAGCTGATGGAGAAACAATATGCCTAGGGTCTGCGCAATGGTCGGTCGGCTCTGCCTCCTCGTCATCATCAGCCTGCAAGCAGGCTGCATCACGATCAATCTCGTCGAGCCGTCGGGGCCGGTGCAGGAAGTGCAGTTGAGCGGCACGGGCGACGGCAAAGTGCTGGTGCTCGATCTGTCGGGGGTCATCAGCGCGCAAGACAAAGACGGCCTCATGCCGCATCCCAACATGGTGGCTCTGTTCAAGGAAGAACTGACGAGGGCCGCAAAGGACGACAAAATCAAAGCCCTGGTGCTTCGCATCAACAGTCCCGGTGGCACGGTGACCGCTTCGGACATTCTGTATCACGAGTTGCGGGAGTTCAAGCTCAAGAAGAAGGTGCCCGTGATCGCCTCGATGATGGATGTGGCGGCATCGGGGGGCTATTACCTGGCCATGGCGGCGGACAGTATTTGGGTCCATCCCTCGACGGTGACAGGGAGTATCGGCGTGATCATGCTGACCGTCAATGCGCGAGGCTTGCTGGAAAAAGTTGGACTTGAAGCCAACGCGATCACGTCCGGTCCCCGCAAGGATATGGGTTCGCCCTTTCGGGTGATGACGGTTGAGGAACGGGCCATTTTTCAAAGCGTAATCGATTCATTTTATCACCGGTTCCTGTCTGTGGTGCAGGAAGGGCGGCCCCATCTGTCGTCCGATCAGATCAAGAAACTGGCCGACGGGCGAATCTACTCAGGAGACCAGGCCAAGGCGGCAGGCTTGATCGACGAGATCGGGTATCTGGATGACGCGATCGAGATGGCCAAGAAAAAAGCCGGTCTGACGGAGGCGCGGGTCGTGACCTACGGGCATCGGGGCGAGTATCAGAATAATATCTACTCCCGTTTGTTCGGGACGAGTGCCGGTATGGCCGGGTTCGCCAATTTAGATTTGCTGTCGATGGTGCGGGGTGGAACGCCGCAGTTCATGTACCTCTGGATGCCGTAGGCTGTCATGGCACGTGCTGCTGACTCAATCGATCGAGCGTTAGCCACGCCAATCGGACGCCGGGCGATGTTGGCGCTGGGCGCCCATGGGGCGATGAGCCTCTGCACGGCGCTCGGGGTTGGGGCCGCCATGAGTCTGTTCGGCAGCCTGACCGGCTGTTACCGCGCGCCAGGCACGGCTCGCGATCAGGTGATTTTTTTCTCCGAAGAGAAGGAAATGCAGTTCGGATTGAGCGCCTACCGCGAGGTGTTGCGGGCTGCGCCTCTCAGCGACAACGCGGAAATCAACGAGCTGGTGCAACGAGTGGGACGGAGAATCGCGGCCGCCGCCAACAAGCCGGAGTATCAGTGGGAATTTGCCGTCATTCAAGACGACAAGATGGTCAATGCCTTCGCGCTGCCAGGTGGAAAGGTGGCGATTTTCACCGGGATTCTCAAACATACGAAAGACGACGTCGGATTGGCGACGGTGATGGGGCATGAAGTCGCCCATGCGTTGCAGCGTCACGGAGTGGAGCGGATGAGCCGGAGTATCCTGGACCAAATCGCGCAATTGGGCGCCTTGGGCGCGGCAGTTTCCGGTAGTGTCAATCCCGGCGCGATGCAGGGTCTCTTGGGCGCCTACGGAGTCAATGTGTCGTTGCCCTTCAACCGGAAGCAGGAATCGGAAGCCGATTACGTCGGGCTCCGCTTGATGGCGCAGGCAGGCTACGATCCGCGCGAGGCTGTCCCATTTTGGGAACGGATGAGCGGCTGCCCGAGGCAGATGATCGGCAAGGTCTGCTTCCGGTCGCAGCAGGCGATCCCGGAATTTCTGTCCACCCATCCATCCGATTTAACGCGTATCAACCAGATCGAAGCCTGGCTTCCTGAGGCGCTTCAGCATTATCATGGGCCAGGGGGAGGGGTGGTTCCGCCGCCCGTTGCGCCATACAGGCCGGCGATCGGGCCCATGCCACAACCGAGCTAGCTGACTCTGAAACGAGGTTTTCGTGCCAAGGCGAACAGATATCAAATCCATTTTATTGATCGGGTCCGGCCCGATCGTGATCGGTCAAGCCTGCGAGTTCGACTATTCCGGCACGCAGGCCTGCAAAGCGCTGAAAGAAGAAGGCTACCGGGTCATTCTCATCAACAGCAATCCTGCCACGATCATGACCGATCCGGAGTTGGCCGATCGGACCTATGTGGAGCCGATCACGGTCGAAGTGGTGGAAAAAGTGATCGAGCGAGAACGGCCCGACGCCCTGCTTCCCACCATGGGAGGCCAGACCGCGTTGAATGCCACGATGGCCTTGGTCAAGCGGGGGACGCTCGAAAAATACGGCGTGAAGCTGATCGGCGCTTCCGCCGAGGCGATCCATAAGGCCGAGGATCGCGAAGCCTTCAAACAGGCGATGCAGCGAATCGGCTTGCGGGTGCCGGCCAGCGGTACGGCCCATAACCGTGACGAAGCCATCAAGATTCTCGAACAGACCGGATTCCCCTCGATCATCCGTCCCTCCTTCACCATGGGCGGAACCGGCGGGAATATCGCCTACAACCGGGAAGAGTTCGAGAAGCTGATCGATTGGGCCTTGGCCATGAGTCCGGTCAGCCAGGTGCTGATTGAGGAATCGCTCATCGGGTGGAAAGAATATGAACTCGAGGTGATGCGGGACCTCAAGGACAATGTCGTCATCATCTGTCCCATCGAGAACCTGGACCCGATGGGGGTCCATACGGGGGACAGCATCACGGTCGCGCCGGCCATGACCCTCTCGGACAAAGAGTACCAGCGGATGAGGGATGCCGCAGTCCGGATCATCCGTGAGATCGGCGTCGATACAGGCGGATCGAACGTGCAGTTCGGCCTGGACCCCAAGAACGGCGACATGGTGGTTATCGAAATGAATCCACGTGTGTCGCGGAGTTCCGCGCTGGCTTCGAAAGCGACAGGGTTTCCCATTGCCAAGATTGCCGCGAAGCTTGCCGTGGGTTACACGTTGGATGAAATCACCAACGACATCACCGGCGTGACCAAGGCTTCCTTCGAGCCGACGATCGACTATGTGGTAGTGAAGATCCCCCGCTTTGCCTTCCAGAAGTTCCGCGGGGCCGATCCGACCCTTACGACGCAGATGAAGTCGGTGGGCGAGGTCATGGCGATCGGGCGCACCTTTAAAGAGGCCTTGCACAAGGCGATTCGTTCGTTGGAATTGAATATGAGCGGACTCTCCTCGCGGGAGGGGCTGGATCGCGGCATTCCAGAAGGGTTCGACCGGGCACAGGGGCTGGAGCGGGTGCGGCAACATCTGCGGACTCCGATCGCCGAGCGATTGTGGCATGTGGCGGACGGCATGCGCCTTGGTCTCTCCAACGATGACCTCTTTGCCTTGACGATGATCGACCCCTGGTTTCTGGAACAGGTCCGTGAGCTGATTCAATTCGAAGCGGTGCTGGTCGGCCAGTCTGGCAAGAAGCCGGCGGTCCTTGAGGAATCGCTCTTATGGCAGGCCAAGGAACTGGGGTTCTCGGACGATCGTATCGCGCAGCTCATCGGCGCCACGGCTGCCTCGGTCCGGAAGCAGCGGACCAAGCCCCAGGGCAAACGAGGCGTGACCTACAAGCGCGTGGACACCTGCGCCGCGGAGTTTGAAGCCCATACGCCCTATCTCTATTCGACCTACGGGAGTGAATGTGAAGCTCGTCCGACGGACCGGAAGAAAGTCATCATCCTCGGCGGCGGGCCGAACCGCATCGGGCAGGGGATCGAATTCGATTATTGTTGCGTCCATGCGGTCATGGCCCTGCGCGAAGAGGGCATCGAATCGATCATGGTGAATTGCAACCCGGAAACGGTGAGCACGGACTACGACACCTCGGATCGGCTCTATTTCGAGCCGCTGACCGAGGAAGACGTCCTCAATATCGTGCAGCGCGAACAGCCGCTGGGCGTCGTGTTGCAGTTCGGCGGGCAGACGCCCCTTAAGCTTGCCTTGCCCCTCTCCAAGGCAGGGGTGAAAATTTTGGGCACGAGCCCTGAGGCGATCGATCGAGCCGAAGACCGGGAGCAGTTCCGCGACCTCCTGGATAAACTGGGCCTCCGCCAGGCGGAGAGCGGCATGGCCCGATCCGTGGACGAGGCCTTGAAGATCGCGTCGCGGATTAGCTATCCGGTGATGGTGCGGCCTTCCTATGTATTAGGCGGGCGGTCCATGCAGATCGTCTATGACGAAGCTGGCTTGCTGGAGTATATGACCTCGGCGGTCAAGGCCTCGCCGAAACATCCGGTGCTGATCGACCGGTATCTTTCCGATGCAATTGAAGTTGATGCCGACGCCATTTCAGACGGAACGAATGTCGTGGTGGCAGGGATCATGGAACATATCGAAGAAGCCGGGGTCCATTCCGGAGATTCGGCCTGTTCCTTGCCGCCTTATTCGCTCAAGCAGAGCGTAGTGGAAGAGATTCGCCGGCAAATGAAGGCCTTGGCCCTGGAACTGGGCGTGATCGGCTTAATGAACGCGCAATTCGCCGTGAAAGAGGATACGATCTACGTGTTAGAGGTCAATCCACGAGGCTCGCGCACGGTGCCCTTCGTCAGTAAAGCCATCGGGGTGCCATTGGCCAAGCTGGCGATGAAGGTGATGGTGGGCAAGACCTTGCCGGAGCTGGGATTAACCGACGCTCCTGCGCCGGTGCATTTGTCCGTGAAGGAATCCGTCTTCCCCTTCAATAAGTTTCCCGGGGTGGATGTCCTCCTGGGGCCGGAGATGAAGTCTACCGGCGAAGTGATGGGCATCGATCAGGATTTTGGCTGGGCCTTCGCCAAGTCCCAGGCAGGAGCCGGCGCGCCGTTGCCCAAGGGAGGCACGGCCTTCATCAGCGTGAAGGAAAGCGATCGTCCTGCGGCGCTGGACGTGGTGAAGCAGCTTCATAAGCTGGGGTTCAACATCCAGGCGACGAGCGGCACGGCGGGCTATTTGCGGGACCATGGAGTGCCGGCGGAAACCGTGAATAAGGTCAAAGAAGGCCGTCCCCATGTCGTGGACCATATCAAGAACGGACAAGTGGCCTTGGTCGTGAATACCGTGAGCACGGCGGCGTCCCATGCCGATTCCTTGTCGATCCGCCGGGAGGCCTTGAATAAAGGGCTGGCCTATTATACGACTATCCGGGGCGCGCGAGCGGCGGTCATGGGCATTGAAGCGATTTTGAAGACAGAGCTTACGATTCGGTCGTTGCAGGAATATCACCACCACTCATAGAGGACGCTACACTATGCCGACACCGATCACGCGAAAGGGGCACGAGGCACTTCAGGCAGAGCTTGATCGTCTTCGCAAAGTCGAACGCGCCAAAAACATCGAAGCCATTGCTGAAGCGCGCGCCCATGGCGATCTGAGCGAGAATGCGGAGTACGATGCCGCCAAGGAACGCCAGGGGTTCATCGAGTCGCGTATCATCGAGCTTGGGTCGAAGCTGGCCGATGCCCGCATCATCGAAACGGCCGGGCGGGTCTCCGAGACCATCGTGTTCGGCGCCACGGTGGTCGTGATCGAACAGGAGTCGCAGTCGAAGCGTCAGTACACGCTGGTGGGGCAGGATGAAGCCGACATGAAAGTGAACCGCATCTCGATTCAGTCTCCGGTCGGCAAGGCGCTGATCGGCAAGCGCGTCGGCGAGTTCGTCGAGGTCAAGACACCGGTCAAGATCGTCGAATACGAAGTGGTGGAGATTCGCTTCGAGGAGCTGTAGTGCCGCACCCTTCGGGGCTCATCACGCTGTTGACCGATTTCGGAGATCGGGACTTGTTCGTGGCGAGCATGAAGGGGGTGGTCCTCACCATCAATCCCCAGGCCACCTTCGTCGATCTCTCGCATCACGTGCCGCCCCATTCCGTTGAAGCCGCCGCCTATCTTCTGAACTCCTGCTATCGCTATTTCCCCAAGGGTACCGTGCATGTGGCCGTCGTCGATCCAGGCGTCGGCAGCGAGCGGCGCGCCCTCATCGCTAAGAGCGAGCGCTACTTCTTTCTGGCTCCCGACAACGGATTGTTAACGCATATCCTCGCCGGGAACCGCGAGATGGAAGTGCGCGAGATCGAGAATGAAGACTATCGGCTGCCATCGGCTGGCCGCACTTTCGACGGCCGCGACCTCTTCGCTCCGGCTGCAGCCTGGCTGACCAAACAACAGTCGTTCGAATCATTCGGGCGGCTCGTTACAGACTGCAAGACCTTCACGATCCCGACGCCAACCTGGGAAGGCAAGACCTTGGTGGGGGAGATCATTCATGTGGATCGGTTCGGCAATCTGATTTCCAACCTGACCCGGCAGCATCTCGAAGAAGCGCGAGCAGTCACGAAAGGCCAGCAACCATCCATTCGGATCGGCAAACAGGCCATCGAAGGATTGGTCCCCAGTTACAGCGAAGGGACGGAAGGACAGCCCTCTGCGCTCATCAACAGCGATGGGAATCTGGAAATTTTCGTGAAGGAAGCCTCAGCTACCGATCTTCTCAAGGCGGGGCGAGGGGCGAGAATCGAAGTTTCGTGAGCCGGAAAGCCCGGGCTTGTGCACGACGAGTTGCGAGCGACGAATGATAAATTAAGATCTGCCATGAGCCGTGAGATTGCTCGTGGCGCATTTTCATTTCCTGATATTTTCATTTTTTCTTCTCTGCGCCAATTGCTTTATTTTCATCGCGGCCTGAATGCGGACCGAGTAGAGATCTAATTGAGGAATTGACTTGCGCGATTAGCAGAGGTGAGCCTAGTCGCTCCGCTGCTTCAAGCGACTTCCGAAACATCGCTTCGGCGCCGTCTAGATCTTTTCTGGTTTGGAGCACGGTGCCCAGGTTCCCATAGGCGTTGGCCATGCCCTCCAAGCGCCCTAGTTTTTGGTTGATTTCGAGTGCCTTTCGATACATCGCCTCCGCGCCGTCCAGATCCCCTCGGATCTGGAGTACGATGCCCAGGCTCCCATAGGCGTTGGCCATACCCTCCAAGCGCCCTAGTTTCTCCTCGATCTCAAGAGACTTTCGATACATTGCCTCCGCGCCGTCCAGATCCCCTCGGGTCTGGAGCACGATGCCCAGGTTCCCGTAGGCGTTGGCCATGCCCTCCAAGCGCCCTAGTTTCTCCTCGATCTCAAGAGACTTTCGATGCATTGCCTCCGCGCCGTCCAGATCCCCTCGGGTCT